>NZ_SDKL01000036.1:0-102948 GCF_004123125.1 Geobacillus sp. PK12
GGGAATCATTCCTGAATGTCACCCACAAATATTTTACTCACACCTTCGTCCCCCGGCGGGCGATGATGAAACGGTGCAAACGACTATATAGATGCCATTTGAAGCTTTCACATTTGCAGCTTTTGCCGAGCATTGGATCGACTGTCGAGCGACCGAACAACGCCGCTGTCAGACCCATGTATGAGTCTGTGAAGCGAGCGGCTGTTCGGCCTCCCGTCACGCCAAGGTGTGACGAGGGCAAGCCTGTGGCTTGCCTTCATCAGTCGAAAAATAGATAAGCGACTTTTCCATCAAGGATATGTGAAACTTTTATATATAGCCACGATCAATAGATGAGAGCGCCAAGCGGCGCATCGGCTTGTTTTTCGGCAAAAAACGCATGCAGCAGCTCGTTTTCATCGAGCGTCGCCCGTTCGCGCCCGTCGCGAACGACGATGATCGCATGCTTTTGTCCGCGGTAAAATCGCTGCAGCACGGCCGAGATGCGTTCGTCCGCCGGCGCCGTAATCGTCCGCAGCTTTGTATAGCCGCCTTTGTTTCCATAATACCGCTCAAGCAAAAAGCGCATGACGACATACGGATGCTGCTTTTGCTCCTGCCAAAGAGCATGCGCCAAAAAGGCGGCGATCGCCCATAAATCAAGCTGGCGCGGCGCCAACACAAACAAAAGAACGACGCCGACAGCAAGCACGGCGGCCGATATGGCGACCGTGTTCCGGTGCGCTTCGCTGAACGGGCGGCGGTAGGACAGCAGCAAAAACAATAGCTTGCCTCCATCCAGCGGCCAGATCGGCAGCAAGTTCAAAGCGAAAATGGCCGCATTGTAGCGAAAAAAGAGCTCCCAGCTCCCGCCATCCATCATGCCGGCCTTCCACAAAAAAAACGCCGCCGCTGTGAGCCACAGATGCTGGGCCGGCCCGGCGAGCGTCACGATCCACTCCTCGCCAAACGGCCGGTTGCCGTGCTCTTCGACTTCCGCCACTCCGCCGAACGGCAGCAGCAAAATCCGCTTCACCCGCCAAGAGAAAAACGCGGCTGCCGCCGCATGGCCGAGCTCATGAACGAGGACGATGAAAAACAGCAGGCAAAGCTGCTTGAAATGGGCGGTAAGCACCGCGATGCCGCCGATCAGCCATAACAGCGGGTGGACGTGCAGCTTCCCGAGCAGCGCCATATACTTATTCAAAGGAGATCACCTGAATCGGATCGATAAATTCATCTCCTTGTTTAATCGCAAAATAAAACAGCCCTTTCTGTTTATTTGCCTCGCTCGCCTCGGCCGTGCCAACTTCCTGCCCCATTTCAACAAAGTCATACAATTTCACTGAAATGGCCCCCAAATGTCCGTACCACGTCTCCGTGCCGTCCGCATGTTGGATGATGACCGTTTTGCCAAGACGGTCTTTCGTACCGGCAAAGGTGACAATTCCTTCTTTCATCGCTTCCACTTTGGCTCCATTCTCGGTTTCGATCATCACTCCTTGCCCGTTTTGGTCAAAGCTCTCCAACACCCGGCCGGAAGCGGGCACAGCGTAGGAAGGCGCCGGTTTCGTCTTCGTTTCTTTTTGCGGTGCAAAAAAAGCGAGCGGCTCACCGAACGCTTTCTCATACCACGCTGAGACAGCCGCAAACTGAAACTCCGTTTCCATCGTCCGGGCAATAAACTGCCGCGCCGGCTCGAGCGAAGCGGAAGGATGCCGGAACACAATGGCCGTCACGAGCACGAGACAAGCGGCGATGAGGGTTTGAAAAAGAAACCACTCTTTGCGAAACAGCGGATGCGGCTCTGATTCAAACGAATAGCGGTCGTACGTGACGACCGGCAGCCCGTACCGCTCCTCATCAGCGGCGCTCCATCTAGATTCTTTTGGAACCTGCCCCTTATATTGACGTTCCCTTCTTCGTTTTTCAATGCGTTTTTTCATCTCACGGACGCGTCGATCCATACGTCCCCCCTCCACCTTTCCAACAACGTTTGTACTAATTTATGAGACAACCTCATGGAATATGAACGAGCGTTTTTCGCCGCGCCTCGCCGAACACGTCCGCGAACAAATCCCTCAAACGGTTTCACACCAACGTTTCGGCTGAGCGCCGCAACCGATCGATACCATCTGCTTCCGTTGTTACAGATCAGGAATTCCAAACAGCACAACAATTATGAATAAAAAAAGAAGGCCCATTCAACGGCCTTCTTGCGCCAACTTCATGATTTCAAACTAAATATTTTCCGAATCTTTGAAAACAGCCCCTTCTCCTCTTCCTCAAGCGGCGGCAGCGGCACCGACTCGCCGAGGATGCGGCGGGCAATGTTGCGGAAGGCGATCGACGCTTTGCTGTTTGGGTCCAGCACAATCGGCTCGCCGCGGTTCGACGCTTTGATCACGTTTTCATCGTCGGCGATAATGCCGAGCAACTCGATCGATAAATGCGAGATGATTTCGTCGACATCCAACATATCGCCGTTTTTCACCATATGGCTGCGAATGCGGTTGATGATGAGGCGCGGCGGTTTGACGTGCTCCTCCGCTTCAAGCAAGCCGATGATGCGGTCGGCGTCGCGGACCGCCGACACTTCCGGCGTCGTGACGACGATCGCTTCGTCCGCGCCGGCGACAGCGTTGCGATAGCCTTGTTCGATTCCAGCCGGACAGTCGATGAGCACATAATCGTATTCCTGTTTCAGCTCCTCAATGAGCTGTTTCATTTGCGCGGGGTTGACCGCCGACTTATCGCTCGTTTGCGCGGCCGGCAACAAATACAAATGGTTATCGAACCGCTTGTCTTTCACAAGCGCCTTCTGCACCGTGCAACGCCCTTCAACGACATCGACCAAATCATAAATAATTCGGTTCTCAAGCCCAAGCACGACATCGAGGTTGCGCAGCCCGATGTCGGTGTCGACAAGGCACACCCGCTTCCCTAGAATGGCGAGGGCCGTCCCAAGGTTCGCGGTCGTCGTCGTTTTGCCGACGCCGCCTTTTCCGGAAGTGATGACGATCGCTTCTCCCACGGTCACATTCTCCTTTCTAAGCGCGTCAAATTCGGCCGCAAATGCATAAGCAGCTGAAGGCGGTCGACAACAATTTGGTTATGCTCATCAATATAGGCGCATTCCATTTCATTTCCTTCATCCGTTTTCGAATCGGGCGCTCGGCTCATGATGTCGCCGATGCGCAGCTGCATCGGTTTCATGACCGATGCAGCGATGATCGCCTGTTTATTGCCGGCATACCCGGCATGGGCGATGCCGCGCAAGGCGCCGAGAATGAAAATGTTGCCTCCGGCAATGACCGTTCCGCCAGGGTTCACGTCGCCGATCAGCAGCAAATCCCCTTCGACATGAAGCACTTGTCCCGAACGGACAATGCGCGAAACGGGCACAATTTCCGTTTTTCTCATCCATTCTATCGCTTCTGCTTTCGACATGACATTGCTTTCGATCGAATCGACGACCAAATTTTTTGAACGGCGGATGAGCGCACGCACCTCTTCCTCTTGGGCAGGCGTCAAATAGCGGTTCCCAATTTTCAGATGAACAGAGACAAGGGGGCTGTCTGGCGCGACGCCAGCTTGTTTGACAAGCCGCTCCTCGATTTCTTTCAATAAATCGTCATACGAGCAGCGGTCGTCGAGATGCAGCGTCAGCCCATCTTTCGTCCCTTTAATCGTCACATACTGCTGCTTTTGTTTCGCCACAACGTTCACCCCAACGAATAATTCTACAAAACGGGCCGTTTTTCCTCTTTTATTCTTCCTGCTCAAACCGGCGAATTTTGGCCAATCGCCGTTCGAGCGGGTACGAAAAGACGAGCAAAAACGCGACGTTCAGAAGCAGCGTCGGCCATAGACGGCGGTCCCAAAAAACAGAAAACGACCAATCGGTCCGCCCGATCAACAGCTGGATGCCGTAGACATAACTGTCAAGCAGCACAATGGAAAGCAGCGACAAGAGCGATGCAACGAACCAGTTTTGGTGGAACCATTTCATCGCTTTGCCCGCCAAGTAGGCGATAAGCGTATAGGCAAACGCATAAACACCGAGCAGCTCTGTGTAGACGCAGTCATACAGAAACCCGAAGATAAACCCGTACCCCATCGCCCGCGTCCCGCCGAAATGCATCGCTGTGAACACGAGAAAAACAAGAAAAAACCGGGGAACAAAAAAATAGTGGACATACAAGTCGCCTTTTGGCCATATATCAACAAAAAGGCTCTCACTCACAAAACATAACACCGCAAGGAAAGGGAGACGCCACTTGTTCACTTTGCCTCCTCCTTTTCCTGCAGTGCTGCATCGATGGTTCGTTTCACAATCATGACGTCGTCAATATCATACAAGTTGGCAAACGGCTTGACATAGACGACTTTCGTCAATCCGTATTGGTCCGGCTTGACTTCAGTCACCTCACCGATCGGCAGCCCTTTCGGAAACACGCCGCCAAGGCCGGAAGTCAACACTTTTTGCCTTTTTTCCACTTTGGCGTCAATCGGAATTTCTCCGAGCAGCAACTCGCGCCGCTTCTCATCGTAGCCTTCGATCAACCCAAACACGTTTTCCTTTCCTTGGATATAAGCGGAAATGCGGTTGTTTTGGTCAAGCGCGCTTAACAGCTGCACAGTGGACGTAAATTGGGAAGCGTGCTGCACCTTGCCGACAAGCCCCGCTGGGGTGATGACGGCCATATCTTTTTTCACGCCGTGTTGCTCGCCTTTGTTGATGATGATCGTTTCCCGCCAACGATCCGGGTTCCGCCCGATCACCGTCGCCTGAATCGAAACAAAATCACGCAAGCTCTCTTTTTTATCGAGCAACGCGCGCAGCCGTTCGTTTTCTTGCCGCAGCGCCTCGACCTCGGTCTCAAGCGCCGCATATTCCTCAAGTCTTGCCTTCAGCAGTTCGTTTTCCTTATATGTACGGCGAAGATCGCTCACATTTTCAAAGAAGCCCGCGACTTGCTGGGCGGGCTTCCCAAACAGAAGCTGAACAAAACCGACCGTATCTTTTACAAACTGCTCCGGCCACGTCAATTCTTCGCGGCTGCGCAGGGAAAAGCCGATCAACATGACAAGGATGACGATGCTGACGAGCAAAAAAATGAGACGCTTATTCCCAAAAAGCTGTGGCATGCGTCACACCTTCTTACCGTCAGCGATGGTCTCTCGCCTTGTTTTTAAACAAGTCGATGTGGTCGAGCGCTTTCCCGGTGCCAATGGCCACGCAATCAAGCGGATTTTCCGCGACGATGACCGGCATGTCCGTCTCTTTGCTGATGACCTTGTCCAAATTGCGCAACAAAGCGCCGCCGCCTGTCAGCACGATGCCGCGGTCCATAATGTCAGCCGCTAGCTCCGGCGGTGTTTTTTCGAGCGTGTTTTTCACCGACTCGACGATCGCATAGACCGTATCGTGCAGCGCCTCAGCCACTTCTTCGGCGCTGATTTCGATCGTTTTTGGCAGCCCAGTGAGCAAGTCGCGGCCGCGAATTTCCATGTTTCCGATTCCTTCCGGATTTCCGGCTGAGCCGATCTCGACTTTAATCGCCTCCGCCGTCCGTTCTCCGATCATCAAATTGTACGTTTTTCGGATGTATTGAATGATCGCCTCATCCATTTCATCGCCGGCGATGCGAATCGACTGGCTCGTCACGATGCCGCCGAGCGAAATCACGGCCACTTCAGTCGTACCGCCGCCGATGTCGACGACCATGCTCCCGGTCGGCTCCCACACCGGCAAATTGGCGCCGATCGCGGCCGCAAATGGTTCTTCAATCGTATAGGCATCGCGTGCTCCAGCCTGGCGAGTCGCATCGATGACCGCGCGCTCCTCCACGGCTGTGATGCCGTACGGCACGCATACCATCACATACGGCTTGCTGGCAAACAACCCTTTCGTTTTGACGGCCTTGCGAATGAAATATTTCATCATCGTCGCCGTCGTTTCATAATCGGCGATGACGCCGTCTTTCATCGGACGAAGCGCCACGATGTTGCCCGGCGTGCGCCCGATCATGTTTTTCGCTTCATTGCCGACGGCGACGATTTGCTTCGTGTCGCGCTGAATGGCGACAACCGACGGCTCGCGCAAAACGATCCCTTTTCCCTTCACATAAACGAGCGTATTCGCTGTTCCTAAATCAATCCCGAGATCTTTCGTCCCAATTCCAAACATATGATCGATCTTCCTTTCCGAAACGAAATGCATATGATTTTCTATTGACAACATGGATCAGATGTCAAGTCATTTATAAATTGTACAACACCGCCCGAACGGATTCGGAAAAACCCATAGTTGATATTATAACTGATTCGACAAAAAATGAGAACCGTCAGACATAGCCTTTTTCTTTCAAACTGATGAATTTTTGATCGCCGATGATGAGGTGATCCAAGAGCTCGATGCCGATGATGCGGCCGCATTCCGCGAGCCGTTTCGTCACATCGATGTCTTCGCGGCTTGGAGTCGGATCGCCAGAAGGGTGGTTATGCACACAAATGACTGAGGCGGCGGAACGTTTGATCGCCTCTTTAAACACTTCGCGCGGATGGACAATCGAGGCGTTTAAACTGCCGATGAACACCGTTTTGCGGTAGATGACTTGATTTTTCGTATTTAAATAAATGGCGACAAAATGTTCTTGCGATAAAAAGCGCATATCTTCCATGACGTATTTCGCTCCGTCTTCCGGGCAACGAATCACATAGCGGTCGGCGCAGCCGGACTGGTGGATGCGTCGGCCGAGCTCGAGCGCCGCCAAAATTTGCACGGCTTTCGTCGGCCCGATCCCTTTGATGTTCGTCATTTCTTCGACCGTTGCGTCTTTGAGCGACCTCAGCCCCTCAAAATGGCGAAGGAGACGCTGGGCGAGCTGCACGACCGACTCCTCCTTCGTGCCCGTGCGCAACAAAATGGCGATCAGTTCATGGTCGGATAAACTTTCTGGCCCTGATGACAGCAGCCGTTCACGCGGCCGGCTGTCTTTCGGCACATCGCGGATCATCCACGCCATCATACTCCCCCTTTTTTGTTTTGCTTCATCGAAAGATGGAGAGGCTTGAACCGCCCCTCGGTACGACAGCAGAATCCGTTTGCGGGGGCGTTCTTTTGCCAAAAAGGCGCCAGACGGCGGCCGCCTGTGCTTTCATCTATGCCGGCGGCCACCCGAGCCGGCGCAATTCCCTCACCGTCCGCGACAGCGGCAGGCCGACGACCGTCAAATAGTCGCCTTCGATCCGTTTGACAAACAGGGCGGCGCGGCCTTGGATGCCATACGCCCCCGCCTTGTCCATCGGCTCCCCGGTCGCAATATAGGCGGCGATTTCCTCGTCTCCCAGCTCCCAAAACGTGACGGCTGTTTTTTCCGCAAACGATGTGATTGATCCATGAGGGAGTGCGATGGCGACGCCGGTCCATACGTCATGCGTTCGCCCGGACAAGAGCCGCAACATGGCGAATGCTTCTTCTTCCGTGCGCGGCTTCCCTAACAAGCGGCCATCGCACACCACGATTGTATCAGCGCCAAGAACGTACGCATCAGGGACAGACGGCGCCACCGCCTCAACTTTCCGGCGGGCAAGCAGTTGAACCGCTTCATCAGGGGGCGTTCCGGGGGCGATCGTCTCATCGGCTTGACTTTCTTGAACGTCAAACGGCCAACCGGCCAGCTCGAGGATCTGCCTGCGGCGTGGGGAGCGGGAAGCAAGCACGAACCGTGGAGGCATCGTTCATTCTCCTTTCGCTCGTTTCGGCTCGGAAGATTCATTTGTATCGTAGCAAATTTTGCGGTGAAAGGCAATTTTCTGTATAGATGCCATTTGAAGCATGAACCGTTGCAGCTTTTCCAAGTCATTTGAGCGACTGTGGGGCGGCCGAACAACGCCGCTTTCAGATTCATGTATGGGTCTGTGAAGCGGGAGGTTGTTCGGTCGTCCAAGCCACAGGCTTGCCTTCGACAGTCGAAAAATGGACAAACGGCTTTTCCGTCAAGGATATGTGAAACGTTTTCGTTGCCATCTATCTATAATAATTTGTTTTACATCCAGCCGGTCACTCGCCACGTTATATCATAGTCGACTTGTATGGAGATAAATGTAGAAACGAAAAAATCGGAAATTCTTTATTGCAACTTATATGCAATAGGCAAAAAAAAACGGGGCTCCTAGCTCCCTAGCGGCACCAATTTGATATAAGCGGCGAGCGCCTCGAGCAGCTGTTGCTGGGCTTTGGCCAACAGCGCTTCATCCCGTTGCTCTTTGTATGCGGCAAGGGCGACATACGCCTGCTTCAGCGCTTCAACATACCGCCCGACTGTTTTGTCGCTTGAAGCGTTGCTTTTTTCTAACGCGTCATACGCCTTTTGGAGCGCCTGCCAGTCATCTTCTCCTGCTTTCCTGCCGCCAAGCAAAGCCGCGGAGACCGCTGCCATGTTTTCATACAAAACCTCCCCTTTTTGGATGGCCTCCGACCGGCGCGCCGCCGCTTCGGCGGCAAACGACAGCTCTTTGACATACGTGCTTGGCACCCTTTGGCGGTATTGGTCGTTGACCGTCCGCAACGTTTCCTTATCCGCGCCGACGGCGATATAGAGCGCTGCCGGTTTTTGCCCCGCGACGACGACCGGCACGCCTGCTGTTTTGATCGATTCGGACGCCTGCTTGGCCGCCGCCGCATTCGAATAGACGCCAGCTTGAATGACCGCAATGGAAAACGGCGCTCGTACGACGCTTTCTCTTCCTTCTTCGCCCGCCGCTGTTTCAGGCTTTGTCAATTCCGTCATCGCTTCAGATGCCGGCGACGAAGCCAATTTTTCCTTCGGAATGATGCGCAGCACCGTCATGCCAAACGCCATGCCGACCAACGCAGCGACCAACGCGGCGGCGAGCAGCGACTTGGCTTGAGCCGGCAGCCGCCATGTCCGACGTCTGGCGCTTTTCTTTTGTTGCATCGCCTCGGAAACGGAAATGACCCGTTCATCCGCCTCAAGGGCGGCCGCCTCTTCCCAACCCGTCGTTTCAACATCTTCTCGAACTTGCCCATCCTCCACAACCCACAGGCCTGTTGATGGCTTGCCTGCGGATGGCCCGCCTTCTTGAAACGCGCTCACTTGGCGGCTGTCATCCGCCTCGTTTTTGGCTCGCTGTCCTTTCCCTAGATGGCTGTCCACCGGATATCCACCCGACTCCTCGGACGGCCGTCCTTCCGACGAACGCTCCACGGTAAATGGGCGGGGCTTGCCGTTGATATTCACCATAATGCGCATGCGCTGCTTGTCCATTTGGCCACCGTCCTTCTTCATGCTTCGATTTCTTTCGCCTATCTTACCACAAACGGAAAAAAAAAGAACAAGACATTTGTCGTCTTGTCCCCGCTTCTGTTCTTCATTTTCCGACATCAACGGTTGCGAATCGCCTCGGTCCCCAGCGCTTCGACAGGAATCGGCTGCTCGCGCCCCTCATAGGTGCAAAGCTGCTTTGTCTCGCCTTTTAAGCAAACGGCATAATCGATCCCGCCGTCTTCCCGCTTCGTGGCAAGCACGTACGATGGATTCGTTTCCGGCGGCAATACATTTCCGGTAAACGGATCTTCGATTGGATCCAGCAAACCGTTGCCCACCAATTCTCCATACGACAATATGGCAGAAGAACGGGCTGGCAAAAATTCCACTTTCTCGGCGCCGACATACAGCCGCGCCGCTTCATATAGTCCATACGCATCGGAAACAAACGCCCGCTCGCGCGCACGGTCGATCACCGTCCACATGGCAAGACCGACGATCATCGCCACAATACCGATGATGACGAGCACAGCCAAAAGCTCAATGAGGGTCATCCCCCGCTTCATGCGAATGAGCATATCGGCCTTCCACCATCCCCGCTACCGTCCCGAAGGCGGCGCCACTTCCACGAGCGGATTGTCTTTGCCGCTTGGCGGAGGGACATCGCGGATGGGAATGAGCTGCTTCCATTTCTCAAGCTGCGGCGCGTAAAAGGCGCGGACATTGATGGAATAGGCGAGCGGTTGCACGTCGACAGCGGTGGACGTCAACTCCGGCGGGCCGGTAAACGTCAATCCTTCCACCGCCAAAATGCGCTCAGAGTGCTCAAGCACCTCTAAAAACCGTTCAAGCTGATAATAGGAGGGAGATTCCACCGTCAATTGGGCGGTAATAGACTGGATGCCGCTTGGAGGAATCAACGCCTTGTCTCCGGACGCCTTGCTTTCCGCTCCATTCGCGTTCCCTTGCGAAGGAGATTCTCCGGTTCCTTGCCCTTCAGCGAAGCTGACGCTCAATAACCGGCTGTCAGAAATATATTCCGCTTTTTGAAACGCCAGCAACAGTTGGTCGGCGAACGGGCGCACCGGCACTTTCCTCTGCAAAGCCGCCAGGCTCTCTGCCGTTTCTTCTCGATTCCCCGCCGCCTGCTTTTTCATTGCAGCCAACACGTTTTTCTCGCTTTGTACGACCGACTCGAGCCGATCCATTTGTTCGTAGCGCGGCATGAGCACAAAAACATAGAAAGCGGCAAACAAAAGAGCGGCAAGAAGAAACACCCCGGTAAACACGAGCGGCCATTTGCCAAAACGGCCCATCATTCGTTGTCCCCCTCTTTTCTTGTCGGCTGAAGTTCCAGCTCATATTGCGCGATATACCGCGGCACGATCGTTTCCCCCTCTGCCCCGCCGCTTTCGCCGCTGGCCGAGATGCCGGTCAATTTGACGGCTTTGACCAAATGAACTTCCTCAAGCCGATCTAAATAATAGGCCGCTTCTTCCGCCGCATCAAACTGCACTGTCATCGTCACCGTCTTTTGACCGGCATACGAAAAGTTCATGATAAAGCCGCGCTCCGGCAGTTGTTTGGCCAACGCACGCAACAGCGGCACCGTTTTGAGCGGATAACGGTTCGCCCATTCGACCGCTTTAGCAAGCTCTTGCTCAGCTTGCTGCTGCTCCGTCGTTTTTCCCTTCGCCTCCATCGCCGCCTGCTCGGCGCGCACTTGCCGAAGCTCCCCTTCAAGCGCCGCGAGCCGTTGATTCGCACGCTCCATCAGCCAGTAGCCTCCCCCAGCGCCAAGCAGCAGAAGCAAAACGGCGAAGGCCGCCAGCACGGCGCCCGCCGCACGGCGCGGCTCTTTGCGCGGCAGCAAGTTGATGTCAACGATCATGGTCAGCCATTCCTTCTTTCAACGCCAATCCCCAGGCGAGATGATAACGGTCCGGCAACGGATCAAGCGAGCGAGAAAGCCGCTCCGGCGGCACATCAAGCCGCTCTGACATAACGGCAAACACATCGTCAAGCCGCGGATGGTCGCCGGTGAGGAAGAGGCGCGTAATTTGCTGTTTTCCTTGCTGGATGGAAAACGAATAAAAGCTCATCATCCGCTCGATTTCTTTATACACGTCAATAAACGGGTCGACGATCGCCGCCGTCGGCTCCCCGGGCGCCTCAAGCGGCACATGGCGCATAAACTGCGGCAAATGGCGGTGGAAGACGCTCAAATTGACAGCCGATTCGTCAAACTGGACAAGCAAAATGTGGTCGTCCGCCGCGGCTTGTCCGGCAACAAAAAACGGGCGATAGGCGCAAAGCGGGGACACATCGGCCGCCACCGGGCGCAGGCCGGCGTCTTCCAAGAGCGCCGCATATTCGGCCACCGCCTCTTCCGGCGCGGCAAACAACAGCACGTTCAGCACCTCGTTTGTTCTCTCGGCCACGACGTAGTCAAACACCGGATCGGCGAACGGAAGCGGGATCGATTCGCCAAGCTCCATAAACAAATAGCCGCGGATGTCCTCGTCCGGCAAATGAGCGGGAAGCGGCAAATGGCGGATCATCACAAACGGATCGGGAACGACAAAGCGGACACGCCGCCCGTCAAGTTTCCATTCGTCAACACATTCGTCCAAAATCATCGCCAACGTTTCCCGATCGGCGATTTTTCCATCGCGGATGATGCCGGGCGGCAAGGCTCGCTCGCCCCATCGCCTCGCCTCGGGCGGCTGCCCCGGCTTTGCTTCCACATAGCGCAGGACATGATCTTTGATGATGATGTTCGCCTGTTTCGCCTTTCGCCGCCATAACGCCATCTTCATTCCGCTTCCTTTCTGCCGTCTTTACATCATGAGTGAAATATACGCGCGCACGATCGCTTCTCCGAAGAAAAACGCGGTCAACGCCCCGAGTGCGATCGCCGGCGCAAACGGCATCGGCTTGCCGCGCCGCACGCGGCCCAACGCCATGCCGACAAGCCCGATCACCGTTCCGTACAACGTCGCCAAGAAAAACGCGAGCAACACCATTTTCCAACCGAGCACAAACCCAAGCACGGCAAACAGCTTCACATCGCCGCCGCCCATCCCGCCTTTGGACAAAACGGCGATCAGCCATAAAAGCGAAAATCCGACCGCCGCCCCAAGGAGCATATCGGCCCACGGCAAAAACGGAATCACAAGCCGCTCAACCAAAAACAAACCGGCAAACACCAAAAGCACCCGGTCGGGGATGAGCATGTAGCGAAGATCGGAGACGACAATGATGGCAAACAAGCTGATCAACGTCCACGCCACAACGAGCCGCCCGCTCCAGCCGACCCACATCGGCGCGGCCGTAAACAAGGCAGCGGTGGCCAATTCCATCGCCGGGTAAAGGGGAGAAATGCGCCCCCCGCACCCTTTGCACCGCCCGCGCTGCACGACATACGACACAACCGGAATGAGCTCCCCCGCCGATAGCGTCCGTCCGCACGCCGGACAATGCGACCGCGGGCGGACGATCGACTCCCCGACCGGCACCCGCAGCCCGACAACGTTGAAAAATGAGGCGAGGAGGAGGGAGTAGAGGAAAACCAAAGTTAAGGCAATTTGATTCATAGATATTAATTCCTAACGCTTTTTCTATTTCCAGCTATCTTCTTAACTTCCACTTGCGTTGTTGGTCGTCGCAGGCCCAACTACACTGCGTTTAAGATTTTGTTCTTCGACAGCTGCCCCACTATTATGTACCCCCCGTTCATTGTTAATTAATTTGACAAAGTAACTTAGTTTATTATTATTATTTTTGATAAGTACGTAAGAATAATCAGCCTTAGGATCACTACTCAAGCCTGTCTGCATTTGCTGTGCACCTGTACCTTTTTCATACGAATTGGTGCCTCCATCCGGGTCTTTTACTGTTTCTAAATATCCCTTATCTTCTAAGTATTCAAGCGTAACAAGTGTATACTTCCCATTCGCCGGTATCAAATCCTTATCCGCCGTCACGGCGATTTTCGCTGCATTGATCATTTGTTGCGCATTCGAAACGTGCGCGTCTTTTTTCGAATTGTCAATCAACCCCCCGATCGCCGGAATGGCAATCGCCGCAACGATCCCCAAAATGACAATGACGGCGAGCAGTTCGATGAGCGTCAAGCCGCGCTCGTTTTTCAACATCCGTTTGAACATGGTTCACTCTCCCTTTCTTTCATTTTTATCTTGTTTTCTCTATTATTCTACAACATAGGAAGAAAAATAGGAATATATTCTTATCTTATTGTTGAATATGGTTGAAAATATCATACATCGGCACGATGATCGAAGTGACGATCGTCCCGACGATGCCGGCGAGAAGCACGATCATAAGCGGTTCGATGAGCGATTTCAATCGGTCGGTGGCCGCATCGACTTCCGCTTCGTAAAAATCGGCGACTTTGCCGAGCATGGCGTCAAGCGCACCGGTCTGTTCGCCGATCGTGATCATTTGCGCAACAAGCGGCGGAAACGCCCAATGGCGGCGGAGCGGCTCCGAGAGCGATTGCCCGCGCTCGAGGGAGGTTCGCGCTTCAGCCAGCACAGATGCGATCACTTCATTTTCCACGACGCGCCCGGCGATAGAAAGCGCCTCTAAAATCGGCACCGAGCTTGCAACAAGCGAGCTGAGCGTCCGCGTCAGGCGGGCGAGCGCCGCCTTTTGCACGAGCGTGCCAAAAATCGGCATCCGCAGGGCGGCATAATCCAAATAGTACTTCGTTGTCTTTTGCCGCCGAAGAACCACAAACGATGCGTACACGCCGGCAAAAAGCAGGACGACGGCCCACCAATACCGCTGCATCACACTGCTTGCTTTGAGCACAAACTTCGTAATCGCCGGCAGTTCAGCGTGGAACTCGGCGAACATCTCGACGAACGTTGGCACAACGGCGACAAGCAAAAAAATAACGACCGCGGTGGCAATGATGGCAACAGCAATCGGATAGGCGAGCGCCGAGGCGATTTTTTGCCGCGTCCGATGCATTTTTTCAAAATGATCGGCCAAGCGGTCAAGCGTCTCGTCAAGCGTCCCGCTCGCTTCACCGGCGCGCACCATGTTGACAAACAGCGGCGGAAAGATGCGCGGATGATTCGCCGCTGCCGCTGAGAGCGGGTTCCCGCCGCGCAATGACTGTTCGATGTCAAGAAGCGTCTTAGCGAGCGGCTTGCTTTCCGTTTGCTCCGCCAAAATGCGGATCGAATCGACGATCGTCACTCCGGCGCGCACAAGCGTTGCGAACTGGCGCAAAAAGATGACAAAGTGCTGCAGTTTGACGGCGCGGCCAAACGAAATTTCTTTGTTCCATATGGACGGCGGCACTTCGGCAAGCGCCAGCGGGCGAATTCCTTTTTCCCGAAGCTTTGCCGCCGCCTCGCGCCGCGAAACGGCAGTGATCACCCCAGCTTTTTTCCGTCCGCTTCGGTCGCGCCCCTCGTACTTAAACTGCGCCATCGTCCCCACGCTCCCCTGCCAAATACACTTCAGCCGCCAGCGGATCGATGCGTCCAGCGGCTGCAAGTTCCTTAACGCTCATTTCCATCGTCTGCATGCCGAGGCTGCGGCTCGTTTGCATAATATTGATGATTTGATGTTCTTTTTCGTTGCGGATTAAGTTGGCGACGGCCGCATTGTTCACTAAAATTTCCAGCGCTGCCGTCCGCCCGGTTTTGTGTCTGTTTGGAAACAAGCGCTGAGCGATGATGGCCACGAGCACGGAAGCAAGCTGCAGCCGGATTTGCGCCTGCTGGGCCGGCGGAAAGACGTCAATCATCCGCTCAATCGCCGCCGGCGCGCTCGCCGTATGAAGCGTGCCAAGCACTAAATGGCCCGTTTCCGCGGCGGTGATTGCCGTTTGGATTGTTTCCAAATCGCGCATTTCCCCGACTAAAATGACGTCTGGATCTTGACGAAGCGCAGCACGCAATCCGGCGGCAAAACTGCCAGTGTCGAATCCCACCTCGCGTTGGTCGATGATCGATTTCCCGTGTTTATGCAAATACTCGATTGGATCTTCCAGCGTGATGATATGTTTCGACATCGTTTTGTTCATATAGTCGATCATCGCCGCCAATGTCGTCGATTTGCCGCTGCCGGTCGGTCCGGTGACAAGCACGAGTCCGTGCGGCTTTTCGGCGATGCGCTTTAAAACATCCGGCAGGCCAAGCTCCTCCAGCGTCGGGATGCGCACCGGGATGAGGCGCACGGCGAGCGACACGCATGACCGCTGTTTAAACACGTTTAAGCGAAAGCGGGAAACGCCGGCAATGCCATACGAAAAATCAAGCTCTCCGGTTTCCTGAAACTGCTGCCAAAGCGGCGCCGGAATGACGGCTTTCGCCATTTGCTCTGTTTCCTCCGGGTGCAGGCGCTCATGGCCGTAAGCTCTCAACTCCCCGTTCACGCGAAAAATCGGCGGCGCACCGACGGTCAAATGCACGTCGGAAGCGCGGCATTCAAAGGCCGCGCGCAATAACGCCTCAAGCTTTTCCTTCATCCGTCTCACCCATCAATGCAAAATGGCCACTTTCAGCACTTCTTCAAGCGTGGTCAACCCTTGCTTCACTTTCAACAGCCCATCATCCAGCAAAAAAATCATTTTGTTTTGCAGGGCAAGCTCTCGCAATTTCGAAAACGGCTCGTTGTTTAAAATGACGCGCCGCATCTCATCGGTGACAACAAGCAGCTCGTGAATCGCCAGCCGTCCGCGGTAACCGGTCATGTTGCACATCGGGCAGCCGCGGCCGCGGACAAGTTGATGAACCTCAATGCCGCGGCGGGCGAAAATGTCCCGCTCCCGCTTCGTCGGCTCATACACCTCTTGGCAGTCGCGGCAGACGCGGCGCACAAGCCGCTGCGAGACAACGCCGGCGAGCGATGTGGCCACTAAAAACGGCTCAATCCCCATATCGATCAGGCGGGTGATCGTGCTTAATGCATCGTTCGTATGGAGCGTGCTCAACACTAAATGACCGGTGAGCGAAGCGCGGATCGCCACTTCCGCCGTCTCGCGGTCGCGAATCTCCCCAACCATGATGATGTTCGGGTCTTGACGCAAAATCGAGCGGAGCCCTTGGGCGAACGTCAAGCCGACATTCGGGTTGACTTGAATTTGGTTGACGCCCTCGATCTGATATTCGACTGGATCTTCAATCGTAATAATGTTCACGTGCTCGCTGTTTAAATGGTTGAGCGCCGCATAGAGCGTCGACGATTTCCCCGAACCGGTCGGTCCGGTGATCAAGACGATGCCGTTCGGCCGCTCGATCAAGCGGATGAACCGATCTAAATTGACCGGGTTGAAACCAAGTTTATGAATATCGTTTAAAGCTGCGCCCAAGTCGAGGACGCGCATGACGATTTTCTCACCGTATACGGTCGGCAGCGTTGAAACGCGCAAATCGACCGGATGAAAATCGATGTCCATTTTGATCCGCCCGTCTTGCGGCACGCGGTGTTCGGTGATGTCCATATTGGCCAAAATTTTAATTCTCGCCGTCAACATGCTTTGCATATGTTTCGGCAGCGCGCGTTCGGTGCGAAGCAGGCCGTCGATCCGATAGCGGATGAGCACTTTCGTCTCCTGTGGATCGATATGAATGTCGCTCGCCCGCTGTTCAACAGCAAGCTGCAAAATTTGGTTCACCAAACGAACGATGGGAGAATCGTCCTCAGCAGCCCGCTCGTCGTCGCGCACCTCAGGCGGCGGCGTTTGCAAAAAATCCTCAAATGCTTCGTCGATGTCGTAATATTTATTGATCGCCCGCAAAATATCGTCTTTTGAAGCGATCGCCGTTTCAATTTGAAACCCGGTCGACAGGCGCAAATCGTCGATGGCAAAAAAGTCCATTGGATCGGCCATGGCAACGAGCAACCGATCGCCTTCCACCTTGAGCGGCATGACCATATGGCGGCGGGCAAACTCTTTCGGCACGAGGTTTGTCGCTTTCGGATCGATCGGGTACCGGTACAAACTGACGTGCGGAATGCCGAGCTGAAACTCGAGCGCCTCAATCAGCTGCTGTTCGGTGATGTAGCCGCGCTGCAACAAGGCGTCGCCGAGCTTTTGCCCGGGCGCCTTCTCGCGCAGCGCCTCGGCCAGCTGGCTTTCGGTGATCAATCCCGCTTCGACAAGCAAATCACCAAGCCGTTTCCGTTCCTGCTTTTTGCTCATTTTTCCTCCCCTCCGCCCGCATCCGTCTTCTCTTCACTGCCAGCGGCGGGGGCCGATTCCCCGTTGCTCGCCTCATCGCCTTTCTTTGACGCGGTCCCGCTCTCTATATTCCCGCCGCTGTTTTTCGCAGTCGAATTCGGTTGGTTCGCCGCTCCGTTGTTTTCCGTCACCCCATTCGCCGGCTCCATCGTTCCGCCTTCTCCGTCGCCGCTTTGCCCAACATTGCTTTCCGGCACTTCAAGGCCGCGCACGTGAATCGTATACGTTGGCGGATAAAAATCTTCGCTCACCGTTTCTTTGCGCACGAACCGAGCGCCGTCGCGCACTTCGCGTTCCACCGTCACAACCAGCCCCGGCCGCCCGATCTGTTCCGTCCTCTTCTCGCCCGGCGCCAGGCGCGCGTCATAGCGGACGATGACACGCGGTTCGATAGACTCCGCCTCGCCTAGGCGAATGATATATTGATAGGCAAACGGCAACCCGATAATGGCAACACGCACCTTTCGTCCATCATGCCGGAGAAGAAGCGTGTAGTCGGTCGTGTTTGGGTTGAACCATTCCAAATCGCGGCCGCCGCTAATGGCCGCCTCAAAACCGGGCGTCACTCCATCCGGCAACATACGGCTCGTATAGCGCTCCACGACAGTGAAATTGGTCGCCAGCACCGCCCGGTACACCGCTGAAGCGATCGCATCGGCCGCTTCATCGGACAAATCGGCCTTCACCTTTTTCATATAATCGCCAAACGAAAACAGCTGTTTCGCTTTGATCACCGCGCGCCGCTCGCCAGACAGCCAGCGGACGGCCGAAGAGTCAGGCACCGATGCGGCCGCTTCGCTGACGACCGGCTGCCGGCCGTTTGCAAACGATATGTAGCGAGCCAAGTCGATCGGAGATGATGGCTTTTGCAGCTGAGCCGCCTGTCCCTCTAAATCCGCCCCAAGCTTCTTGATGTCAAGCGCCGATAACGCCGCCGGCGGAACGATGGATGCCGCCGCTTGGAGGCATTTTTCTAAATCAGCGATCACAAACAGCGGCGTGCGCCTCCCGTCGACAAACCGCTTCGTGCTCTCGGCAAGACGGAACGCAAACGCGTCCGCCGGCAGGTCAATGCGCTTTTCTTGGTACTGCAAAGAAATGGAAGCGGTCGCCCGCCACTCATTCACCCGCTCGACAACCGCCTGTCGGGCTCTTTCGGGCGTCATGCCGGAGAGTGACACCGGACCGACCGCCGTGCCCGGGCCAAGGCGGCCGTCATCCGGGGCCAAAACATCATAGGCGAAGGTGCCCAGATGCGAAAAAGCGATAAAATAAACGGTGCAAACAGCCATGACAACAAACAATTTCCACGCGGCAGCCTTTTTCACCGCCGACCCTCCTCCATTACGCCTCCACATTCATCGAGACATCGACGATGACGCTTGGCCCCGCCTCTTGCGCCTTGCGCACATCCTCTTCGCCAAGCAGAGTGCCCGCTTTAAACAGCAGGCGGCCGTCTGCATCATAAATATCTTTTGTCAGCCGTTTTCCAGCCAACAGCGCAACTTGTTTTTCCCTCAGCGACTGCAGCGCTTCAACATTTTCCGCGCTTTCGGCCATCGCCTCCATTTGCGCGGAAACGTCCTCTTCCGCCATAACGCTGGTTGGCTCGATGCTCTCTGCCTTCAACAACTGCGCCGGGTCATCAAGAAGCGACTCGTTCGCTCCGTCGTTGATGATCAAAATATCTTTGCCGTACGTCAACACTTCCGAGGCCGGCAGCACCGCTTCCCCTTTCTCGAGCTGAAGAGCGATGCCGACAATATCCCCTGACTCTTCATCAACAAAAAACTCGCGGGCTTCGCCGAGCAGCTGCCCTTTTCGCGTGATGGCTTTCGTATTTTTAATCCGGATTTGCTTATTGACGAGCTGATTGGCGATCGGAATTTCCGAGAGGTCAATCACATCGTGCCCTTGCTCCACCGTCACGGCAAACTCGCCGATGCCGACGACTTTTTTAAACGGAATGGCCTTTAAACTGAGTTGCACATCGTCTTGTTCGACGGTCAAAAAATCGATCGATCCTTTGTCCGGGTTGATCACCAAACTTTTCACCGTGCCGATTTGTGCACCGTCAGCAATGCTGATGATCGGCAGCCCAATGATTTGCGCGCTAGCTTTCATCTTGTTCACCCCAACTGTTTAGTGTTGCGGCAAACTGCCGCCAAAGCGCCAACTCTTCGGCCACAGCCGGATAGGCGCGAAAACGGTCAGCGAGCTCCTCGAGCCACGCTGCGAGCTTGCCGTACTGTTGTTCTACTACATAATGTTCCATTAACAAACGGGCCAATACGTAATAGTCGCGGTCAGAAAGCGGAGCGTCCAAACAGCGGCGTATGCAGCGCTCGTAATCGGCGGCGCCCAAACGACGGCGGTTGAGGCGCAATTCAAGAACGACCGCCTGCACGACTTCCGGACCGATCATTCGCGCTGGCCGTTCGCTCTCTTCCTCCCGCCGGCTTTCCGTTTGCCCATCTTCTTCCGGCTCGCGGCGCTCGGTTGATTGTTCGCCTTCCGACCGGCCATGCTCCGCTCGTTGCCCTTCCTGCCTGTCAGGCTCTGCTTTCATCGCGTCCTCCTGACGGGGCGGTTCGGCAGCCTCGTCCGTTTCCGGCAGCGAACAGTCGACAATACCCGGCATTGCTTCTTCCAAAAGCGCCCCTTCACGCGGCATTGCCTGGCCGGAAGGCAGCCCGTTTTCTACAGCAGAAACGCCCGCCGAGCTAGAAGACATGAACGCGGAAAGTTGCCCCTCCTCTTCTTCATGGCTGAGATCAAGCGCCTGCAACAGGCCGCGGCCGTCGGCGGCCGCTCCCGCCTGCAGCACCGCCGCTTCGATGTCTGGCGTCATCGAGACAGGCAGCTCATCGAGCCAATCGCGCAGACGGCGCGCCGGCTCAACATTCAGCCCGCCACCGTCACCCGTCATGGCGGTCGGCTCTACTGCATCCAAATCCAAGGCGGACAACTTCTCCAGCTCCACACGATCCGAATCCAACGGGAAAAACTCCTCTTGCTCGGCATCGTCTCGGTCCACGGAGCGCATTTTTTGCTCCGCATCGGCCGAATCCAACGAAAGCAGCTCCTCCGGCTCGGTTTGATCCGCTCCGGGATCGGAAGCGGCTTCCTCTATGCCATCCATCGATCGAAGCAAGAAAGCAGTCTGTTCTTCCCAGGGCTCCTCGCTGGATTTCGGCGCCCGCTCCGTCTCTCCCGAAGCTGCTTCCGACTCTGCAGGCGACGCTCCTGAAGCGGTGTTACCGGTTTCCTGCACGTGCGATCGCAACGCCTCCCCACCCGAGTCAGCGCCTTGAAATTCCCTAGAAGCGCCGTTTTGTCCAAAAGCTGCCGGCCAGGCCGAATCGACTAGATTTTCCGTTGCATTCTGGACCATCGTCCCGTACCTATCGCCCGCTGCCGTCCGGTCGCCACTCCCTTTCCATCCTCCCTTTCTCCGTTCCCCAGCTTCCTCCGTCTCCACCGACCGGTAAAGAAGCGGACCGAACCAACGATCAAGCAAATACGAGCCCGCCAACAGCAAAAGCCCGACGAGCAGGACGATTTGCCATAACGGAATCGCCGATTCGGCCAACTGCGCCAGCCCCGCAGCCAAAAAGGCAGCCGCCACCACCGCCGCGCCCCCGGCCCTGCTGAAGCCAAGCGGCAGCAGCCAAACGGCCAACAGCGCCACTATGAATGCAACAACGTAAACAACCGCCTCTTTCCACATGCCCACCCGTTCCTTCCCGGCGTATCATTGGCAATAACGCGACAAATATGCCATTGCTCGTTCTCTTATCCTAAAATTCTACATGGTTCGACTCGAAAATATTGTATAATAAAGTTACATATTTTGAAAGAAGGTTATGACAAATGGCGGGAAGCAATTTTCCTCTTCCTAGTCGTCAAGCAGGATTTACGTTGATCGAAACGTTGCTGGCCATCACTCTTTTATCGGGCGTCGCGATCGGTTTGTTTTACTTTTTCACGAATGCGATGATGCATACGTCTTACAACCAAGGTCGGACGGTGGCCGTCAACGTCGCCCGCGGCGTCGCTGTCTATTTTGAAAAAAACGCAGATTTCTCCCGGCTAAAAGAGTATATGGAAGACCATCAAACACCGTTTCTTGAGCTAACAAAAGACGATTGCGGCAACGAATCGTTGGCGGCGCTGTTTTTTCCCGGTGAATCTGGCCAACTGCATACGGTATGCGAAGCGCAGTTCGCCCCGAAAATCAACAATGTCCGTTACGAAGCTTCCGTTTACCTTGTCCGATACGACAAGGAGGCATGGGATGCATTCACTTCATCGTCGGAATTCACTTCCTTGCCTGCGCCGCTGCAGGCGCGCATCCGCGCTGAAACGGAAAAAGCAGCCGAATCAAACGCCGGCGGCTACATGATCAAATTATACACCTCCGTCCGTTGGGGCGAGCGCACGAACGAAACGGCGTGGGTCGAAGGGGTGATCACCGATGAAACAATCCGCTAGAAGCGAAGCCGGCATGACGATGATCGAGCTGTTGGCCGCCGTTTCCATTTCTTTGCTCATCATCGGCGCTATCTACACGGTGTTTTTAACCGGCATTCGCGCCTACGAGCGCATCGGCATCGAAAACGACTTGCGCAGCGAAGCGGACTACGCCATGGCCCGAATAATGAACGAGCTGTACACGCTCTCTCCGGATGGAATGGAAAGTCAAGAAGAAAACAAGCCGTTAACGGCCGTCACTTTTGTGAAAAACCAAGAATTCAAAGCCGATGCGGACACCGGGCTTGTCTCCCGTGAAGAGAAAAAGCCGGAAAGCATCGAGCGGATGACGATGTCCATCCAAGACGGCGCGCTCGCGATCAATGGCGAAACGATCACCTCTTCCCGCTTTTTGCTGGACGACTCTTCATCGTTTTCATTCCGTTGCGCACGAAAAGAAGGCAACCTGTGCCGCAGCGGCGTCATGACGATCCGTCTCATTGTCTCCGACCGTCGACACGCCGATCCGAGTGGTTGGCTGTATGTGCCGCCGTTTACATTAACAACAGAATTCGGCTTTTAAGTATTGCGTTCCGAAATTTTGTCCTATGAAGGGAGGGGCCGCGATGAACCGACTGCGCTTGAACGCTGCTGGCTACAGCTTGGTGACAACAATGCTCATGATCACCCTCTTTTTTTTGCTCGGCTTGACGATTTTAACAGTCGCCGTCCAGCAAGCGCGATTTACCGCGGTGCGCGTCGAGAACATCGAATCGTTTCATGAAGCCAAAACAGCGCTTAATGAAGCAATTGCTGGACTTAAAGCTGAGCTTTCAGACGACGATTTTTTTGTTCGTCATGACATTTTCACCCCCAGTCAATGGGATGCCTTTCTCGGCATTAACGAGGACACCCCCGGCCCGGATACGATCGCCGGCAAGCTGAAAGCGCGCTACGGCGTGGAGGTGGAAGACGTGTCCTATCGCTTGTACAACATTCCGACGAACAAAGTGTTCCTCCGCGCGCTCGATTTGTCCAAACCGTTTACGGACGGCCATCGCGAGCGGAAAGTCAAACGGCTCGTCTTTTTAACAAATACGCCAAGCTTTCTCAAATACGCGCTCGGATCAAAAGAAACCGTCATCTTAAACGGCGGCGTCTACGTGGAGCAAGGAAACGTATACGCCGGACAAAGCGCTTACATCAGCAACGCGGCAAACTACGTGAAAAAAAGCGGCGAGTTAACGATCGCTCCTATCGATGCCGGACTGCCCGCATCAATGAGCGATTCGATTTGGCACATTCATGACAAGCTGCTGTTTTCATGCACGCAAACGAGCAGTTGCTGGAAGACTGGCGGCCGAGCTTTCCAAATGGAAGAAGGTCTTTTCTTCCCAGGATGGCCGGACGATGGCGGCCCTCTCATTCAACAAGAGACGGACGATTTCATCGATACTGATTTCGAGCGCACCGTGAAAGATAAATTGCTTCAAGCAGCCGGTCTCTCGCCGTTGTCGCCTGAAACCCAACAAGCGTATATCGAGCGCATTGAAAACGATCACCAGGCGCCGCTCGATGTAGCGCGGGAGCTTTATCAAGAAGGGAATTTGGCTCGGGTCGTGACAGACGACGAAACGCCGTATGAACAATCCATCAATCAGATGCCAAAAGACAAGCCGCTTTGGTTGGACGCAGAAGGGAAGGAGATCACCCTTTATCGCGACATTGACGTGCGGCAAAATGGCCAAAACCAATGGCTCATTGTCAATGGCGATCTCCGCATTGAAGGACCGACAAAATCAACAGCGGCTGTACGCGGCAATTTGATCGTGTTCGGTGATTTGACGCTCACCGGAAACTTGGCGTTGAACGCGAGCATTTACGTCACTGGCAAGACGACCATTTACAACAGCCATATCGACGGAGCGGATGGAAAAGGGCTCGTGTTGTTGTCCAAAGGCACGCTCGATATCGCCCGCATCAATGAATTTCAAGACTCAAGTGAAATCCCGAACTTAAAAGGGTATTTTTATACGGACAGCAGCGCGACGATTTATGCTGTCGGATCGTATTTGTACATTGAAGGCGGGTTGTTCGCCCGCGGGAACGGAGCGGCTGCTCCGGATACAGACATCAACGGGCTCGTCATCAACGCCTTTCGCGGCCGGATCGAGCCAAAAGACGGTGAGCCGGGGAACTTCATTCCAAGCTCTGACATGCAACAATCCCGTCTGATCGTCAAATATAATCCACGGGTGTTAGTCGAACAAGGAACAGGATTGCCGTTTGTCAATCAAATCTCGCTCGTCGCCGACCGGCTTGAAGTTGAATGAACGAAGACGGCTAAATTCCCTCTCTCATCCTCTCGATCCCCTGGACAAACGAAAAAAAGCGGCTCTCCAATTCAGGAGGCCGCTTTTTTCATCATTACCAACGCCCACCGTTGCTGCCGCTTCCCCCCTCATCTTCACGCGGTTGGACAAAGACCCACACTGAGGCTTGAATTGGCCTGCCATCCGGCGTTCTCGCATTGGCGGTCGCCGTCACATACGCATAGCCGACATCCACTGCTTCCAAATACCATCGTCCATTTTCTTGGACGACGTCGACAAATCGGAAGTCAGACGATGTCACAGAGCGGAGCGTTTTATCCGTCGCATTTTCCGGGATAAAGCGGAGCTGCCCCGCCACTTCGAGCGGAGGATCGTCCAGATTCATATAGATCACCGGTTTGTGGAAAGCCATGCCTGTGAGCGCTACGTACGGATCAATCACACGGATGGACGCCGATGCCGACGCGTTGCCGCCATCGGTCGCGCGGACGGTGATCGTAACCGTTCCCGGTTTGTTTGCTGTTACAACACCGTTATGGCCGACAGAAGCAATATCCGGGTCGCTTGATTCCCACATAAGCGTTTTGTTTGTCGCATCATCCGGTTCAATGATCACCGGAATCGTTTGCGTTTCGCCAACGTTCATTTCCCGCCTGTAATCGCCGAGCGTCAAATTGCGAATAAGCTTCATATAACGGAACGACACGCTCGTTGTTCCATCGCCGCGCGTCAACCCGCCGCTCGAACGCACGGCAACCGTATATTCGCCGTCATCAGCAACCGAAATGACATGCGGCGGACCAAGCAGCTGCCAATCGGACGACGAGCCGTTGCGCGCGATTTCGTATTCATACGTCACCCGTTCGCCGGCGACAAGCTCGGTCACGCGAACCGTCGGCGCTTCCGTCACCGTCGCGCCGCTTTCTGCTTCGCCATTTGATGTGGTGATCGACAAACGCGGCTTCAAATATATGCGCACCGTTTCGTCGTTGCGATAGGTGACAAGCAGCACGCCGTCATCATTCGGGTCATACTCCAGCGCTTTAACAGGCAACGGCAACAATCCATATGAATTAGGATTCGCCCGTCCGACAGTGTCGTCTGATAAAGCAGAAAATTTGTGTTTTGTAATAGTACCCGTTCCATCCCCTTCGTAGTAAAAATTCGGAAAATCATCCAAACGAACTGTCATGCCGATTCGTTCCGCCGGCGGAACGAGCGTCGATGTTTTGGCGCCATAACGGCTGTCGGTGAATGTCACCGAAGCTGGCGGCAATTGAACACTGTTCATGGCAAAGTCAGCCTGCATCACCCATTGCGCCGAGAGCATCAGCTTATTCAATTGGCTGTAGTCGAACGTCTGGTTGGCAAATGACCATTGTGCATAACGCTTCCCATTTTCCTCGTACGTCACCACTTTGCCATCGGGGACGACAGAGATGCCGTCAGGAAGCTCTTGAACGATTTTTACGTTGCTGATCGTCCCAGTCGCATTGCCGACATACCCGACAAGCGACAACGAATACGTGGCCCGGAAGCGGTTGTCTTCCCCATCAGCCGTTCCCCGCTTGATCAAGCTATCAACCTTATTGACCAATCCTTGCAATTTCACCGTGCCTGTAAAGGACGGCGGCGCTTCATCCTTGACCGTAACCGTCACCGATTTCGTCATCGACGGCTGCAGTTGGCCGTATACATCCCGATAGGTCAATTCAGCATTGAACGTATACGTCCCTTTCGCCTTAAACGAAACCGGAATGGAAACCGTGACGGGCGGAGGAGCGCTTTGTCCGACTTGATACGGAATGGAAAAGGAAATATAGGCGTTTTGCTTCGTTTCATCCAGCCACACTTGGCCGTTTTCCTCAATGGTGACATTGCCGCCGAATGACGAAAGCGGGATGCGCACTGTGCCTGTAAGCGCCGGCGTCGTAGCGAGCTGGGAAAAGCGCTGGAACAAAGCGGTCAAATTTTGCACCGTTCCTTGCCGCGCCTCGCCGCCGGCAGTCGCGGACAGCGTTTGCAAAAAGCTCATATCAACTTCATCGTTGCTGCCAAAACCGATCGAATAAAGCGTAATATTGTTCATTCCGAGCACCTTAGCCACGTTGATGGCATGATCACGAATTTTCTTCTCTATGCTGCTGTAACTAAATGGATAGCCGCTCCGGCCTAAAGGGACATCAGCATCGTTTACATAATCCCATCCATCGCTTGTAAACAGGCGGGAAAAGCCACGCTTGTCAGTAAAACGAATGCCGGCCGTCCCGTTTGTATATAGTTCATACGTCAGCGGCAACGGCGCCGTGATTTTTTCTCCTGTATAGTAGTAGAACCAAAGAATCCGTTCGACTTCCCGATAGGTGATTGTTTCTGTTGCGTTAAGGGTGGTCGGCATCCCGTCTGTCAAGAAAATTACATACTTTTTGCGCACCGGGTCGTTAAAATACGACTGCGCAAGCGACAGCGCCGCCGAATAGTTCGTGCCGCCTCCAGCGGTCAAACTGTCGCCGACCGTCCGAATTTTCTCGAGTTGGGCGGCGACATTCGGCTGATCCCCAAACGGCACGATATCTCTCACCGAGTCAGAAAATGGAATAAGGGCAAAACGGTCATTCGGATGCGAATGAGCTTTAAAGTAATCGACAGCCGAGCGGAGCGCCGTCTTGGCGCTCGAAAGCTTCTCCCATGTCATCGAGCCGGAGACGTCAAACACAAACACAACGTCGATCGGCGGACGGACGGGCGACGAAACGGCCCCTTGTGGAATGAGCGTCACATCGAGCCGTCCTTCGGCATTGCCGTTCGGCGGCTTGGCGTATTCCGGCTGTGAAAACGAAAGGGAAAAATCCAATTTAGCCGTGCTCGCCTCAGTTTGCCTCGTATATTGATAAGGCGTCTGTGGGAACGAAAAATACACATCCTGATCGGCATACACAACACCTGCTTTCATCGGCCATAGGCTTGCCATCAGCCAAAACAACATTCCCCATAAAAGCCAACCGCGCCACCGCTTCATGCGCCTCCCCTCCCGCGCCAAAAGAACTATCTTTCTTCCATTATATCAATCCTTTTCATCGCTTGGCATTATTTTTTTAAACGTTTTCGCACTTCAGATATAAAGTAAAGCGATCCTGTAATGAGCATCAACTCATCACTTCCCATTTGGTTTTTCTTTTCACCGATCCAGCCGATCCAATCACCTGTCACCGCTTTCTGCGGATGGGACGAAAGGTCCGCCAACTGTTCCGCCGCTGCCGCGCGCGGAAAATCAAACGTGGTAAACGTGATTGTATCCGCGAGCTCATCAAGCAGCTGAATCATCCGCTCAAGCGGCTTGTCTGTCAGCGCGGCGAACAAGACATGGACGCGCTTGTCGGGATAATGTGCGCGCACCGTCTCCACGAGCGAGCGAATCCCGGCTTCGTTATGGGCGCCGTCAAGGATGATGAGTGGATGGTCGCTCACCCGCTCAAACCGGCCGGGCCAAGCGGCTGTGGTCAGCCCATCGGCGATATGCTCCGGATCGATCAAAAACGAATAGCCAAGGCGCAACAACTCTGCCGCCATCACCGCCACCGCCGCGTTTTCGACTTGATGGGCGCCGGGCATTTGAATGCGCAAATCGCGATATTCGGCAAACGGCGTGACAAGCGAAAACTGCTCCCCTTCCACCGTCGTCTGCCGGTCGGAAACGGTGAAATCGACGCCGAGACGATATGTTTTTGCTTTCCGCTCCGCCGCCGTCTTGGCGATCACTTCCCACGCCTCCGGTTCCTTCACCGCCGTCACAAGCGGCACGCCCGATTTGATGATTCCGGCTTTCTCCGCGGCGATTTGCCCAAGCGTATCGCCTAAGATGTTCATATGATCGTAGCTCACGTTTGTAATGACGGAAACGAGCGGATAAATGATGTTGGTTGAGTCCAAGCGGCCGCCAAGCCCGACTTCGACGAGCACGATGTCTTGAATGTTTTGTTTGCCGAAATAATACAGCATCATCGCCGTGATCACTTCAAACTCGGTCGGTCCGCCAAGTTCTGTTTTTTCCAATTCATCCGCAAGCGGTTTGATCGTTTGCACGAGCTCGACGATCTCTTCATCGCGAATCGGTTGGCCGTTTATGCTGATTCGTTCGTTAAACTGCTCGACATACGGCGAGGTGAACGTGCCGACCGAATAGCCCGCCGCCTGCAAAATGGAGCGCAAATAGGCGACCGTTGACCCTTTGCCGTTCGTTCCCCCGATATGGACGGCGCGGACGCGGCGTTCCGGGTGGCCAAGTTGTTCCATCATCCATTCCATCCGTTTCAATCCCGGTTTTATGCCAAGCCGCAGCCGCCCGTGAATCCAAGCGACCGCTTCTTCATACGTTCGAACCATGTTCATCGTCCTCCTTTTTCCATTGGTGTCTTGCCGCCCCCTGCCGGCTTCATGCGGCAGATGCGCCACACATCGAGAAGCCTGGTGAAAGCGAGTATATGTTGACAACAAACCTCTTCTCAGAATATGACAAACCTTCTATCATGATCCATCGAAAAAGACGAATCCACAAGAAAGCGGATTCGTCTTCATCATAATCAACCGCAAGATCGTTTGTCTACCGTTTGAGCTCGGCGAGGCGCGCCTTGACGGCTTCGCGTTTTTCGATGTAATCTTGCCGCTTGCGCCGCTCTTCTTCGACGACATGAGCCGGCGCTTTCGCCAAAAAGCCTTCATTCGCCAGTTTCTTTTCGACGCGCTCGACTTCTTTGTTCCATTTGTCAAGCTCTTTTTCAAGCCGCTTAATTTCTTCCTCAATATTGATCAATCCTTCAAGCGGCATGATGAGCTCGGCGCCGGTGACGACCGCCGTCATCGCTTTGTCCGGCGCGGGAACGTTTGTATCAATCAAGAGCTCGCTCGGGTTGCAGAACCGCTCAAGATAGGCGCGGTTTTTCATGAGCACCGCCCGCACTTGTTCATCTTTCACCTTAATATAGAGCGCAATCGGCTTGCTCGGCGGCGTGTTCACTTCGGCGCGGACGTTGCGGACGGCGCGGATGATGTCGACGAGCATCCGCATTTCTTCCGCGGCTTCTTCGTTGGACAGCTCAGGGCGCACTTGCGGCCACGGAGCGACGGTGATCGATTCGCCTTCATGCGGCAAGTTTTGCCAAATTTCCTCGGTAATGAACGGCATGAACGGGTGAAGCAGGCGCATCGTGTTGTCGAGCACATACGCCAACACGGAGCGCGTCGTCTTTTTCGCCGCTTCGTCGTCGCCGTAAAGCGGCAATTTCGCCATTTCAATGTACCAGTCGCACAAGTCGTCCCAAATAAAGTTGTACAGCGTGCGCCCCGCTTCGCCGAATTCGTATTTCTCAGCGAGCTTCGTCACCGTATCGATCGTTTCGTTGAGACGCGTTAAAATCCAATGGTCGGCGACCGTTTTTTCGCCGCTCAAATCAAGCTCCTCGTACGTCATGCCGCCCATGTTCATCAAGGCAAAGCGCGAGGCGTTCCAAATTTTGTTGGCAAAATTCCACGTCGCTTCGACTTTTTCGGTGCTGAAGCGCAAGTCTTGCCCCGGCGAGCTGCCCGTCGCTAAGAAATAGCGGAGCGCATCGGCGCCGTATTGGTCGATCACATCCATCGGATCGACGCCGTTGCCGAGCGATTTGCTCATCTTCCGCCCTTGGGCGTCGCGGACGAGGCCGTGGATGAGCACGTCTTTGAACGGGCGCTTCCCGGTGAATTCGAGCCCTTGGAAAATCATGCGCGACACCCAGAAGAAAATGATGTCATAGCCGGTGACAAGCACATCAGTCGGGTAGTAGCGCTTGTAATCCGGCGAGTCGGTATCCGGCCAGCCCATTGTCGAGAACGGCCAGAGCGCCGAGCTGAACCATGTGTCGAGCACATCGGGGTCTTGTTCCCAGTTTTCGATGTCTTTGGGCGGTTCATGGTCGACGTAAATTTCGCCCGTTTCTTTATGGTACCACGCCGGAATCCGGTGCCCCCACCAAAGCTGGCGTGAAATGCACCAGTCGCGGATGTTCTCAAGCCAATGCAAATACGTTTTCTCAAACCGCTCCGGCACGAACTGCACTTTGCCGTCCGTTTGCTGGAGCTTGATGGCGGCTTCGGCGAGCGGCTTCATTTTCACAAACCATTGCGTCGACAAATACGGCTCAACGACCGCGCCGCTCCGTTCGCTATGACCGACTGAGTGCACGTGCTCCTCGATTTTAAAGAGGACGCCTTGTTCTTGCAAATCGCGGACGATCTGCTTCCGGCATTCAAACCGGTCAAGCCCCTGGTATTGCATGGCGTTTTCATTCATCGTGCCGTCTTCGTTCATGACAAGAATGCGCGGCAAATTGTGGTGGTTGCCGATTTCAAAATCGTTCGGGTCGTGCGCCGGCGTAATTTTGACCGCTCCGGAGCCGAACTCCATATCGACATATTCGTCGGCAATGATCGGTATTTCGCGGCCAACGATCGGCAGTTTCACCATTTTGCCGATCAAGTGCTTGTACCGCTCGTCATCGGGGTGCACAGCGACGGCCGTATCGCCGAGCATCGTTTCCGGACGGGTCGTCGCCACTTCAATGCAGCCGGAGCCGTCGGCGAGCGGATAGCGCAAATGGTAGAGCGCGCCTTTCACTTCTTTATAAACAACCTCAATGTCCGACAAAGCGGTTTTCGTCACCGGGTCCCAGTTGATGATGTACTCGCCGCGGTAAATAAGCCCTTTCCGGTAGAGCGAGACGAACACTTCGCGCACCGCTTTTGAGAGCCCTTCATCGAGCGTGAACCGCTCGCGCGTGTAATCGAGGCCAAGCCCTAACTTCGCCCATTGGCTGCGAATATGGCCGGCGTATTCTTCCTTCCACTTCCACGTTTCTTCTAAAAATTTTTCCCGGCCTAAATCATAGCGCGACAGCCCTTGCTGGCGCAGCTTCTCTTCCACTTTCGCCTGGGTGGCGATGCCGGCGTGATCCATTCCCGGAAGCCACAAAACGTCATACCCTTGCATCCGCTTCATGCGGGTAATGATGTCCTGCAGCGTCGTATCCCACGCATGCCCCAAATGCAGTTTGCCGGTGACGTTCGGTGGCGGAATGACGATCGTAAATGGTTGTTTGTCCGGATCGCCGGTCGCTTCAAAAAACTTGCCTTTCAGCCACCATTCGTAGCGCCCCGCTTCGACCGCGCGGTGGTCGTATTTGGGCGGCATCGACACTTCGTGCTGTGCCATGTTTCATTTCCCTCCTTCAACATAATGGACAATGCGGCCGACGGCGGCTTCCCACTGAGCAATGCCGCGCAGCCGGCAAGCAAAAAAGCCCCTTTCATCCAAAAAGGACGAAAGGAGCTGCTTTCGCGGTACCACCTTTTTTCTTAAGCCTAGAAGGCTGGTGATGGAAAGGTCTGCAACACGGCCAAACCACCGGTGAAAAACCGGCTTCGTTTGGCGAGCCAAAAGGTTGAGTTGACCGACCTTCTAGAAGCTTAAGCGCTTCATTGGCATAACGGCATGACGCCGGCTTCCTCTACTCGGCAGCAGCGCCTTTCAAAGAAGCAGCTCAAGGGCGACCTTCCAGCAGCCGTCATCCTAGGAAATCTCGCAGCTTCTGATTTCCCTCTCTGCAGGCGCGGACCGCTGTACTCCTCCCCGTCTTCGCTTTTGTCATCATGGTTTGATTATTATACTACCATTGTCCATCATCTTTGCCAAGTTTTTATTTATTTATTCCATCCGTGTGCATTTGGTGACAAACCATCGCACGTTTCATATTGTATAGTAAACCGGAGAAGGAGGGAATGTCGATGCGGCGATTCAACCCGTATTCGTGGCCGCCGTGGCTGAGGCAAGTGCGCGCCGTCTGCGCCCAAGTGATCATCCCGCTCACCATTTTTCAAGCGATCCGCACCATTTTTCTGCCAACGACGTTTGATGTCATTTTATTGGCCATCTTCGTTTTCATTGCCGTGGCGCTCCATCTGGAATGGATTTAGTGCGACGCCGTTTTGTTTGGGCTGCATTCAAAACCCATTTAATCATTGCTGCTTTCATCCGCCGGCGGTTCGTTGTCTACCGCTTCTTCCTGCTGCCGCACGGCGTCGCGTTGGACAAGGTGCATAACGAGCGCCTCCATATTTTTGAACGCCAAATAACGACGCTGCAACGCGGCCACATATTCCCGTTCGTTCCGCTCGTTTCGCGAAGCGGCCTCATACCGCTCCAAACAGCGGACAAACCCACGCGGCTCCGCCAAATGGCTGTATAAAAACGCCCGCTCCCCGTCGGACAGCGGCAACTCCTTCTCGTACTCCTCCATTCCTTCAAGCCACTCGCGCCCAAGCGGCGGCATTGTCTGTACATGAAAACGGAGCGCGGCGATCACATCAAAGAGCGGCGAATTCCAATGCGCCCGCTCCCAACTGATCCAATACGGCGGGATATAGTGGGAGAGGCGCGCTTTGCCGTGCACCCAAGCGATGCGCCATTGCTTCGTCTCTTTGAGCGTCTCTTCCCACACATCGAGCCGTTCTTCAGCGAACGAGTATGCGCGCATCACCTCATGGAAATAGGTGCAGCATTGGAGCTGAAACGGAGACATGTACCACGCCGCTTCGTACCGCTCAATTCGTTCTTCCCACACCGTCCGCGCCCGTTGCCATTCGTCCTTTTTTTTCTTTCGGTACGCCGCCGCCTCTTCCTCACTCACCTCGATCGTGCGGACGGTGGTGCGATGGAGGCGGGCGAGCTCGCGAAAAAAGGCGTCCACGGCATCCTTCTCCACCTTTGATTCGCCGTCATGCCATGCTTGCAAATAATAAAGACGGCCGCCTTCTGTGGCAAACAGCGACCGCCGCCGCGTCAGGTAAAGCGGGAGACAACGGGGGCCGCCATGCTGAAGAGACTGCCAAACGGCGGCGGCTTCTTGCTCGCTTTCAAGCGTCTTTAAAGCGAAAACGCCGCGGTTCGTGTATACCTTGACGGCTTTGCCTCGCTGCTCCATGCGCACTGGACGAAGCCCATACTGGACGAGCACAGCATCATATCGGTCAGACTGTGCGGCCATCGTTACGCCCCCTTATCGGCAAAAGAAACGGAAAGCGTCCCTTTTATGAGAAAGGACGGCTTCCCGCCATGGCCGGAATATACAAAAGCTGCCCCTCGTGCACGTCATCTGGGCTTTCCAAATCATTGGCGCGCAAAAGCTGCGAGACGGTCACATCATACCGTTCGGCAATCTTGTCCAATGAATCTCCTTGCTGGACGATGCAAATTTTCAGTTTCGTAAACTCTTCCGCCTCGCTTTTCGCAAACAGTTTCGTCAAGTAAAGCGCATTTTCGCTTTTTGTTTTCGTTTCTTCTTCCTCTTCTTCCTCAACCGCCTTTTTCGCCGCCCCGATCGATACCTTCGCCTCAGTTGGCGGCAGCAGCGAAGCGATGTCTTCCTCCGTCTGTGCGCTGACCGTCTTCGTTTCCGTCTCAAGCGGCAAAAACGGCTCTTTGGCCTCCTCTTCTTCCTCAGCCTCCGTTTCTTCATGACGCATGGCGGCCGGCTCCATGACGGAAACCGTCGTTTCGCCGGCGGCAAAAGCCGGCTGTTCAGCCGCCTCATCGGCGAGATCATCCGCCGAAGCAAACGCTTCCTCACCGGCCGCTTCCTTGCGGGCGATCGATTCAAACGGGGCAAACAGCGGCTCATCGTCCTCCTCATCGTCCGGCAAATCATCGTCAAGCGGCGCTTCACTGATCCCACTGATCGAAATGTCGGCAGTGATCAGCAATCTTCCGTTTTCATCCAAATCATAATCAAACGATTCAACCGTCACGTACACATCCTCAAGGGAACGAATGCGGTTTTTTGGAATCGTAATATCGATTGGAAAGCGGTGCGACAGTTCGCTGATCCCGTCTTCGCGCACCGAAATGTGCTGAATGAACCGATAACCAGCCAGCTCAAACACGTCGTCATCCGCTTCAGCCTGCCCTTCGCCCGCTTGGCGGAATTCGCCGCTCAACTCAAGCGCGCCGCGGATCGTAATATATTGGTCGTACTCATCGACGGAAATGACCGGATCAAGAGAAATGGATAAAAACTCGGCGACTTCCTGTCCTCTTTTAAACCAGACCGATTCTTCCAATGAAAAACGCAAATACGATTGCTCCAACCGGGCCTCCTCCTTCCGTCCCTTCGGCAAATGGTTTCTATGACATTATCCATTGTATGAACGGAAACGAGGCGGTATGATAAAAAATTGGGCTGCCGACGGTCGGCAGCCCCTTTCCTTATCCGCGCAGACGGGCAAACACCCGCTCAGCAGCGGCAATCGTATATTCAATATCATCATCACTGTGCGCCGTCGACAAAAACAGCCCTTCAAATTGCGACGGCGGCAGGAAAATGCCTTCATTCGCCATTTCCCGATAATAGGCGGCAAACAGCTCCAAGTCGGACGTTTTCGCTGTCTCGTAGTTGACCACCGGCTCGTTCGTGAAGAAAAAGCCGATCATCGACCCAGCGCGGTTGATCGTATGCGGGATGTCGTATTTCTCTGCTGCCTGATGAAGCCCATCCGCAAGGCGCGCCGCTTTGCGGCCAAGCTCTTCGTACGTTTCCGGCGTCAGCTGGCGGAGCGTCTCGTACCCGGCCGTCATGGCGAGCGGATTGCCGGAGAGCGTGCCGGCTTGGTACACCGGCCCGCTCGGCGCGACAAGCTCCATGATCTCGGCTTTGCCCCCGTACGCCCCGACCGGCAAGCCGCCGCCGATCACTTTGCCAAGGCACGTCAAATCCGGCTCAATGCCATAATACCCTTGGGCGCAGTGGTAATCGACGCGGAACCCGGTCATGACCTCGTCGAAAATCAATAAGGCTCCGTATTGTTTCGTCACCTCGCGCAGCCCTTCCAAAAAGCCAGGCACTGGCGGAACGACGCCCATATTGCCGGCGACCGGTTCGACGATCACCGCGGCGATGTCTTCGCCAAACCGCTCAAACGCATAGCGGACGCTGTCCAAATCGTTGTACGGCACCGTGATGGTATGCTGGGCGACCGATTCCGGCACGCCCGGGCTGTCCGGCAGGCCGAGCGTCGCCACGCCGGAGCCGGCTTTAATGAGCAGCGAATCGCCGTGGCCGTGGTAGCTGCCTTCGAATTTCATGATTTTGTTGCGCTTCGTGTAGCCGCGCGCTAAGCGGAGGGCGCTCATCGTCGCCTCCGTACCGGAGTTGACCATCCGCACGATTTCCACCGACGGCACCCGCTCAATCACGAGCTTGGCGAGCTCATTTTCAAGCAATGTCGGAGCGCCAAAGCTTGTGCCTTGTTCCGCCACGCGCTTCAACGCTTCCACGACCTGCGGGTTGGCATGCCCTAAAATGAGCGGACCCCATGACAGTACGTAATCAATGTACTCATTGCCGTCAATATCGTAAATTTTCGCTCCTTGGCCGCGCGCCATGAAAATCGGCGTCATCCCGACCGACTTGAAGGCGCGCACCGGGCTGTTCACCCCGCCCGGCATCAATTTCACCGCTTCTTCGTAAGCGGTTTTTGACCGTTCGTAGCTTCGCATGCTTCCGCCCTCCTCTCTATTCAGCCAGCCAGCGGGCGACATCTTTGGCAAAATACGTAATGATCAAATCCGCGCCCGCCCGTTTCATCCCTGTCAACATTTCCATGACGACCGGCTTCTCATCGATCCAGCCGTTTTGCGCCGCCGCTTTGACCATCGCATACTCGCCGCTCACGTTATAGGCGACAAGCGGAAGCGGAAAACGGTTTTTGACGTCGCGGATAATATCCATGTAGGCAAGCGCTGGCTTCACCATCAAGAAATCAGCGCCTTCTTTGACATCCGACTCCGCCTCGCGAAACGCCTCAAGGCGGTTGGCCGGATCCATTTGGTACGTCTTCCGGTCGCCAAACTGCGGCGCGCTGTCGGCGGCATCACGGAACGGGCCGTAAAATGCCGAAGCGTATTTGATTGCATACGACATGATCGGCACATACTCAAACCCTGCTTCATCAAGCCCACGGCGAATGGCGGCGACAAAGCCGTCCATCATGTTCGACGGCGCGATGATGTCGGCGCCGGCTTGCGCTTGGCTCACCGCCGTTTTGGTGAGGAGCTCGAGCGACGGGTCGTTCAGCACGCGCTCGTTTTCGACGACGCCGCAATGGCCGTGGCTCGTATATTCACATAAACACGTATCCGCAATGACGACTAGATCTTTGTGTTCAGCTTTGATTTGGCGGATCGCCCGCTGAACAATCCCTGTTTCGCAATACGCCTGCGAACCGACTTCATCTTTTTCATTCGGCACACCAAACACCATGACGGCGGGAATGCCAAGCTTGGCGATGTCGTCCACTTCCTCAGATAAACGGTCAAGCGATAAATGGTAAACCCCTGGCATCGACGGCACTTCCCGCTTAATGCCGCTTCCCTCGACCACAAACAGCGGATAAATGAGATCCTCGACGCGAAGATGCGTCTCACGCACCATCGCCCGAATCGCAGCCGTTTGCCGCAAACGGCGATGGCGGTCAAATGACAGTGCCATTCATCGTCCCTCCATGGAAAAATATTGTTCCATCGCTTTGATTATACCATCCGTGGTGTAATCCGTCGGACAAATATGGACCGGAATGCCCGCCCGCTCGGCCGCTTCTTTCGTCACCGGTCCGATGCAGGCGACCGCAACACCGGAAAGAAGGGCATCCACTTCTTTGTCGAGAAGGCGGACAAGGCTGTCAACCGCCGACGGGCTCATCAAGGTGACCGCATCAAGCTCCCGCCGGCGCAGCAGCGACAACAACCGCTCCCGGCCGTTTTCATCAGGCTCGGTCTCATACACCGTGAGCTCGTCGACCGCGGCGCCGGCGTTTCGCAACGCCTCAGGCAAGGTCGGGCGCGCCAAATTGCCTTTGACAAACAGCACCCGGTCGCCTTGTTTGACGCGCGGCATGAGCAAGTCAGCCAGCCGTTCAGCGGTGTAATCATCCGGCACAAGCGCCGGGGAAAGACCATGCTCGGCGAGCGCCGCCGCTGTTTTCCGGCCGACGACAGCCATCTCCGGCAGCGGCCGCGGCAACGAAACGTGCGGAAAAAAGAAGCGGACGGCGTTCGCGCTTGTGAAAACGAGCCAACGGTATTCGCCAAGCCGCTCAACCATAGAAGCGATTTCTTCCGGCGCCGCCGGTCGGATGGCAATGAGCGGGATCTCGACCGGCACGGCGCCGACAGCGCGCAGCTTGGCAGAAAACGATGCCGCCTGCTCTTTGCCGCGCGTCACAAGCACCGTTTTGCCGGCGAGCGCGCTGTGTGTCATGATTGGCTCAACTCCTGTTTCACCCGCTCGATGAGCGCTTTCGCCCCTTGTTCGATCAAGACAGCGGCCGCCTGCCGGCCGACGGCCTCCGGATCGGCGCCCGTGACCATTTCTTTATACTTTTCTTTGCCATCCGGGGAGGCCACAAGCGCAGTAAGGCGCACCGCCCCCCCTTCGACTTCCGCATAGCCGGCAATCGGCACTTGACAGCCGCCTTCCATTTGCTGCAAAAAGGCGCGCTCCGCCCGAACAGCCCGTTCGGTTCGCTCATCGTTCAGGCGGTGTAACCATTCGCGCAGCTCCTCATCGTCTTCACGGCATTCCACAGCGAGCGCCCCTTGGCCGACCGCCGGGACGCAAATGTCCGGCGACAAGTAGTCGCTGATCACCTCATCGCTCCAGCCCATGCGCGCCAGGCCGGCGGCCGCCAGCACGATCGCATCGTACTCTTCGCTTTCGAGCTTCGCCAGCCTTGTGTCAATATTGCCGCGAATCCATTTGATCGTCAAATCCGGGCGATAGGCAAGCAGCTGCGCCGAACGGCGCAAGCTGCTCGTGCCAATGACCGACCCAGGCGGCAAGTCGGAGAGCATCCGGTTTCCTTTGCTGACAAGCACATCGCGTGCATCTTCGCGGCGCGGAACCGCACCGATCACCAAACCTTCGGGCAGCACAGCCGGCATATCTTTCATGCTATGGACCGCCATATCGATGCCGCCGGTGAGCAGTTCATGCTCGATCTCTTTCACAAACAGCCCTTTTCCGCCCACTTTGGAAAGCGTGATATCAAGGACGCGGTCCCCTTTTGTGACGATTTCTTTCACCTCAAACGTAAACGGCGCCCCGAGACGCTTCAATTCGGCGATGACCCAGTTTGTCTGGGTCAAGGCAAGCTTGCTGCGCCGCGAGCCAACGACAATGTTCCGCATCTCGTTTCACCTCAATTACGAATACCAAAAATGAAATTTTGACAAACTGCCAAACAAGAAAAAGTTGACAAGCAAAAATAAAAACGAACCGATATTCCATAGCGCGATCGCCTTCCCTTGCATCTGCCGGACGGCTCGCTTGTAAAAATAGACGCCATAGACGAGAAGAACGACAAACGACCCGAGCACTTTCGCATCATACCAATGGAAATGGTCGATTTGAATATACGCCCAAATCACGCCAAGAATGAGCCCTAATAACAACATAGGCAAGCCGAGCGCATTTAAAACATACGACAAAAAATCAAGCCGCGACAAATCCGCCATGCGCCAAAGGCGCGCCCCCCACTTTTTCTTTTTCAGCAAACTGTACTGCAACATGTAAAGCACCGAAAACAGAAACGACAGCGTAAACGCCGCATACGCTCCGAGCGAAAGGGTGATGTGGATGATAAGCAGCTCCGAAACGAGCCGCTCCGCAACAGCCGGCGACTGAGAAGACGGTGCGAACGTATGAATGGCCAAAATAAAAAAAGCAAGCACGTTCGTAAAAAAGACGATGAAATCGACGCGCAGCAGCCGATTGATGACGAGCGACAGCGTAATGAGCAGCCAAGCGTAAAAATAAAGCCCTTCCGACATCGTTAAAATCGGAAAGCGCTTCGTCTCCATGATGCGGGAAACAAACGTCACGGTCTGCAAAAGCCACACAATAGAAAGCAACCAGAAGGCGATGTCGTTCGCCTTCCGGTTTTGTTGCAAAAAATCGATGAAATAGAATAGGATCGAAGCGATGTAAAGCAAAATAGACAACTCATACAACAGCGCCACCATCCATCCCACCTTACAGCTGCCATGATGGGCGGGCGGCACGGACCGCTTCCGCGTCTTGTTCATCGCATTGCACGGATTTCGCCTGCTCTATATGCCGCTCGGCTTTCACCGCATCTTCGATATTGAAAATTTTCATAAACAGCAAAAGCGCCTCCTCGGCATTCGGGCCGGCGGCGAGTTCCTTCGCCTGCAAAATCGGATCGCGGAGCAGCTGGTTAATAATGCTTTTCGTATGCTTATTCAACACTTTCCAGTCGCGCTCCGACAAATGCGGCAGTTTCCGCTCCAAACTTTTCATCGTTTCCGCTTGGATGGCCAGCGCCTTTTCGCGCAATGCGGCAATGACTGGCACGACGCCGAGCGTCTGCAGCCATTGGCTGAACGCCATCAGTTCCGCTTCGATCATCATTTCAATGCGAGCCGCTGCCTTTTGCCGTTCCGCCAAGTTGGCCGCCACCACATCTTGCAAATCGTCAATGTCGTACAAAAACACCGTTTCCAAATCAGCCAACGCCGGATCCAAATCGCGCGGCACCGCGATGTCAACCATAAAGAGCGGGCGGCCTTTGCGCATTTTCTCAAGCGGCGCCACCATTTCCTTCGTCAAAATATAGCCTTTGGCTCCCGTCGAGCTGATGACGATATCCGCTTCCAGAAGCGCACACGACAGCTCACTGAGCGGCTTCGCTTCGCCGGCAAACTGCTTCGCAAGCTGTTTCGCTTTTTCAAGCGTCCGGTTGACGACTGTGACTTTGCCAACGCCGCTGCCGTACAAGTTTTGCGCCGCCAGCGTCCCCATTTTGCCGGCCCCGATAATCAAGACGTGCTTGCCGGCAAGGCGGCCGAAAATCTTCTTCGCCAGCTCAACCGCCGCATAGCTGACCGATACAGCGTGCGCACCGATGCCCGTTTCCGAGTGGGCGCGCTTCGCAAACGTCACCGCCTGCTTGAACAGATGATTGAAAATCGTGCCGCTCGTCCCGACCTCTTGAGCGAGCAAATAGCTGTCTTTCACTTGCCCTAAAATTTGCGTTTCCCCAAGCACCATCGAATCAAGGCCGGCCGCCACGCGGAACAAATGCTTTATGGCCGCTTCTCCTTCAAGCACACGCAAATACGGAGCAATCGCTTCCACTTTGACGCCAAACCATTCGGCTAAAAATGCTTTCATATAGTAACGGCCGGTATGCAGTTGATCAACCACTGCATAAACTTCCGTCCGGTTGCACGTCGAGACGATCACATTTTCGAGCACGCTTTTTTGCTTGGCGAGCTGTTTCATCGCCGCACCGAGTTCCGCTTCCGCAAACGCGAGCTTTTCGCGGATTTCTACAGGGGCGGTTTTATAGTCGACGCCAACGACTACGATTTGCACGATGCCAACCCCCTTATTGACCGAATCCCTTTTATCATTATATCACAACCGTCCATCGTTCTGGTTTGAAAAAATTGTGAACATGCCTTCAAAGCTATGCTAAACTGTAGACAGTGATCATTCTATCATAAACATGTCCAAAAGGGAAACGGAGGACGCGACGATCATGAAAACCCGAACGGTATTCGCCGGCATCTTATTCATTGGTCTCGGACTGTATTTTCTCGCCGGACAGATGGAATCCCCCCTTTTCCATTTCTTCCAAGGGTGGCCGGCCTTGCTTGCCATTTGCGGCGCGGCTTTGCTTGGCCAGGCGCATTCAGCGCGCGAATATGCTTACCTTTTCCCCGGCTTTCTTTTACTCGGATTTGGCGTTGAGTTGCTCCTTGCGAGTGCATTTTCGGCCTGGCCCCGCGGCGTGAACATGTTTTTTTTCCTCATCGCGCTCGCTTTTTTCGCCAGCAGCCGCAAACAAAAAGGCGGGGCCAGCTTTGGCGTGCTTTTTTTGCTTCTCGCTGTCGTGCTGACGTTTTCCGGGCGCGGCCAGCCATTCTTTCACCTCGTCCAAGCCGGACTTTCCTCTGTCTGGAAGTTTTGGCCGCTCGGACTCATCGCCATCGGTGTCTATATATTATGGACTAGGCGAAAATAACCTTGGAAGTGAAAACACCAGCGGAATCGCTGGTGTTTTCGTCATGAGGCCACAAACGGCAAAAGCGCCGCCCATGCTTCGTCTTTCCCTTGTCCGGTCTCGGCGGAAAACAAAATGAGCGGGTCGCCGTCCGCCATCCGCAGCGTCTCGCGCGCGATTTTCACGTGTTTTTGATGCTTGCCGCGCGGCACTTTATCCGCTTTCGTCGCAATGACGATCACCGGGATCTCGTAATGTTTTAAAAACTCGTACATCATCACATCGTCTTTCGTCGGCGGATGGCGCAAATCAACGAGCAGGACCGCCGCCTTCAGCACCTCGCGCGTCGTAAAGTACGTCTCCATCATGTTCCCCCATTTTTGCCGCTCCTGCTTCGACACGCGGGCGAACCCATAACCTGGCACGTCCACAAAGTAAAACGAGTCGTTAATCAAATAAAAATTCAACGTTTGCGTTTTCCCTGGCTTTGAGGAGGTGCGCGCCAAGTTTTTCCGGTTGATCATTTTGTTGATGAATGATGATTTGCCGACGTTCGAACGGCCGGCGAGCGCCACCTCCGGCCGTCCGCCGTCCGGATATTGTTCCGGCTTGACGGCACTGGTCACAAGCTCTGCTTTCTTCACATTCATCGCTTCCACCCCACCAGCGCGTGCGGCAGCACCTCATCGAGATGAGAGACAAGCACAAAGCGCAAGTCGCGCTTCACCGTTTCCGGAATGTCAGCCAAATCTTTTTCATTGTCTTTCGGCAAAATGACGGTTTTCAATCCGGCACGATGGGCGCTTAACGTTTTCTCTTTCAGCCCCCCGATCGCAAGAACGCGGCCGCGCAGCGTAATTTCCCCGGTCATGCCGACAAAGCGGCTCACCGGCTTGCCCGTCAAAGCGGAAATGAGTGCGGTCGCAATCGTAATGCCGGCCGATGGCCCGTCTTTCGGCACCGCTCCTTCCGGAACGTGGATGTGAATATCATATTTCTCATGGAACTTCGGATCAATGTCAAGCTCCTCAGCGCGCGACCGCACGTAGCTGAACGCCGCTTGCGCTGATTCTTTCATGACATCGCCGAGCTTGCCGGTCAGCACGAGTTTCCCATTGCCTGGCGCGAGCGACACTTCGATGGCGAGCGTATCGCCGCCAAACGCCGTATACGCCAGCCCGGTCGCCACGCCAACTTGGTCTTCCGCCTCCGCTCGGCCGTAGCGGTATTTTCGCTTCCCTAAAAATTCCTCAAGATTGTTTTCTGTGATCACAACCCGCTTTTTCTCGCCGGAAACGATGAGGCGGGCCGCTTTTCGGCAGATAGCGGCGAGCTGCCGCTCAAGCTCCCGCACCCCGGCTTCGCGCGTATAATGGCGGATGATATCGAGCATCGCGTCATCGCGAATTTGCAACGCCGCCTTTTTCAGCCCGTGCTCGGTGATTTGTTTCGGCAGCAAATGCCGCTTGGCGATATGCAGCTTCTCCACTTCTGTGTAGCCTGGTATGTGGATCACTTCCATCCGGTCCAAGAGCGGCTGCGGAATCGCCGCCAAATGGTTGGCCGTGGCGATAAACATGACTTTCGATAGATCGTACGGCTCTTCAATGTAATGGTCGCTGAACGTATGATTTTGCTCTGGATCCAGCACCTCCAGCATGGCCGCCGATGGATCGCCGCGGAAATCGCTCGACATTTTGTCGATTTCATCAAGCAAGAAGACGGGGTTGATCGTGCCTGCTTTTTTCATCCCCTGGATAATGCGTCCCGGCATGGCGCCGACATACGTGCGGCGATGGCCGCGAATTTCCGATTCGTCGCGGACGCCGCCGAGCGAAACGCGGACGAAGCGGCGGCCGAGCGCTTTGGCGATCGAGCGGGCGAGCGACGTTTTGCCGACCCCCGGCGGTCCGGCGAGGCAAAGAATCGGACCTTTTAACGATTTCGTCAGCTGCTTGACGGATAAAAATTCAAGCACCCGTTCTTTCACTTTATCGAGCCCGTAATGCTCCTCGTTTAAAATCGCTTCCGCCCGCTTAATGTCGTGGATGTCTTCCGTTTCTTTCGACCACGGCAAGGCGATGAGCCAATCGAGGTAGTTGCGAATGACTGCGCTTTCCGCTGAGGTCGCCGGAATTTTTTCATAGCGGTCAAGCTCTTTCAATGCCGTTTGTTTCACATGCTCCGGCATGCCGGCCGCCTCGATTTTTTCTTTCAGCTCCTCGACTTCGCCCGTTTTTCCTTCTTTTTCGCCAAGCTCTTTTTGAATCGCCTTCATTTGCTCGCGCAAATAATACTCTTTTTGCGTCCGCTCCATCGACTGCTTGACGCGGGCGCTGATCTTTTTCTCAAGCTGGAGCACTTCTTTTTCGTTGTGCAAAATTTGGATGATTTTATTGAGGCGCTCTTTCACGTCGATCGTTTCTAAAATGCGCTGCTTTTCCTCAAGCTTAAGCGGCAAGTGCGAGGCGATGATGTCCGCCATTCGCCCCGGCTCATCGATGTCGACGATCGAGGCGTAAATGTCGACCGACAGCCGCTTGGACAAGTTTATGTACTGCTCGAAATATTCAAGCATCGTCCGCTTGAGCGCCTCATCTTCTAAATCTTTCGCCGCCCGATCAGCAAACTTTTCGACTTTGACGAGAAAGTACGGCTCCTCGCTGATCACTTCCGTAATGAGCGCCCGAGCGACGCCTTCGACAAGCACGCGGAACGTGCCGTTCGGGAGTTTTAGAAGTTGCTTGACGCGCGCGATCGTTCCCATTTTATATAAGTCATCCATGTCCGGTTCGTCGATGGCAACGTCTTTTTGCGACGTCAGCAAAATCATATGATCCTCAACCATGGCTTGTTCGAGCGCTTTGACCGATTTCTCGCGCCCGACATCCAAATGGAGCACCATCGTCGGAAACACGAGCAGCCCACGCAGCGGCAAAAGCGGAACGACCGTCTCCTTTTTCTTTCCGTTCACGCCGAACACCTCCATCTCTCGCTTCTATTCGTTTATTGTATAGTACGGCAGCAGGGTTTGTAAAATTTGACGAACGAAAAAGCGCGCGGCGCTCCGTCTGCAGGCAAAGAAAAACCGACTTCAGCGACGATCCGCTTGCGCCGAAGCCGTACATAAAAGAGAGGCCGGGCGAACCGCCCGACTCGGTTACAAGCGGACCGCCCGCTTTCGTTGCCAATCGTTCGCCTTGCCGCCGTTTCCTTTGGCTAGACGAGCTTTTTCTCCGAGCGGTCCATAGCCGCTGGCAGCAGCGCGGGGCCGCGGCGGAGCGCCTCTTCGCCGAACACATGGACGAGCACTTCCTCGAGGCGGCGGACGGCGATGATTTGAATGCCGCTGACTTCGCCTAGCAACGATTGCATATTCTCAATCGGGATGATGACTTTTTTCGCCCCGGCTTGTTTGGCCGCTTTGATTTTGGCGAACACGCCGCCGACCGGTTTCACGCAGCCACGGATGCTGATTTCTCCGGTCATCGCGACCGTATGATCGACTGGCAGCTGGTAGATGGCGGAATAAATGCCGACGGCAATCGCCACCCCGGCTGACGGGCCGTCAACCGGCACCCCGCCCGGAAAGTTGACATGAATGTCGTAGCGGTCCGCTGGCACGCCCATCGCCCGCAACACCGTAATGACGTTTTCCGCCGAGCCGCGCGCCATGCTTTTGCGCCGCACCGATTTTTCTGCACTGCCGATGCTTTCCTCCTCGACAATGCCGGTGACATTGATCGACCCTTTCCCTTTGGCCGGCAAAGCGGTCACCTCAATTTCCAACAGCGCGCCGGTGTTCGGGCCGTACACGGCAAGGCCATTGACGACGCCGACCGCCGGAGCGGAAGCGATTTTCTTCTCATAGCGCGGAGTCATTTGGCTCGATTGAATGACCCATTCAATATCTTTGTCCAAAATGTGTTCTCGGTTTTCCGTGATGGCTAGGCCAGCGGCAATTTGCATCATGTTGACCGCCTCCCGCCCGTTGCGCGCATAGGCGGCAAGGAGGCGAATGCCGCTTTCTGACACGTTCAAGCGGATTTTTTCCGCCGCCTTTTTCGCGATGAGGGCGATTTCATCTTGGTCCAATTCACGGAAAAATACTTCCAGGCAGCGAGAGCGAATGGCCGGAGGAATTTCGTTCGGCGTGCGCGTCGTCGCCCCGACAAGACGGAAATCAGCCGGCAGTCCATTTTGGAAAATATCGTGAATATGGCTTGGGATTTGCGGATTTTCTTTGCTGTAATAGGCGCTTTCAAAAAATACTTTCCGGTCCTCAAGCACTTTCAACAACTTGTTCATTTGGATCGGATGAAGCTCGCCGATTTCGTCGATGAATAAAACGCCCCCGTGGGCGTTCGTCACCGCCCCTTGCTTCGGCTGAGGAATGCCGGCTTGCCCCATCGCCCCGGCCCCTTGGTAAATCGGGTCGTGCACCGAGCCGATGAGGGGGTCGGCGATGCCGCGCTCGTCAAAGCGCGCCGTCGTCGCGTCAAGCTCCACGAATACCGCATTTTTCTTAAACGGGGAGAGCGGATTTTTTTTCGCTTCCTCAAGCACGAGCCGAGCAGCTGCCGTCTTGCCGACGCCGGGCGGCCCGTAAATGATGACATGTTGCGGGTTGGGGCCGCATAAAGCAGCTTTTAACGCCTTGATGCCGTCTTCCTGACCGACGATGTCGTCAAAACTTTTCGGCCGCACTTTTTCCGCCAGCGGCTCGGTGAGCGAAATCGAACGCAGCTTGCGGAGTTGTTCCATCTCTTTGCGCGACTCTTTATCAATCGAAACTTTTTGCACACGCTGCCCTCTTAGCAAATTCCAAAAATAAAGGCCGATGATGACCCCGAAAAACAGCTGGATGACCAGTACGATGTTCGTCCAATCCATGCCCCGATATCCTCCTGCCTTTAGATGGTATGTAGTATGATAGTATCTCCGCGAACTGGCGGGAATAAACCAAAAAAGCGCCAGCGGGCGCGCGGGGCATGGGCGGCAAAAAAAGAAACCGCCGAAAAAAGGCGGTTTTCCCATCAGGCAGATGTTTTCCGTTCCAGCTCGATGACGGTGCCATCATGACGGATCAGCGTCGGCGGCTTTGTGCCGCGCACCGTGTCGAGCGTGATGATGCACTTTTGCACATCTTCGCGCGACGGCAGCTCAAACATCACATCGAGCATAATGCCTTCGATGATCGAGCGAAGGCCGCGCGCGCCCGTTTTCCGCTCAATCGCTTTTTTCGCGATTTCACGGAGCGCCGCTTCTTCAAACTCGAGCTCAACGCCGTCAAGCTCCAGCATTTTTTGGTATTGCTTCACAATGGCATTTTTCGGTTTCGTCAAAATGTCGATCAACGCCTGTTCGTCGAGCGGCTCGAGCGTCGTAATGACCGGCAGACGGCCGATGAACTCCGGAATAAGTCCGAATTTGAGCAAGTCTTCCGGCAGCACTTTCGACAACAAGTTTTTCTCGTCGACATCCGTCTGGTTCATTTCCGCGCCAAAACCGATCACTTTTTTGCCAAGACGGCGCTTGATGATCGGCTCAATGCCATCAAACGCTCCACCGCAAATGAACAAAATGTTCGTCGTATCGATTTGAATGAATTCTTGATGCGGATGTTTGCGGCCGCCCTGCGGCGGAACGCTGGCAATGGTGCCTTCTAAAATCTTGAGCAGCGCCTGTTGCACCCCTTCGCCGGATACGTCGCGAGTGATGGAAGGGTTTTCCGATTTGCGGGCGATTTTGTCAATTTCATCGATGTAAATAATGCCTTTTTCCGCCCGTTCGACGTCATAATCAGCCGCTTGGATGAGCTTTAACAAAATGTTTTCGACGTCTTCGCCAACATAGCCGGCCTCTGTAAGCGAGGTGGCATCGGCGATGGCAAACGGCACGTTCAAAATGCGCGCCAGTGTTTGCGCCAGCAGCGTTTTCCCGCTCCCGGTCGGCCCGATCATCAAAATGTTGCTTTTCGACAGCTCGACATCATCGATTTTGCTGCCGGAATTGATCCGTTTATAATGATTGTAAACCGCAACGGCGAGCGATTTTTTCGCCTCATCTTGACCGATGACGTACTCATCTAGAATTTCCCGAATTTCCAACGGTTTCGGCACGTCTTTAAATTCAAATTCCTCTTCATTGCCGAGCTCCTCTTCAACAATTTCCGTGCATAGCTCAATGCACTCGTCGCAAATGTAAACCCCCGGACCGGCAACGAGCTTTCGGACTTGGTCTTGTGTTTTGCCGCAGAACGAACATTTCAATTGCCCTTTTTCATCATTAAACTTAAACATGTCATTTCACCCCTTGCCAACGAAATCGCGCCTGCTTATGTATCCATGTCCGCCATCTCTTATGTCGTAAAAATGTATGTATTCGCTATTTTACCATACATGTTCCTGAGAAAGCGAATGAAAAAACCGTCGTCCATTTGGAAAAGTTTGAAAATTGCCGTTCAGGCGCCATGGTTGTGGATAAAGAACAAGGCACGAAGTCTCGCGCCTTGTTCCTTCCTTAAGATATATTATGCCGCAACCTTGCTGTGCTCTACAAGAAAATCGACTGTTTTCCGCCATTTCAAATCTTCTTTGACGCCATCTAAGCTGCCGAGCAGCTCTTTCAGCTTGTCCACGCTCAGCTTGTAGACTTCCGCCATTTTTTCGAGCTCTTTGTTTACTTCCTCGTCGGTTACTTCAATGTTTTCGGCCTTCGCGATCGCTTCAAGCGTCAACGCCGCGCGCACCCGTTTTTCGGCATCTTCTTTCATTTGCTCGCGCAACGACGCTTCATCTTGGCCGGAGAATTGGTAATACAACTGCAAGTTCAGACCTTGCATTTGCAGGCGTTGGTCAAATTCGCGAAGCATCCGGTCGGTTTCATTTTTGATCATGACCTCTGGAATATCCATTTCGGCGTTGGCTGCCGCTTTTTCGACAACCGCATTGCGCAAGGCAGTCTCCGCCTCGTTCTTTTTCTCCTCTTCCAAACGGGCGCGAATTTTCGCCTTCAGTTCGTCAAGCGTTTCGACTTCTTCATCGACGTCTTTGGCAAACTCATCGTCAAGCGCCGGCAACTGTTTCGCTTTCACTTCATGCACTTGCACTTTGAACGTCGCCGGTTTGCCGGCCAATTGCTTCGCGTGGTATTCATCCGGGAATGTGACTTGGATTTCTTTTTCCTCGCCGGCTTTCATGCCGACAAGCTGTTCTTCAAACCCCGGAATGAACGTTCCAGAACCGATTTCAAGCGAATAGTTCTCCGCCTTGCCGCCTTCAAACGGCTCGCCGTCGACAAATCCTTCGAAATCGATGACGACCGTATCACCGTTTTCCACTGTCCCGTCTTCTTTCACGACAAGTTCAGCGTAATCTTCTTGCAGGCGTTTCAGTTCGTTTTCGACATCTTCGTCCGTCACGGTTGTATCCATTTTTTCCACTTCAAGCCCTTTGTATTGACCGAGCTTCACTTCCGGCTTTACGGTCACTTTCGCTTTGAAAATTAAGCTTTTGCCTTTTTCCATTTGCTCAATGTCAATCTCCGGCATTGACACCGGTTCGATGCCTGCCTCTTCGACGGCTTTGGCATACGCCTCTGGCAGCAAAATGTCGAGCGCATCTTGATAGAGCACTTCGACGCCGAAGCGTTTTTCAAACAGAACGCGCGGCACTTTCCCCTTGCGGAAGCCCGGAAGCGTGATGTTTTTCACCACTTTTTTAAACGCGGCGTCCAAGCCTTTGTTCACTTTCTCGGCGTCGACCTCAACGGTCAATACGCCTTCGTTCCCTTCAAGCTTTTCCCATTTGACTGACATCCTTGTTCCCTCCACCTGAAATCATTGCTCGGACCATAGCGCACTCCGCTTGTCCAGATCTTTTTATGATGCCCGATTATGTAGACAAGTATGCGAAAACAGATACATAGCACAGCCATTATATTATACCATACAACAGCCATGTTTCAACAGAGAACGAGCCATTAGAGGGAGGAAAGTTCCTCTATTTCATATAGTTTTTGGCAAAGCCTTGCCATCTCCGCCGCCTCCACACCGTAGCGGTCGGCCAAGGCGGCCGCGTCAGCATCCAAGCCTAAAAACCGGCTCGCCATCCAATGGAGAGCAGCAAGCCAGGCCGCTGCATCCGCCGGCTCCGGCGGAAACGGATACAACACATATGCATAGCGAAGCCAAATTTCCGCCGCCGTTTCGTATAAGCTCGGGCTTTCCGCCGCGAGCTGCTGCTCAAGCCGGCCCAGCAGTTCGGAAGCAAATGCCGTTTCCGTCTGTTCGTCCAACGCTGACGGGACGACCTCCATGCAACGGCCAAATTTTTCAACCGTCACCGTTTCATTGACTCGCTTCCCTGTCAACAGGCGAAGAAGCATCGTTTTCGCCATCGGGCTTTTTTCCGGTGCGCGTAAATATTGCTTGAGCAACGGCAGCACCGGATCGATGTCTTCTTTTTCCAGTTGTTTAATCAGTTGCAGCTGCTCAGCAATGTCCCCGGACTCAAGCAGCCGTCTCACCCGCTTCCACTCCGCGGGCGGAAGCGTGCGGGCATTCATTTTTTCACTGAATCGAAGCAGCTGGTGAAGCTGTTCGCGCAGCGAAACGGATAGCGACGGACGGCGCAAGGCGTGGCGGATCACGGTTTCGGCCTTGCTGTATCGATTCGTTTGCAACAATATGGCAATATACATTTGCAACAGTTCACCGTTGCCCGGTTGCTCGTCAAGCAAACCGGCAAGACGCCGCTCCGCCTCATCATATTCCCCAAGCTCATAGCAACAGACAGCCAGCCCAAGCCGAACCGGAAAGCTGTGGTCGCCAAGCTGTTCGGCGGCGCGCAAAAAGCGGAGCGCTTCTTTATATCGCTTCGCCTCGAGCGCAGCAAACGCCTCTTCCATAAGCCGTTCTTTTGTTTGCGGAAACATGATGATTTTTCCTTTTTTCCCAGCCATCTTCGCCCGCTCCCATTTGCATTTACCATCAGTGTAACAAGTTTTCCCTCGCGAAACAACCCGCGTCTTGCTGGGTAACACAAGCCGCTTGTTTGCCGAAAAGCAGCCGGCCTCTGGACGCAGACGCCGTCAAACGCGAAAAAGGCTGCTCCCGCCGATTGGCAGAGCAACCCATCTCTCCTTGCCGCCCGGAACACATGGCGCTTACGGCCGTGGACAATGCCGTCGTTCGTAGGCGGCGATATGCGCTTCGTACACAAACGTCAAATCAATTTCGTCCCATCCTTTTAGCAACAGCTGTTTTCGATACGGGTCGATGTCAAACGGACGCGAAAATCCTTCATCGTCAAATACCCGCTGTTCTTCAAGCGAAACCGTCAGTTCATAGTCTGCGCGCTCGCTTTGGCGCAGCAAGTAGCGGACATCCTCTTTATCCAGCCGGATCGGCAACAGTCCATTTTTTAAGCAGTTGTTGTAAAAAATGTCGGCAAACGATGGGGCAATGATTACGCGGAATCCGTAATCTTGCAGCGCCCACGGCGCATGTTCGCGCGATGAGCCGCAACCGAAGTTTTCATCGGCGACTAAAATCGTCGCCCCTTCGTTTTCCGGGCGGTTGAGCTCAAACTCCGGATTTGGCGTGCCGTCGCTCAAATACCGCCAATCGTAAAAGAGAAACTGGCCAAAGCCGGTGCGTTCAATCCGTTTCAAAAACTGCTTTGGAATGATTTGATCGGTATCAATATTCGCCCGATCGATGCCAGCGGTTTTTCCGCGATGGATCGTAAACGGCTTCATCGTCCTTTCCCCCTTCCGTTATGGATGTCACTGATGGCAAAGGAGCTCGGTTTCCTAGGATGCCGCGCCGCCTCTTTTGCCATCACGATCGTCAATTTAACAGACCGGCTCGGCTTCAAGCTGGCGCACATCGACAAAATGTCCGTAAATCGCAGCCGCCGCCGCCATCACCGGGCTGACGAGATGCGTGCGCGCCCCTTTTCCTTGCCGCCCTTCAAAGTTGCGGTTCGACGTTGACGCACAGTGCTCGCCTTCTGGGATGATGTCCGGGTTCATGCCCAAACAGGCGCTGCAGCCGGAGTCGCGCCATTCAAAACCGGCGTCGATGAAAATTTGTGCCAACCCTTCCGCTTCGGCTTGTTTTTTCACTTGCTGCGATCCAGGCACGACGAGCGCCCGTACACCAGGAGCCACTTTTTTCCCTTTCACGATGCTCGCCGCCGCGCGCAAATCGCTGAGGCGTGAGTTGGTGCACGAACCGATGAAGACGTGCTGCACCGGAATATCCGTAATCGGCGTGCCCGGTCTAAGCCCCATGTACTCAAGCGCCCGGCGCACCGCGTTTTGCTCTGTTTTGCTTTCAAATTGCTCGGGATGCGGCACGACGCCATCGACGGAAGTGCTCATCGCGGGGTTCGTCCCCCACGTCACCATCGGAGCGATCGTCGACGCATCGATTTCAATCGTTTTATCGTATTTTGCCCCCTCATCGCTGGCTAACGCCCGCCACCGTTCCACCGCCTTGTCAAACTCCTCGCCTTTTGGTGCATATTTGCGGCCGCGCAAATAGGCGAACGTCGTTTCATCCGGGCTGATGAGGCCGGCTCTCGCCCCAGCTTCAATCGACATATTGCAAATCGTCATTCGCTCTTCCATCGACATGCGTCGGATCGCTTCGCCTGTAAATTCGATAATATAACCGGTGCCGACGCCAACGCCATAGCGGCCGATAATGGCCAAGATGACGTCTTTGGCGGTCACTCCTTTGCCGAGGCGGCCGTTGATGCAGATTTGCAGCGTTTTCGGCTTATGCTGCCAAAGCGTTTGCGTCGCCAATACATGCTCGACTTCGCTCGTGCCGATGCCAAACGCCAAGGCGCCAAACGCCCCGTGCGTCGACGTATGGCTGTCGCCGCAAACGATCGTTTTTCCCGGCTGGGTCAACCCGAGCTCTGGGCCGATGACGTGAACGATTCCTTGCTCTTCGCTGTTTAGGTCGGCGAGCGGAATGCCGAACTCGCGGCAGTTGCGCTCAAGCGCAGCGATTTGGTTGCGCGCCACTTCGTCGGTAATCACAAATCGGTTAACGGTTGGCACGTTATGGTCCATCGTCGCAAAGGTCAAATCCGGCCGCCGCACCTTCCGTCCTTTTTGCCGCAACCCTTCAAACGCTTGCGGCGAGGTCACTTCATGCACTAAGTGCAAATCGATGTACAATAAATCCGGTTTGCCCTCCTCACGGTAGACGACGTGGTTTTCCCAAATTTTATCGATGATCGTTTTCGGCTTCATTGGCTTTCACCTCGCACGTCTTAGGCATAAACGGTCATAATTTGAGCAATGGCCGTATAATCCAGCACCGCTGTTTTGATTTCTTCGACCATTTCGTTCGTTGATACGATGCGGCCGCCGCTTGGCGCCAAGTCGGCAGTGCGCAAACCTTGATCGAGCGCCTGCCGCACCGCGTGCTCGACCGCCTCCGCTTCCGCGGTGAGCCCGAACGACAGGCGAAGCATCATCGCAGCTGACAAAATCGCCGCAATCGGATTGGCTTTGTTCATGCCGGCGATATCAGGCGCTGAACCGTGCACCGGCTCATACAAGCTCGGACCGGAAGCGGATAAGCTGGCTGACGGCAGCATCCCGAGCGAACCGGACAACATGGAGGCTTCATCGCTTAAAATGTCGCCAAACATGTTTTCTGTCACAATGACATCAAACTGCTTCGGCGCACGGATGAGCTGCATCGCGGCATTGTCAACAAGCATATGCTCAAGCGTGACGTCCGGAAACTGCTTCGCCACCTCTTCGGCCACTTCCCGCCATAGACGGCTTGACGAAAGGACGTTCGCCTTGTCGACCGAAGTCACTTTTTTCTTCCGCCCGCGTGCGAGTATAAACGCCATGCGGACGATCCGCTCAATTTCTTCCTTTTTATATAGCAAGGTGTCCACTGCTTTTTCTTCGCCGTTTTCGACGACGCGGCCGCTCGGCTGGCCGAAGTAAATGCCGCCGGTCAGCTCGCGGACGATGACAAAATCGACGCCTTGCACGAGATCCGGTTTTAACGGCGAAGCGGAAACCAAACTGTCATAGCAAACAACCGGCCGCAAGTTGGCATATAAGTCGAGCTGCTTGCGAATGGCAAGCAATCCTTTTTCCGGGCGCAAATGCGGAGGGTTGTCATCCCACTTCGGACCGCCGACCGCCCCAAGCAGCACCGCATCGCTTTCTCGGCAAAGGCGGAGCGTTTCCTCGGGGAGCGGCGTCCCCGCCTCATCGATCGCCGCTCCACCGATCAATCCATATTCAAACGTAAACTCGTGGCCAAACCGGATGCCGACCGCTTTCAATACCTCGACCGCTCCGGACGTCACTTCTTTGCCGATGCCATCCCCTGGCAAGACGGCAATCCGATAGTTTCCCATTCTGAATCCCCCCGTTTTATGGTGTTGCCACTTTCTCGTTTTCGCCGCGCATCGCTTCGATCATAAACACACGGTTGATGGCGTTGATGTACGCTTTCGCCGATGCTTCCAACACGTCTTGTGCAGTGCCGCGCCCGCTCGTCTCGATGTCATGGGCGCGCACTTTGACGAACACTTGGGCCAACGCATCGCGGCCGCCGCCGACCGATTCGATCCGGTAGTCAAGCAGCGTCACCGGCGTTTGGAAGCAACGTTCCAATGTATTGTACAGCGCCTCGACGCTGCCCGCGCCGGTCGCCGCTTCTTGGATTTCATTCCCCTTCCCGTCTTTCAGTACAACGACCGCTGTCGGAATTTGATTCGTCCCGTATTGCACTTGGATGGAAGACAATTGGTAAAAATCTTTAAAGTGGTCGAACTTCTCTTCGAAAATCAACGCGATTAAATCATCATCGGTAATGTCCTTCTTTTTGTCAGCCAATTCTTTAAAACGGACAAACAGCTGATTGATTTCTTCATCGGACAACGTGTAGCCGAGCTCCTCGACCCGGTTGCGAAGCGCATGGCGGCCGGAATGTTTGCCGAGCACCATCGAATTCGACGGCACGCCGACGAGCTCCGGCGAAATGATTTCGTATGTCGTTTTTTCTTTTAAGACGCCGTCTTGATGGATGCCCGATTCGTGGGCAAACGCATTTTTGCCGACGACCGCTTTGTTGGGTGGAACGACGACCCCGGTCAGCTTGCTGACAAGATTGCTTGTGCGCTTAATTTCCTGCAAATTGAGGCGCGTTTCCACTTGATAGTAGTCTTTGCGGATGTGAAGGGCCACAGCGATTTCCTCAAGCGCCGCATTGCCGGCCCGCTCGCCGATGCCGTTGATTGTGCACTCGACCTGCGTCGCTCCATGTTCAATGGCCGATAGCGAGTTCACCACCGCCATGCCCAAGTCATCATGACAATGAGCGGAGAGTGAAACATTTTCAATATTCGGAACATTGTTTTGCAAATAGAGGAAAATTTCCCCGTATTCTTTCGGCGTAATATAGCCGACCGTATCCGGAATGTTGATCACCGAGGCGCCGGCTTTGATCACTTCGGCGACGATTTTCGCCAAAAACGGCAACTCGCTTCGGCACGCATCTTCCGCCGACCATTGGACGATCGGGAAAAAGCGCTTCGCGTATTTCACCGCCTCAACCGCCGCTTCAATCACTTGTTCCGGCGTCATCCGCAATTTATGCACCATATGGATCGGCGAGGTGGCGATGAATAGGTGGAGCCGCGGCTCCGCGCCGCCTTTTAACGCCTCCCACGCCGCATCAATATCGCTTCGGACCGAGCGCGACAGCCCGGTGACCGAGCATGTTCTCACCGTTTCGGCGATTTGTTTGACCGCCTCAAAATCGCCTTTCGATGAGGCGGGGAAACCCGCCTCGATGATGTCAACCCGCAGCCGTTCAAGCTGACGGGCAATTTCCAACTTTTCTTGCAAATTCAAGTTCACACCAGCAGATTGTTCCCCGTCACGCAATGTGGTATCAAAAAACTTAATTTTTCGCACCTGGCACCACCGCCTCGACTTGTTTTGCCTTCACAAACGGCATCATGCTTCGCAGTTCGCGTCCGACAATCTCAATCAAATGCTCATTCTCACGCCGGTTGATGGCGTTGAACTCCGGACGGTTCGCTTGGTTTTCCAAAATCCAGCTCTTCGCGAATTTGCCCGTTTGAATGTCATCGAGCACCTTTTTCATTTCCGCTTTCACAGCGTCGTTAATAATGCGCGGGCCGGTGATAAAGTCGCCCCATTGCGCCGTATCGGAAATCGAATAGCGCATCCACGACAAACCGCCTTCGTAAAGGAGATCGACGATGAGCTTCATCTCATGCAAACACTCAAAATAGGCGACTTCCGGCTGATACCCGGCTTCAACGAGCGTTTCAAACCCGGCTTTGATGAGCGCCGTCAGCCCACCGCACAGCACCGCTTGTTCACCGAACAAGTCGGTTTCCGTCTCTTCTTTGAACGTCGTCTCCAACACCCCAGCTCGAGCAGCGCCGATCGCTTTCGCGTAGGCGAGCGCCGTTTCTCTCGCGTGTCCGGTCACATCTTGGTAGACGGCGATGAGCGCCGGCACGCCCGCTCCTTCCGTATATGTGCGCCGCACGAGATGGCCTGGGCCTTTCGGCGCAACCAAGAAGACGTCAACATGATTCGGCGGGACGATTTGGCTGAAATGGATGTTAAAGCCGTGCGCAAACACAAGCGCATTGCCTGGCTCGAGTTCCGGCTCGATTTCCTCTTTGTACACGGCCGGCTGCTTCTCATCCGGCAACAGCACCATGACGATATCAGCCTGCTTCGCCGCTTCGCGGACGGAATACACCTCAAACCCGTCTTGCTCTGCTTGCTCCCACGATTTTCCTTTTCGCAGCCCGACGATGACGCGGACGCCGCTGTCGCGCAAGTTTTGCGCATGGGCGTGGCCTTGTGAGCCGTAGCCGATGATCGCGACCGTTTTCCCTTGCAAATATTGTTCGTTTGCATCCCCGTTATAGTAGACTTTTGCCATGATTACCCTCTCCTTTGTCCTGTAGATAAATGTTGGTCAAGAAACAGCGCAAATGCTGCGATGGCGCCATGACTGCGCATGGGTGCGGTTTTGTATTGATGGTTGTTAAATGATAAACGCCGTTTTCTGGTTCGTGGTCGCTTTTTGCGCCCCGCGGGTGAACGCGGTTGTTCCCGTGCGCGCCACTTCCTTAATGCCGTACGGGCGCAATAGTTCAATCAACGCCTCGACTTTCTCCGGCTCGCCGGTCACTTGAATGACGAGGCTGTCTTTGCTTACGTCGACGATCGAGGCGCGGAACGGCTCGATGAGCGTGTAAATTTCCTGGCGGACCGCCGGAGGAGCGGCAACTTTAATGAGCGCCAGCTCGCGGGCGACGATCGCTTGGTCGGTGATGTCATTCACCTTCAACACATCAATCTGCTTGTTCAGCTGCTTAATGATTTGCTCCGCCGTCCGTTCATCGTCAACGTTGACGACGAACGTCATCCGCGAAACGCCCTCGATTTCCGTATGCCCGACCGTAATGCTTTCGATATTGTAATGCCGCTTCGTAAACAGCCCGGTAATGCGGTTTAACACGCCCGGGCGGTTGTTGACCGTCATCGTGATAATTCTTCGCACGCTTTCACCCCCACCATTTCATGAAGCCCTTTGCCGGGCGCCACCATCGGATACACGTTCTCGTCGGCGCGGACATGGAAATCAAGCAGCACCGGCCCATCCATCGCAAACGCTTGTTTTAACACTTCAGCTGCTTCCGCCTCCGTCTTCGCCCGCAGCCCCGGTATGCCGTATGCTTCAGCGAGTTTTACAAAATCCGGCTGATTCGGGATGAGCGAATGGGAGTACCGTTTTTCGTAAAACAGCTCCTGCCATTGCCGCACCATGCCGAGCGCCTGGTTGTTGACGATGACGATTTTAATTGGCAACCCCAGCTCTTGAATGACCGACAGTTCTTGGAACGTCATTTGGAAGCCGCCGTCGCCGACGATCGAAACGACCGTAGCGCTCCGGTCGGCGAGCTGGGCGCCGATCGCTGCCGGAAGCCCGAAGCCCATCGTGCCGAGCCCCCCGGACGTCACCCACCGGTGCGGTCGATTGAACTTGTAATATTGCGCCGCCCACATTTGGTGCTGGCCGACGTCCGTTGTGACGATCGCTTCGCCATTTGTCAATTCGTAAATCATTTCGACAAGCTTTTGCGGCTTGATCGTCCCGGCTTCCGGCTCGTAATGGAGCGGGAAGCGCCGCTTCCACTCATTGAGCTGTTCGAGCCACGCCGCGTTGTCAGCCGGTTTGCCTTGCTGGGCGATCAGTTCCTGCAGCGCCGCTTTGGCGTCGCTGACAATCGGAATTTTGGTCGGCACGTTTTTGCCGATTTCCGCCGGGTCGATGTCGATATGAGCGACAGTCGCCTTTGGCGCGAAGTATTTCAAGTTGCCGGTGACCCGGTCGTCAAAACGGGCGCCGATGTTGATAAGCAAATCGCACTCATAGAGCGCCATGTTCGCCGTGTACGTCCCGTGCATGCCCGCCATCCCCAAGAAAAGCGGATGGTCTGCCGGGAAACCGCCAAGGCCAAGGAGCGTATGAATGACCGGAATGTTTTGCTGTTCGGCGTATTGCCGCAATTCATTGGACGCATTGGCGTGCAAGACGCCAGCGCCGGCTAAAATGACCGGCCGCTTTGATTGGCTGACCGCCTCGACAAGCCGGCGGATTTGCCAATGGTTCGGCTGCGTCGTCGGCTGATAGCCAGGCAAATGAACGTCTTGATCGTAATCAAACTCCCCTTCGGCCGTCGTAATGTCTTTTGGAATATCGATCAACACCGGTCCGGGGCGCCCGGTCGTCGCGATGTGAAACGCCTCTTTAATGATTCTCGGCAGCTCGCTGATGTCGCGCACTTGGTAGTTGTGTTTCGTAATCGGCATCGTAATGCCGACAACGTCCGCCTCCTGAAACGCATCCGAACCGATGACGCTTGTCGCCACTTGCCCGGTAAAGACGACGAGCGGCAGCGAATCCATCATCGCGTCGGTCAACCCGGTGACGATGTTGGTCGCTCCCGGGCCGGAGGTGGCGATGACGACCCCCGGTTTTCCAGAAATGCGCGCATATCCTTCCGCCGCATGGATGGCCCCTTGCTCATGCCGCGTCAGCACGTGGAACACGCCGGCTTTATACAACTCGTCATACAGCGGGAGCACCGCCCCCCCTGGATAGCCGAAGATGACTTCGACTTTTTCTTCCTTGAGCGCTTCAATGAGCATCAGCGACCCGCTCATTCTCGCCTTCGTCCTCGCTTTTTCTTGTTCCTCGACTTTCATTTTTGTCATCGTCGATCCTCCCTGTGATTTGTCATCCATATAAAAAACCTTTCCGCCCACGATGGCTGTCATTTCCAGCCAAAGGGGCGAAAAGGTTTCCTTTCCGCGGTACCACCCTTCTTCACGGCCGTGACGGCCGCCTCAGGAGCGGCCAGCCGAAGCCGGCCGCTCATTTTGGTAACGAGTGAAGCGCGCGTCTCCACTCGTCCAGCCCTACTAGCCGTCCGGCGTTCAGGCTGGCGCTCAGAGGTGAGTTCATCAAGCGGCAACATCACCGGTTCGCAGCTCCCCCGGCTCTCTGTGGATGTTGGCCCCGCTGACTACTTATCCTCGTCAACGCTTTTTCGCTATCCACTTGTCATGGACGATCAACCGACATTGGCGTTCGTCGGATACACCTTTACTCCTTCGACGACCACGCGGCGGCGGAATTCTTCAAGCAACCGCTTGGTATGCGGTCCCGGCGTCCCGTCGCCGATCGTCCGGCCATCGACTTTAATGACCGAAATGACTTCGGCCGCCGTCCCCGTCAAAAACACTTCATCCGCGACATAGACGTCATGGCGGGTAAACGGCTCCTCTTTCACCGTATAGCCGAGATCCTCCGCGATTTCGATGATCGCTTGGCGCGTAATGCCTTCAAGCGCCCCGACATACCCAGGCGGCGTGTAAATGACGCCGTTTTTGATGATGAAAACATTGTCTCCCGAACCTTCCGCGACATAGCCTTGATCGTTTAAGATCAGCGCTTCGCTTACGTTCGCCAAATGCGCCTCGATTTTGACAAGCACATTGTTTAGGTAGTTGAGCGATTTGACTTTCGGGCTCAGCACATCAGAGCGGTTGCGGCGCGTCGCCACTGTCACCACTTCGATGCCGGTTTCATATAAATGCTTCGGGAAGAGCGCGAGCGGCTCGACGATAATCACGATTTGCGGCGTTTTGCATTTGTACGGATCCAGTCCTAAATCGCCGACCCCGCGCGAAACAACCAGGCGGATGTACGCATCTTGATAGCCGTTGCGGCGGATCGTTTCGAGCACGTGGCCAATCATTTCTTCCTTCGTGTACGGAATGTCGAGCAAAATCGATTTCGCGGAATTGTATAGCCGATCTATATGTTCTTCGAGGCGGAATACGTTGCCGCTATAGACACGAATGCCTTCAAATACCCCGTCGCCATACAAAAATCCATGGTCATACACGGAAATTTTGGCGTTTTCTTTTGTCACAAATTCTCCGTTTAAAAAGATCCATTGTTCGCCCACTTCGGTTCCCCTCTTCCTTGATCAGTCAGCAGTTGCTTTGAACGGCTTGATCATTGTATTGAGTCGTTTCTCTTATTTGAAAATTATAATAATCCGAAACCTTTGCGCCGTCAATAACGTTTTTCGAAAATTCCGATTGGTCAAACTATTTGAATGCGCTTACATTATGATAGAATCAAGGTTTTGCCGATTCAAAAATTTTTTCTTTCTTGGCGGCTCATAGAAAGCGGACGCGCTCTAACTGCCAAAGACGAAAAACAAAAAATAGCGGACGTTTTGTCCGCTTAGATCGAAAAGGTTCGTTCCATTCCGGAAACGGGCTGCCCATTCACTTCATAAAATTGGACATGCACGCGCCCGCCGCCGATGGTCAACACCGCGTACGTTTTTTCTTTTCTTCCGCGCGGCAAAGCAATGCTGCCGGGGTTGATGAACAACCGCCCATCCATTTGCTCGGCGCCGGCCAAATGCGAGTGGCCGAAACAAACGACGTGAGCCCCTGTTTCTTGCGCGCGATAGGATAAACGCAAAAGCGACGTTTTCACCCCGTATAAATGGCCGTGGGTGACAAACAACCGAACGCCGCCTGCCTCTTCGATGCGCTCAGCAGGAAACGCGGCGAAATCGCAGTTGCCGCGCACAACGGCAAACGGGGCGATCTCGTCCGCCCCCACCTCCAACTCCGAGTCACCGCAATGGATAAACAAATCCGCTTCATGGCGATGACGGTTGACAATTTCAGCAAGTTCGGCAGTCAGCCCATGGCTGTCGCTCACAATCACCGCCTTCATTCCGTCCGCCCCTTTCCACCGACGATCTCCTCCCACTGCTCATCGAGCTTCGTCAGCGCCTTGGCGCGATGACTGATTTGATTTTTTTCCTCCGGCGCAAGCTCCGCCATCGTTTTTCCCCACTCCGGAAGGTAAAAGATTGGATCATAGCCAAAGCCCCCCTCCCCACGCGGCACTTCGGCGATATAACCATCGCATGTCGCTTCGACAACGGCGGTCGGCCGCCCTGGGATCGCGACGGCGAGCGCGCAATGAAAACGAGCCGTGCGCTGCTCCATCGGCACCCCGTCAAGCTCGCGAAGCAGCTTGGCGATGTTGCGTGCATCGTTTTTATCTTCCCCGGCATAACGGGCCGAATGAACGCCCGGCCGGCCGCCGAGCGCATCGACCACGAGCCCGGAATCATCGGCGATCACCGGCCGCTTTAGACGCCGCGACGCCGCTTCTGCTTTGAGCACGGCATTGTCCGCAAACGTGCTTCCCGTTTCTGCGACATCCGGAGCGTCCGGAAAGTCAAGCAACGATTTCACTTCGACGCCCCGCTTGGCAAACAAAGCGGCGAACTCGCGCACTTTGCCAGCGTTTTTGGTCGCGATGACGATCTCCTTCACTCTGTGTCCTCCTCTGCCGCTTCTTTTTTTTCGCCGATGCGCGCCGCCCACTCGCCCAATGCGCGGCGCTGAACGGCGATGAGCTGCTCGATGCCGATTTGCGCCGCTTCAAGCAATTCATCAAGCTCGGCGCGCGAAAAAACTGCTTCCTCTCCGGTTCCTTGAATCTCAACAAATTGACCGGCTCCGGTCATGACGACGTTCATATCCACTTTCGCCCGCGCATCCTCGTTGTAATCTAAATCAAGAATCACCCCATGCTCCGGATCGATGCCGACCGAGGTAGCGGCGAGAAAATCGCGGATCGGAAGCGCCTCGAGCTTCCCTTCTTCCACCAGTCTGGCAAGCGCCAACACAAGCGCCACATACGCACCAGTGATCGACGCCGTCCGCGTTCCGCCATCCGCCTGAATGACGTCGCAATCGATCCAAATGGTCCGCTCGCCAAGCTGTTCAAGATCAACAACCGAGCGAAGCGCGCGGCCGATTAAGCGCTGAATTTCCATCGTCCGCCCCGACACTTTTCCTTTGCTCGCTTCCCTCACATTCCGCTGCTCTGTCGCCCGCGGCAGCATCCCATATTCGGCCGTAATCCATCCTTTGCCGCCGCCGCGCATAAACGACGGCACTTTCTCTTCGACCGTCGCCGTGCAAATGACTTTCGTGTCGCCGATTTCAATGAGCACCGACCCTTCAGCGTGCTTCATGTAATGCGGGTGTATATGTACAGGGCGCAGCTCGCAACTGCTTCGTCCGTCCGCTCTCATCAACTGAGTCCTCCTTTTCTCCATCTTCAACGGAATGCCAGACGCCGCATTTCTTTCCGCCTAGCGAAAAAAAAGAAAGAGGCAGAATACGTTTCCACCTCTTTGTTATACCATAACGTCCTATTCGTTTCCAGCCAGTCAGCACCAACCGGTTAAAATGTCCCGGTATTGACGTTTTGCGGCCGAGCGACCGGTTTGGTGAGCGGCTTGCCATCTTCCGTGACAAGATTGGCTTTGCCATTGACGGTGATCGCCACGCTTTCGACTCCTTTTTGCTCCGTGAGCGACAAAACGAGAGAATTCAACACGACGTCGGAAATGACATTTTTCTTGTTGCTTCCATAAATGCCTTCGTTAAAGTTGAGCGTCACTTTGCCATCCTCGTATTTCGGGGCATCGACAAGCTTCGCGTCCGGCTGAAAGACGCCGACAAGCCCGCTCCCTTGCTCTGGTCCTTGAATCAGTTCGTTGACGGCCGCGGCAATATCATCTTTCTCCTTATTGGACACACGCCGTGTCACCGGCACATAGTATGTGCTGTTCCCTTGTTGGGCGACAAAATAAACGGTGACCGGATGCGTATTCGTAATGTCTGGCACGCCGTTCGCTTCCATATTGATGCCATCGGCGCGGCTTACCCCATCTTGGATCGGCGTTTTATTGACCGGCATCACGTTTTGATCGTAGCCGTTGATGCGGATTTTGACGCGCTTGATATTGTCAAATTGCGTCAATGTCCACGTAATGGACTGCAAAATTCGTTTTTCGTCCTCCGGCTTATAGTTTTTAAATTCCGGCGAAAAGTCAGCGATCAACGTTCCGTCTTTTTCCAATTTTGTGCCAAGCACCGTCGTTCCGGCCGGAATGACCGCGCGGAAGCCGTTCGGTAACATTTCTGACACGGGTCCGTCTTCAACCAAATATTCGAGTACTTGTTTCGCCACGGCCTGCGTTTTCGGCAATTCCACTGTTTGCGGCACGACAAAGCCGTTTTTGTCAATCAAGTACAGCTCTCTTTTCACCGTCTCGGTGGCCTTCGCTTTCTCTTTCCCTTCCTTTTGGCTTTCCGTCGCTTCCTGAAGCGCTTGGCCGTCTTTGACATAACTCGTCTCTTGCGGCGGATCGATCTCCTTCACCGCCTCATCTCGCCCAAACAAACCGCAGCCGCCAAGCAACAACAGCGAGGCGAGCAGCGGCGCCGCCCATATTTGAGTCGTCCGTTTCATTGACGTTCCCTCCTACTCGTAGTTTGTACTACTATGTATACGAGCCGTTTTCCAAAATAGAATAAAAAAATCCTTTAGCGCATGGACGCTAAAGGATTGGTTGGTTACAGCCGAATCGCTTCGACCGTGCCGATCGGCTTGCCAAACCACTTCCCGGAAATCTTTTCAAACAGCTCTTTCGGCCCGGTCGTGAAAAACAAATGCTCCGGTTCGCGCTCGCCGGTGTAAAGGAGCTGGCTGTGGTGCAAAATCGCGCTCACTTCACGAGCCGTCTCACCGCCCGAGCAAATGAGCTTCACGCGTTTGCCCATATACGTGCGAATGAGCGGCGCGAGCAACGGATAATGCGTGCAGCCTAAAATCAGCACATCGATCGGCAGCGGACGGAGCGGAGCGAGCGATTCGGCGACGATCGCCATCGCCTCCTGCCCTTCAAAGTCGCCGCTTTCCACAAGCGGAACGAATTTCGGACAGGCCAAGCTCTCGACTTGGACGCGCGGATTGATGGATTGAAGCGCCTTTTCATACGCCCGGCTTCGGATCGTGCCAATCGTGCCGATGACGCCGATGTGCCCGCGCCTAGTCGCTTTCAGGGCCGCGCGAGCGCCGGGATGAATAACGCCAAGCACAGGAATGTCAAGCTTCGCCCGCACGTCGTCAAGCGCGACCGCCGTCGCGGTGTTGCAGGCGATAACAAGCATTTTCAAGGGATATTGCCGCAAGTAATCAATCATTTGCCACGTAAATCGACGGACTTCTTCCACCGGCCGCGGCCCGTACGGGCAACGGGCGGTGTCGCCTAAGTAAATAATTTGTTCTTTCGGCAGCTGCCTCATAATTTCTTTGGCGACGGTCAAACCGCCGACTCCTGAGTCAATGACACCAATTGCTCTTTCCAAGTGATCGCCTCATTCTTTCGTCATTTCTTGATGCAATTTGCGCAAACAACGCTCAAAGAGAACGATTTCCTCTTCAGAAAAATTTTCCAACACTTTAGCTAAATCTCTCTGGCGTTTTTCAATCACTTCCTCAATGATGCGCTCGCCTTTTTCCAACAAGTGAATGCGGACGACGCGGCGGTCGTGTTCATCGCGGACTCTGGCGACAAGTCCGTTCCGCTCCATACGGTCGACCAAGTCGGTCGTCGTGCTGCACGCCAAATACATTTTGTTCGATAACTCGCCGACCGTCAAGTCCCCTTCTTCAAGCAGCCACTGCAGGGCGACAAATTGCGGTGGGGTGATCGGATAGTTGGTTAAAATTTCACGGCCGCGCTGTTTCAAATTGGCGGCGATATAGCGAAGCAATTTTTCCAACTCGGCGACCGTTTGTTCATTCATCGCAGACGGCATACCATCTCTCCTTGATCGTTTCCGCGGCCAGCCTCAAACGGCGGCTTGCGTCGACAGCTATTCTTACTTTTCATTTTACAACACCGGCAAAGATAATCAACAAAAAAATGCGGCGGCCGCCGCGGACGAAGGCCGGACGGGCGCCAAGCCTCGTCCGGCCGCAAGGGAACATAACAGCCGGCTGTCCAACAAGGAAAGCCGGCATCGTTTATAGTTCAAGTTCGCCCATTCGAAGCAATTCAATGACAGCTTGCGAGCGCCCCTTGACCCCAAGCTTTTGCATCGCATTCGAAATATGGTTGCGGACCGTTTTCTCGCTGATAAACAGCTCTTGGGCGATCTCTTTCGTCGTCTTGTCTTGCACGAGCAATTCGAAGACTTCTTTTTCTCTTTTTGTCAAAAGCGGCTTCGATTGAAATGATTTGTCCTTCAACGGTTGTAACCCTCCTTGCTCTCAATGGGCCCGAACTGCCGGATGGGTATTTCCTCGCCATATCGTATGTGAGAGCAAGAGCGGCGGTGACGAAAATTTGCTTATCTAATAGAAAAATGGGTCTTTTTTTTTCGGTTCATCACCAAATGACTTTTAAAGACAAACATGATAGCAATGTTGTTCAAAGAGATGTGTGGTATAAAAAGGAAAAAATGCTGTTTTGGTTTTTCTTTATCATGATCGTCTTTCTTTTTCAAGTACACTTTGTGATGAAGAGCCTTTTCTTCTTTATCTTTCGATTCGCCGGAGACGGTTGGCTGCCGCTTGTCCAGCAAAACAAAAAATCCCCCTCATGTCTGTTCGAATGAAGGGGATTTTGATTCTGCCGCTACACTTCGTCGCTGCCAAAGAAATCGCGGAACATTTGAATCGTCGTTTCGCGGTTTAACGCCGCGATCGATGTCGTCAACGGAATGCCCTTCGGGCACGATTGCACGCAGTTTTGCGAGTTGCCGCAGTTGGCCAGTCCGCCGTCGCCCATAATCGCCCGCAACCGTTCGGCTTTATGCATCGCCCCGGTCGGATGGGCGTTAAACAGCCGCACTTGCGACAGCGGCGCCGGGCCGATAAAGTTCGACTTGCTGTTGACGTTCGGGCACGCTTCCAGGCAGACGCCGCACGTCATGCATTTGGACAGCTCGTACGCCCATTGCCGCTTCCGCTCCGGCATGCGCGGCCCCGGGCCCAAGTCGTACGTTCCGTCGATCGGAATCCATGCTTTCACTCGCTTCAACGCATCAAACATCCGGCTCCGGTCGATGACCAAGTCGCGGATGACAGGGAATGTGCGCATCGGCTCAAGGCGGATCGGCTGCTCGAGTTTGTCAATGAGTGCGGCGCACGCCTGGCGCGGTTTGCCGTTAATGACCATCGAACAGGCTCCGCATACTTCTTCCAGACAGTTCATTTCCCAAGCGACCGGCGTCGTTTTTTCCCCTTTGGCGTTGACCGGATTGCGGCGAATTTCCATGAGCGCCGAAATGACGTTCATGTTCGGGCGGTACGGAATGACAAACTCCTCTTCATACGGAGCAGAATCCGGACGATCTTGACGGGTGATGATGAATCGAACCGTTTTGTTCTCGCTCATCTTACTTCACTTCCTCTTTCTTTTTGCTGTAGTCGCGCTTGCGCGGTTTAATCAACGAGACGTCAACGTCTTCATAATGGAACGCCGGACCGTCTGGCGTGTAGCGGGCCATCGTCGTTTTCAGCCATTCTTCGTCGTTGCGCTCCGGAAACTCCGGCTTGTAGTGCGCGCCGCGGCTTTCATTGCGATAGTAAGCGCCAAGCGTAATGACGCGGGCGAGCTGCAGCATGTTGTACAGCTGGCGGATAAACGTCGCTCCTTGGTTGCTCCATCTCGACGTATCGGTGACGCTGATGTTTTTATACCGCTCCATCAGCTCTTGAATTTTCTCATCGGTCTTCAGCAGCCGGTCGTTGTAGCGGACGATCGTCACGTTTGCCGTCATCCATTCACCGAGCTCTTTATGCAGCACGTAGGCGTTTTCCGTGCCGTCCATCGCCAAAATGTTTTCCCACTTTTCTTGCTCCCGTTTCACATAGCTGTCGTATAACGTCGACGGCATCGCATCGGCCGATTTCTCGAGACCGCGGATGTAGCGGACGGCGTTCGGGCCGGCGACCATTCCGCCGTAAATCGCCGACAGAAGCGAGTTTGCCCCGAGGCGGTTCGCGCCGTGAATCGAATAATCGCACTCGCCGGCAGCAAACAACCCTTTGATGTTCGTCATTTGGTCATAGTCGACCCATAAGCCGCCCATCGAGTAGTGAACGGCCGGGAACACCTTCATTGGCACTTTGCGCGGGTCTTCGCCCATGAACTTCTCGTAAATTTCGATAATGCCGCCGAGCTTGACATCCAACTCTTTCGGATCTTTATGTGACAAATCCAAATACACCATGTTTTCGCCGTTGATGCCGAGCTTCAAATCGACGCAGACGTGGAAAATTTCCCGGGCGGCGATGTCGCGCGGCACCAAGTTTCCGTAAGCCGGATATTTTTCCTCAAGGAAGTACCACGGTTTCCCGTCCTTATACGTCCAAATGCGTCCGCCTTCCCCGCGCGCCGATTCGCTCATCAACCGAAGCTTGTCATCGCCTGGGATCGCGGTCGGGTGAATTTGGATGAACTCGCCGTTCGCGTAGTAAACGCCTTGCTGATAGGCGATCGAAGCCGCTGAACCAGTGTTGATGACCGAGTTCGTCGATTTCCCAAAAATGATCCCCGGGCCGCCGGTCGCCAAAATGACGGCATCGGCTGGAAACGCTTTGATTTCCATGGACCGCAAATCTTGTGCGACGATGCCGCGGCAAATTTGCTCGTCATCCAAAACGACGCCTAAAAACTCCCAATGCTCGTACTTCGTGACGAGCCCGGCCACTTCATGGCGGCGCACCTGTTCATCAAGTGCATACAAAATTTGCTGCCCGGTCGTGGCTCCAGCATAGGCGGTCCGGTGATGCTGCGTCCCCCCGAAACGACGGAAATCAAGCAACCCTTCCGGCGTCCGGTTGAACATGACGCCCATCCGATCGAGCATGTAAATGATCCCCGGCGCCGCTTCACACATCGCTTTGACCGGAGGCTGGTTCGCCAAGAAGTCCCCGCCATAGACGGTGTCGTCAAAATGCTCCCACGGCGAGTCGCCTTCCCCTTTCGTGTTGACCGCTCCGTTAATGCCGCCTTGGGCACAGACGGAATGAGAACGCTTTACCGGAACGAGCGAAAACAGTTCGACAGGCACTCCTGCTTCGGCGATTTTAATCGTGGCCATCAAACCGGCCAACCCACCGCCAACAACGATGATTTTCCCTTTTTTCATAGCTACTCACTCCCTAATAGATTGCTGCTTTTGCTTGCATGCCGCACGTTTTGCCTTGCCGGCCCGCCATCGACCAAGCGATCGTTCGGCGAACGGCTAGAGCACGTTTGTCACGAGCCAACGCAGCAGTTCATCGTTGAATCATTCCTTAGGAATGGAACGCTTGTCTTACGCAAACGCCAAGATGGCGCGAATGCCGACAATGGAAAGCGCGATGAAAATGATCATCGTAATGTACGTAAATACTTGCTGCGAACGAGGGGACACCGTCAACCCCCAGCTGACGCAGAACGACCATAAGCCGTTGGCGAAGTGAAAGACCGTGGACAAGATTCCAACAATATAAAATCCGAGCATAAACGGATTGTCGACAATGTTGGCCATCATGTCGTAGTTCACTTCGGCGCCGAATGCAGCCTGCACCCGCGTTTCATACACATGCCAGACGACAAAAATCAATGTAATGATGCCGGTGATCCGCTGAAGCATGAACATCCAGTTGCGGAAATAGCCGTACTGGCGAGTGTTGAATTTGGCTGTAAACGCGATATAAATGCCGTATACAGCGTGGAACAACAATGGAAGAAAAATAACAAAAATTTCAAGAAAATAGCGGAACGGCAAGTTTTCCATAAACGCCGCCGCCCGGTTAAACGCTTCCGGCCCACGGGTCGCAAAATGGTTGACGACCAAGTGCTGCACTAAAAAGATGCCGACGGGAACAACCCCCAGCAGCGAATGGAGCCGGCGATAGTAAAACTCGCGATTCCCTGCCATTATGTAAACCCCCTTCAATTGAATAAAAAATATGTCCCTCTCGCTCGCCATGCGGAAACGGAAACGTCTTCCATTCCCCTATTCGCTTGTCACATTCATTGTACTCCCACATTGTACAAGCGTCAAGAAAACACTGACACAAAATGTTCAAACATTCTCATAGTTGCGCCACCTTAGGAAAGAGGATGCACTCCGGCAGCAATTCAGCTATAATGGGGAAATGGATAGAAAGAGGGGAAAACGATGAAACAGCCACCATTAGAGGACCAATATCAAATGTTTGGGTCAATTGCGCTTTCCGCCTTCGGGACTGAGCTGCTTCGCCATTCGCTTCTTCCCGAGCTGCTTGGCAAAGATGCCGCTTCGCTGCTGTACTGGGCCGGCAAACAGCTGGCGCGGCGCTACCCGCTCGGAACGCTCGATGACGTCGCCGTATTTTTTGAACGGGCGGGCTGGGGGGAGCTATCAACCGGCGAAGAGCGAAACGACGAACTCTATATCGAGCTGTCGGGCCCCATCATCGCCGCCCGCTTTTCCTTGTACGGCAGCTGCTCGTTCCAGCTTGAGGCTGGATTTCTCGCCCAGCAAATCGAACAACAAAAGCGGTTCGTCACCGAAGCGGTCGAACTGCCGCCAAAGCGGGACGGCAAAGCGCGCATTTTGGTGAAATGGGATCGGAAGCAGGCGATCGAATGACATGCAAAGAACGGGCGTCCGCTCGCAAAACGGGCGTCCGTTCAGCCATTATTCATGCAGTTTTTCATAGATTTTCTCCGCCACCGCCCGTGGAATGTTCGCCCGTTGCAGCTCATCAACGGTCGCCTCTTTCATCTTTTTGACTGATCCGAAATAGTTTAACAGCGCTTTTTTCCGCTTTTCCCCGACGCCGGGAATGTCATCAAGCACGGAATGGAACATCGTTTTCTGCCGCGTCTTTCGGTGAAACATAACGGCAAACCGATGCACTTCATCCTGGATGCGCTGCAATAAATAAAACTCTTGACTTTGCCGGTCAAGCGGCACGACATCCGGCGGGTCGCCGGCCAAAAGCTCTGATGTGCGATGTTTTTCGTCTTTCGCCAATCCAGCCAGCGGCACATCCAGTCCAAGTTCGTTTTCGAGCACATCCCGCACCGCCGACAAGTGTCCTTTGCCGCCGTCGATGATGATCAAATCGGGAAGCGGCAATCCTTCTTTCAACACGCGCGTATAGCGGCGGCGCACGACTTCGCGCATCGTTTCATAATCGTTCGGCCCCGCGACCGTTTTCACCTTATATTTCCGGTATTCTTTTTTCGCCGGCTTGCCATCGAGGAAAACGACAAGCGCCGAGACCGGATCGGCCCCGTAAATGTTCGAGTTGTCAAACGCCTCGATGCGGCGCGGCGCCGGAATGCCAAGACGCTCTCCGAGACGTTCGACCGCTTTGATCGTCCGTTCTTCGTCCCGCTCGATGAAATAAAATTTTTCTTTCAGAGCAATGGCCGCGTTTTTGCTCGCCAGCTCAACAAGCTCTTTTTTCTTCCCTTTTTTCGGCTGGACGACGGCAACGCCGAGCAATTCGCGGGCGAGCTCGCCGTCAATGTCGGACGGGAGGACGACTTCTTTTGGCTTCAAATGATGCGCTTTCGCATAAAACTGACCCAAAAACGTAAGCATTTCCTCATCCGGGTCTTGGTAAAGCGGGAAGATCGACACGTCGCGCTCGATCAGCTTTCCTTGGCGGAGGAAAAACACTTGCACGCACATCCAGCCTTTGTCGTACGCATAGCCGAATACATCGCGGTCGATGAAGTCGTTGAGCATCATTTTTTGCTTTTCCATCGTCATCTCAATCGCTGCGATTTGATCGCGGTATTCTTTCGCCCGTTCAAACTCGAGCGCTTCCGCCGCCTCGTGCATTTTCTCGGCCAACTCCCGCTTCACGTCTTCATACCCGCCGTTTAAAAAGCGGACGATTTGTTCAACCATCGCCTTATTTTGTTCGTCCGACACCGGGTGGACGCACGGGGCGAGGCATTGGCCCATATGGTAATACAAACAGGCGCGCGAAGGCAGCGTCGAACATTTGCGGAGCGGATATAAGCGGTCGAGCAGCTTTTTCGTTTCGTTCGCCGCCTGCACGTTTGGATACGGGCCGAAATATTTGCCCCCGTCTTTTTTCACTTTGCGGGTGATCAGCAGGCGCGGATGCTTTTCCGCGGTGATTTTAATAAACGGGTAGCTTTTATCATCTTTCAGCATGACGTTGTATTTCGGATCATGCTTTTTGATCAAATTCATCTCCAAAATGAGCGCCTCGGCGTTTGACGAGGTGACGATGTATTCGAAATCGGCGATCTCCTCAACAAGCCGCTGCGTCTTGCCGTCATGCGTCCCGGTGAAATACGAGCGGACGCGCGCTTTCAGCGACTTCGCTTTGCCGACGTAAATGACCGTTCCGTGTTTGTCTTTCATCAAATAGCAACCCGGCTGTTCCGGCAGCACGGCCAGCTTTTCTTTCAGCCGCTCGTTCATTGGCCATCACCTCACTCTCCATCCACCCATTCGTACAGCGTAATCGTCCCATACACCGGATCAGCAAGCAGACTGGAACGATACGTTTTCACTTTGCGCACATGGCGGGAAACATCGATCCCTTGAGCCTCGAACCCTTGGACAACGTGATTGGTCATATATATCGCAGCATGGCGGTAGTTTTCTTTGTCTTGCAAAAAGAAGGAAAAATGGAGCACGTCTTTATGTGGAAAGGGCACGTTCAAATAGTCTAGGACGCGCGTCTCTTCCCACGTATATACCACAAACGGCTGCCGTTTGTCACGCAAATCGTCCGCAAGCTGATACACTGCCGGCGGCGTCTTTGCCTGCTCGCACAGCTGCCCGATGCCGATTGCAGCCTGCAGCAGCACAACCGCCGCCGCCAACACATGCTTCCATGATCGCGGTGCAGCCAATACGCGCCCCCACACGAAAACGAGCGCAATGTGAACGAGCGGAAGGAGATGACGCGGCTTGTCAATGTTTTGTCCGAAAAGCGCCCACAAAGCATACAGCAACGCGGAAACGACAAGCGGGCGCGGCAGCCGAAACGGCCCAGTGCGCCAGGCGATGGCGCCGACCACTGCATAGGCAGCCAGCAGCCAAGCATTTCGGCTGGCCATGCCGGTCCAAAGAAAGTTGTCAAGGACAAAGCGGCGCACCCGCTCCCAAAATGGAAGCGGGCTCGCCGCCGCCGTTCCCCCCCAGTCGCTGAAATGACCGACGACAAACGCCCAGCCAAGCTTGAAAAACGGCCAAAGGCCGCCTTCCGTCGCCGCGACCGCCGCCACCCAAACAAATTGAAAGGCGGCCGCCGCCAACAGCGATGCCGCCACGCGGCCGAGGCGGCGGTGCGTTTTCCAGTCTTCATGCCAAAGGATCAACAACGCAGCGGCAAACGGGGCATAAGACAAACGGATGCCCATGAGGATGCTGAACAACGCGGCCGGCCAAAGCTGCGCCATCCATGTTGTTCGCCGCCGCGCCCATTCCACCGCCCATATGTACCACCAAAGCACGCCAAGCGCCGCGCCGTCCGACATCGGTCTGGCGGCGGCAAGGAGCACGTAGCTTGAAGAAAGCACCGAAAGCGCCGCCCATAGCGCCGCTGAACGCGGCATATGGCGAGCGAGCAGCCAAACGATGGGAAAGGCGGCGGAAAACAACACGAGCACATTCAAGATCGAAAGCGCTTTGGCCGGATTGGCGACCAGAGCGTGCACTGCCATGCCGCCAAGAATCAAATACGGATAGCCCGGGAAATGCGGCTGCATGGCCAATAAATCATAGCGTTCCAACGCCCGCGCAAAGTCAACTTCGTCCCACGAGGCCGCATACGGGTTCGCCCCATACAAACCGGCGCCGGCCAACAAAGCAGCCATTCCGACACCAAAGCTCATCCAAAAGCGATCATCGCCCAACCGTTTGTCCACCGTGTTTCCCTCCAAAGAAAACGTACAAGGCGCAGCGTCCTTGTACGTTACATGACGTTTTTGGCTTGTTCCTCCAACGAGGCAACCGCCGGCTTCTCAACCACGGCCTTCTTTTGACCGCGGCGGCTCGCCACCAACAAATACACGACGACGAAGTAGCCGATATAGGCCAACACTTCTTCAAGCGACGGCATTGAAGAATAACCGAACAGCGCTTTTAAAAAGACGCCGACTTCGCCGGAAAAGACAGGGGCGACGCCATGGTCGCGCACGTAATGTTCGTAATCGATCGGATGTTCCGGAAGCAGCCACGTCAAATCGTATACGTGCGGCATGACGCTGCCGATGAGGCCGATGTCCTGCATCATCGAAATGGCTTGCACGAGCAGTCCGGCGGCAATTAGGACGATAAACGCGCCAGTCACTTTAAAGAACGTCTTCAACGGAATGCGCATCGTCCCTTTAAAGAAGAAGTAGCTGACAAAAGCGGCAATGACGACCCCGGTCGCCGCTCCCCAGCCTTGCATCGCCGCGCCGATGTTGCCGTGCGTAATGGCGGCGAAGAAGAAGACCGTTTCCACTCCTTCGCGCAGCACGACCAAAAACGAGTGGATGACCATGCCGGCGACATTGCCGGCGGTGACAAACTGATCCATTTTCCCTTCCACGCTTTTTTTCATGTCCCGACTATGTTCGGCCATCCAGAACACCATTTGCGTCAAGAGCAACGCGGAAATGACCATGATGCCGATTTTCAAATACGTCTCGCTTCCCATTGCCGCAAAACCGGTAAAGACGAGCTGAAACAACATGGCGACGCCGACGCTCGCCGCCACAGCAAGAGCGGCGCCAAGCCATACATATTTCGTGTATTCACGGTGACCGACCCGTTTCAAATACGATGTAATGATGCCGACAATCAGCAGCGCTTCCAGCGCTTCACGAAACGTGATAAGCAGCGCTTGAACTTCCATGCCCCCGCCTCCCATTCAGTTTAGACTAAGCACGCTTCCGGCGACGTGCGTAAATCAAGACAGTCCCGATGATCACCACAGCGATGACGATGAGCGGAATCCAGTTTTTGGCCTCGGACAAATCGGTCCACTCTTTCTTTTGCACTGCATCCGGCTTTTCCGTGGCGCTTTCCGAAAAATGGCCGACTTTTAGGCTTTTGAGGCCAAATTGCTTTTGCAACGCCGATAAAATGGTTTCCTTGCTTTTCTTGAACGTTTCGATGTCTGATTTTTTCTCGCCGACGCCAAACAGCCCCGGGTTGCCAAGCGACTGAAGCGCCTTGTCAAACTCGGTGCGCAGCTGTTTGTCAAGCGCAGGGTCTTTCCCTTGGATGATCGGCGACAGCGCCTCATACGTCGCAAACGCCTTCGCCAACAGCCGCTTGCTCGTGTCGTACTGATCAAAGTTCGCCTCAATATTGTCCAAACGTCGGGCGATATTGAGCACTAAAATTTTTTCCATGTCTTTGATCACCGCCTGGCGGTCCTTCGCTTCGATGGCTGCAAGCACCGCCTTGGACGGCTCAGGCCCCATGTGCATGTCGATTTCTTCTTTTATGGTTCCGAAAATTTCCTTCGCTGCGGCAAAGTTCGGCGGCTGCTCGTTCAACTTTTCTTTCATCTCTTTATACGCCTCAGCAACCGCTTCTTTGTTCGGATCTCCATACGAATAGGCGAACGCTTTCAGCGGAATGAGATTGAGAATAATGATCACTGCTATGTAAAAAAAGAAACGGGATGTTTTCACGTTTCTGATCCCCCTCCATCAAGATCAATGATAATCATTATCACCATCATTGTCAATATTGGAAAAATGGCCGGCGGCCCAAGGCGGCCGCCTCACGAACAATGGCGCTCCCGCTCCAAAGAAAGCAGATGCGCTTTTCGGTCAATGACCGCTTTTGTTACCGGGCGGCGCATTTCCTTCCAGATGGCCGGGATGACCGCGGTCATATAGGCGGTGAACTTGATGAACGAACGGCCGGTCGTCCGCACTTGGTAGCGGATCGGCACTTCCTTTAGTCGAAACCCTTTGCGCACTAAGTTGAGCGTCAACACTTGGGCGTAATTGTAATCGTGGATGATTTCCGCCTCTTCCATCGCTTGGCGGGAAAACGCGCGCATGCCGGATTGCCCGTCGTACAGCCGCTGGCCGAGCAGGAGCGACTGCAGCCACGTAAAGGCATAGTTGCCGAGGCGGCGGTGCCATTTCATGCCGCGAATCGTGCCAAGGAAGCGCGAGCCGATCGTATAGTCGGCCTCACCGGCGAAAATCGGCGCCAAAAGGTCAGGAATTTGTTCCGGCGGATATTCGTTATCGGCATCGATCATCACGCCGATATCCGCGCCAAGACGGACACACTCTTTGAGCCCTCGCCGCACCGCCGCCCCGAGGCCGCGGTTTTCCGGCCAGCGGCAAATGTAATCGGCTCCCGCTTCTTGCGCCGCTTCAGCAGTCCGGTCGGTCGACCCGTCATCAATGACCAAGACGCTGACCTCTACATCGGGATGGAAATGACGCGGAATGCGGCGAATCACGTCCCCAATCGCCCCTTCCTCATTGTGCGCCGGCAAAAAAACGATGACGTGCTGCTGTTTCATCGCTCTCCTCCTTCCGCATTGCTTCGATCAAAACAGGGCCGCGGCTATGGCTTGGATACGGCGCGCCAAGCAAATAGGCGATCGTCGGCGCCAGCGAGACGAGGCTTCTTTTCTCATCAACCCGTTTCCCTGCCTCAATCGCCGGACCGTACATGAAAAACGGCACATACCGCTCCCCTTCATCGAGATGGCCGTGGCCGCCGATGCCATCCGCTTGGCCATGGTCGGCGCAGACGATCAGCGTCGCGCGCTCAAGCTCGCCTCGCTCCTCAAGCCAGGCGACAAACTCGGCGATCAGCGCATCGGCTTCTTCAATTTTTTCAATATACTCGTCATACAGCACCCCGCGGCTATGGCCGGTCTGGTCGGTGGCGATCAATTGTACGACAAGCAAGTCCGGGTGCTGCTCTTCCACAATGCGTTTCGCCCGCTCGATAATATAGCGGTCAGCTAGTTCGTTAGGCATGACGGCCGTCACCGTTTCGACATCATCTCCGAACGAATCGACCAAATGAGCGATGCCAAGCAAGCGGCCTGTTTTCCCTACTTTGCGGAGCGAGTCAAAGATCGTTTCCACTTTCGCTCCGAGCTTCCATACCATATTCGAGCGAATCCCGTGCTCAAACGGATACGTGCCCGTCAACATCGATGTAAAGCAAACGACCGTACGCGCCGGGTACACGGTCTCCATTTGCGCAAATTCCGTCCCTTGCGCGCGCAGCCGTTTCAAAAACGGGGCGTTGGCCGCTTCAAACCGGTCTTTGCGCATCCCATCAATCACGATGACATACACTTTGTCACTGATCGGCACGGTTGGACTCGGCACATTGTTCGTATAAGTCGGAATGATCTCGGGCTGCCAGTCGAACAAATTCCGATGCAAAATCCATGAAAACAGCCACACCAAAGCAGCAAACAGCCAAAGCGCCCCGCACAGCGGCGCCAAATCCGCCCCTCGTTCCACTTGGATCGACGCATATTCCCAAACAGATAAAAGGAGAAAGACTTTCGGCAGCTGCTCTTGAGCGTTGCCGCTCGTCGAATCGCTGTTTTTCAGCACGAGCTTCCAAAAGCGGGTGAAATTCCACCATGACGTGCCGATGCGCAAATGGTAATAGAGCGTTCCCCAAAAAAAGACGGTAAAGAAAAAGTAAAGCCCCGACGCCAACAGCAGCAGCGCCGCATCAGCAAACGACCAAACGATGAGAAACACAACGTAAGGAATCCATAAATAATTGCGCAAAAACAGCGGATAATCATAGACATAGTAGATGACAAACAGCGGCAGCGCCGCCGCCAGACCAAGCATCCATCCCCATGAGCCGCCCATCCAATCAGCGGCATGGTAGATCGTCATCGTTCCCGCGACAAAAATCGGCGTAAACGGCTTTCCTTCATTCAGCAAATTCCAGCAGCGCGCCGCCATTTTTTCGAATCGTGACGCTTCTTTCATCGCCTCTCCCTTTCCTTTTTCCATACACCCCGCACCATCTGCCAATCGGACCGCCAAAGCAACAATACCATGGCCCCGGCGGCGTAAGAAAACAAAAACTTAAACGCATGGGTCAACACTGCCGCCGCATACGCTTTCTCCCATGGTGCGCCGAGCCGGGTCAACGCAAACGCCATCACCGCCTCATACGTTCCGATCCCGCCGGGGACGACTTGGGCGATCTGGCCGGAAACGGCCGCGCTGTTTGCCCACACCGCCTGTCCAAAGGAAAGCGGGATGCCGACTGCTTTGGCGATCACGCCAATGACGGCCGCTTCACACAACCAGCTCGCCGCCACAGCCGCAGCGATCTCCGCGCCGCGGCGGCCCTGCAACACCGTCCGCCATCGGCGCCATAACCGTTCGAGGCGGAGCGGACGGCGAAACATCACGAGCACAAGCGCCCCCCCTGCGGCAGCGGCCGCCCCCACCAGCGGAAGGCCGGGAATCCGATGCATGTACACATACACCCCCGCTGCCGCAAAACCGCCCAGCACCGCCATGTCCAATAACCGCATGACCGCAACCGACTCGATCGCCTCAGCGGCGGAAACACCCGGCTGGCGGGCAAGCACAGCGACGCGGGCGGCATCGCCCATTTTGACGGGGACGAGATGATTGATCAACAAGCTGAGCAACACCCCACGCCAATAGACGGCAAAGGCGATCGGTTTCCCGACATATTGCTTCCATGCCCATGCCCGCAGCCAAAAGGACGCGCCATACACGAAAACGGCGGCAGCCATATCCGCCGGATGGCGGGCCAGCCCGGCGAGATGCCGAAGCAACGCACGGCCGTCAAAATAGCGATACGTCATCCAACCAAACAGAACAACCATGGCCACCCCGGCGGCCTGCAGCCCCGCCTTGGCCGCCCTACCGCTCATATTCGCGCGCCCACGCCACCGTGCGGGCGAGCCCTTCGGCAAACGCCACCTTCGGCTTGTAACCAAACGCCCGCTCCGCCTTTGTGATGTCCGCCCATGTCGCTTTCACATCGCCTTTCCGCTCCGGCGCGTGCACGATTTTCATATCGGGAAAGTGCTTCCGCAACTCAGCGAGCAGCTGCTCCATGGTGACGGGCGCCCCGGCGCCCAAGTTGAACACTTCGCTTCGCCCGCCGCTGCGGTGAAGCGCCGCGGCCATGCCGGCGACAATATCATCGATGTACGTATAATCGCGCGCCGTCCCCTTGCCATACACGACAATCTCCTCGCCCACCAACAATCGGCGCAAAAACGTGCCGATCGCCATATCCGGACGACCCCACGGCCCGTAAACGGTGAAATAGCGGAAAATCGTCATTTGGTAGCCATACAAATGGGCATAGGCATGACAAAACGATTCCGCTCCGTATTTCGTCGCCGCATACGGCGACACGACGCGGCCATCAGCCATTTCTTCTTTCAGCGGCACGTTGCCGCGGTCGCCATAGACGGATGACGACGAAGCAAACAGCACATGGCTGACTCCCGCTTCCCCCGCCGCCGCCAACACATTGACCGTCGCTTTGATGTCATAATCGATATACGCGAACGGCTCCTCGAGGGAATACGGCACGCCCGGCAGCGCCGCCAAATGGTAGACGACATCGGGGCGAAACTCGACCAGCCACCTTTTCGTTCGCTCCCCATCAAGCAAATCCAAGCGGACAAGCGGCACCCGACCGCCGGTGAGTGTCTGAAACTGCCGCTCTTTCCGTTCAGCCGAATAGTACGGATGAAAGCAGTCGACGGCTATTACGTCATATCCTTGCTTGCTGAGATGGGCCGCGAGGTGGCTGCCGATAAACCCCGCTCCCCCGGTCACCACTACTTTCACAGTCGTCACCCCATTATCAAATTCACTGTCCATTAAGCATCTTACCATAGCGGCCGGCAAAAGTCGCGGATTGCAGGCAAAAGCGAAAAGCATCCGCCAAAACGCATTCTCAGCCGGGACAAGCCGAAAGGGCGTTTGTGAAAAAAGGGCGTCCTTGGGGACACCCTCCTTCGTCATTATTTCGCCTTTTCCACTACTTGCTGCAGCGCAGCTTCAATTTGCGGCAGCCATTTGTCAGCTTCGGCTTTGTTTTTCGCCTTTGCTGCTTCCAAGTAGCGCGCCGCCTGATCGTTCAACGTGCTGTACGCCTTGTCGCCGAGCAGCGTTTTGATATCATTTTCGATCATGTTAATAAAGAGCGCGCCTTCTAAGGCGGTGATCACCGACTTGTCTTGCCCCCAATTTTCTTTGCTTTCTTCATATTCGTGAAGCGCCACTTTCGCCCATCCGCGCACGAACGCATGGTTCACCGCTTTCGGATCGAGCGTTTTGACATCGGTTTGCAGGTCAAACTGTTTCAAAATGTAGTCCGCCTCCTCCGCGGCATGCCGTTTCATATACGGATAGACGGACTGATAAAACGCCCAGCCTTCCGCCTGCTCCACTTTGGCTTCTTCGGCGTTTTCCTTGGCCGCAGCCGCCGCCTTCGCCGCATAGCCGTGCGGCAACGCTCCGCTCGCTAAATAGAATGTTTTCATCAATGTTTTGTCCACGACTTGCTTGCCGAGGGCAAATGAGAGCGCATCATCGTTTTGCACCGCTTGCTCCATTTGGGCAAACGCCCCGTTGATCGCGTCAACCAACTTCGTTCCGTAAGCCACATCGCGCTTTTCCACGGTCGACTGCAAAATCGCGTAAAATGCCTTCGCTTCCTCAAGCTCTTCCTTTACTTCTTCCTTATTGGCCCAATGCTCTTCTGCTTCGGTAAACTCATGTTTGATCGTCGTGTAAAACACTTTTTGCATCAGCTTGTCAAAAATTTGCTTGACAACCAACGGCTCAAGCGACCCGTCTTTGCCGGCGGCCAGTGCGTTGGTAATATGTTGGTCAAGCGTATCTTCAAATTCCGCGTCACGTTTTTGTACAAGCGGCTGCAGCTTTTCTTTGTAGATGCTCTCCACTTTGCCGAAGTCGACCGCCCCGCCTTGCTTCGCCTTCTCAAGCTCCGCGAGCGCTTCGCTGAACGCTCCCGCATAATCGACTTCCGCTTCTTCCTTCTCGTTCTCCGTCTTCTCTTCCTCTTTCGGCTTTTCTTGTTTTTCCACAGCCGTTTGGTTGCTGCTTTCTTTTTCTGTTCCCGCCGTCTGTTTGCTCTGGCCGCACGCGCCAAGCGCCAACGCCGCGGCGGCGAACACGGCGAGCCACTTCCATTTCCATGACATGATCGATCCCCCCATAGACCATTAAAAATGATAATCAATATCACACAAGCACGATTATAAAAGAACATGAATTTCAAAGTCAATCAAAAATAAAAAAGGATGGATGCTCTTTTGCAGCGCATCCCCCTTTTTTAGAACCGATCACACCTTAATCACATTTGGAAAAAACTCGTGACCCACTACCTCGCCGCGAATGGAAGAAGAAGGAACATCCAATGACAACAACGGGAATAACAATTCCGCCACGCGATACGCCTCTTCCAAATGCGGATAACCTGATAAAATGAAGTAACGGATGCCGAGTTGCTCGTATTCACGGAGACGTTCAGCCACTGTTTCCGGATCACCGACAAGCGCGGTGCCCGCGCCGCCGCGAACGAGCCCAATCCCCGCCCAAAGGTTTGGGCTGATCTCCAACGACTCTTTCCTCCCCCTGTGCAGCTCGCGCATCCGTTGCTGCCCGACAGAGTCATAACGGGAAAACACCCGCTGCGCCTCTTCAATCGTCCGGTCATCTACATACTGAATCAATCGCTCTGCCGCTTCCCACGCTTCTTTTTCTGTTTCGCGAACAATGATGTGGAGACGAATGCCAAATTCGATTTCTCTCCCTTCTTGGCGAGCGAGTTCCCTTACCCGTTCTATTTTTTCTTTCACCTGTCTAGGCGGCTCCCCCCAAGTCAAGTAGACGTCCGCATGGCGGGCGGCAACCTGTTGGCCGGCATCCGACGATCCGCCGAAAAAGAGGCGCGGATACGGTTTTTGCACAGCCGGGAACAACAATTTCGCCCCTTTGACTGACACGTGCTTTCCTGCAAACGTCACTTCTTCTCCTTCCAGCAATCGGCGCCAAATCGTCAAAAACTCGTCCGTCGCTTCATACCGTTCGTCATGCGACAAAAACAGCCCATCCCCCGCCAACTCAACGGGGTCGCCGCCGGTGACGACATTTACAAGCAGCCGGCCATCGGAAATGCGATCGAACGTGGAGGCCATGCGCGCCGCCAATGTTGGCGTCATCAATCCTGGGCGAACAGCGACAAGAAAACGCAATCGCCTCGTTTCCGCTGCCAGCGCTGCCGCCAACAGCCATGGATCTTCGCACGATTTCCCCGTTGGAATGAGCACCCCTTCGTATCCCAATCGATCAGCCGCTTGGGCCACTTGTTTGAAATAGCTGTATTCCGGCGAGCGGCCGCCTTTTGCCGTCCCTAAATACCGTCCGTCGCCATGAGAAGGAATAAACCAAAGGACTTTCATATTGTTTTCCTCCTTATCTCATGATCGTTTTTTCAGAGCCATGGGAAATGGAATGAATCACCTCTTCCATCCTCGACAACAAGTCGTCCGAAAACACGAGGCGGCCTTCGTCATCATGCCCCAATGTCCAATCCAAAATAAAGACGCCATGCAAGATTTCCCGCGCTCCCAAAATGGAGAAAATGGGTTTGAGCGCGTATTCGAGAGCCAACAGATGAGCAATGGTCCCCCCCGTAACAATCGGCACAACTAGCTTCCCAGCAAACGCCTTTTCCGGCAGCAAATCCAAATACGCTTTTAAAATGCCGGTGTAACTTCCCTTATACACTGGACTTAGTACAACCACCACTCGTGACTGGCGGATCCAATCATGTGTTTTCACAATCGAATCGCTTGATGAATGCGCATAAAGCAAATCTTCCGCCGGCAAATCGCGCAATCGGATGAAATATACCGTATGGCCGATCCGTTGCAATTGCTCGCTCACCCATTCGGCCACTCGATTCGTTTTCGAGGCGCGCGACGGACTTCCAGAAATAATGGCCACCGTTGTCATTTGTTTTCCCCCCACATTCTTTTATGCCCCGCTGTCCTTAACATCCCCTTGGAAGAGCGTTGTTCAAGGGGAATTCGGCTTTTCACAATGCCCTATCATTTTCAGTGGAACAGCTTGTATTGATGAAGTGTGAATGTTACAGGATTTCCTTATTGTCCCTTTATGACGACCACAGCGTCTTCCACTTTGACCCGTTTTGGAATCACCCCGGCCTCATAAAAACGATCCGCAATGCGTTGCTGGGCGTCGACCACCTCCTTCGTCAGCGGAAACACCCCATATCCTCTTCGGCTCAACGTCCGTTTCCAAATCTCTTCGCCAATTTTCGTTTCTTTAACCAATAGTTTGGCGGCTTCATCGGGAGAGGAGTGGATTTCTTGATGAACTTTATTCAGTTGTGCAATGACCGTCTTCGCTACATCTGCATACTGCTTCACATCCCCATTCCGTCCTACGATAAATCCATATTGTTTGGGAAGTCCTTTCGCATCCATCAAAATGCGCGCACCGCCGTTCACTTCGGCATCGGCCAAGAACGGATCCCAAATGACCCAGGCGTCCACATCACCACGCTCAAACGCAGTTCGCGCTTCAGACGGCTGCAAATACACCGGAGTAATGTCGTTAAGTGTCAATCCAGCTGTCTCTAATGCCGTCAATAGTGTATAATGGGCGCTTGATCCTTTGCCGAAAGCCACTTTTTTTCCTTTCAAATCAGCAACGGTTTGAATCGACGATGTTTTGGGCACAATGATCGCCCGCGCAACTTCCGGTTCGTAGGCAAGATACACCAACTGTGAATCCGGGTTCGCCTGCGCCAACACCGCGGGAGCCCCGCCGACATAACCGATGTCGATTTGTCCGGCATTCAACGCTTCCAGAAGGGGGGGACCGGATTGGAATTCAAACCATTTGACTTGAACACCATGCTTTTGTAATTGTTTTTCCAAGTATCCTTTTTCTTTCAAAAATAGTGAAAACGATGATTTTTGATAGCCAATATGCAGCTCTTTCGGCCATGAATCGGCTGACGCCGAATCCTTGGACGAGGCGGGGGAGGCGCCTCGTTCTTGCCCGCAAGCCGCCAGCAGCAGGCATAAGCATGCGCTTAACACAGATAGCCAAACCAACCGTTTTTTCATCTACAACGCCCTCCTTTTCTCACCGATGGAAACTGAAGCGATCGCTCTCTCCTCCGGCTTTGTGCCTAAAATGCGACGCAAAATCGTATCCACCAAATCGGCGAACGCCGCATCGCCGCGCTGGCGCGGCCGCGGCAGACGCACAGGCACATCAAGTGTGCACACCCCGTCTTCGATGAGGATTACTCGATCCGCCAGCATCACCGCTTCATCAACATCGTGCGTAACAAGCAAAGCCGTAAACTTCTGTTCAAGCCAAAGCCGTTCAATGAGACGCTGCATGTCAATCCGAGTGAGCGCATCAAGAGCTCCAAGTGGTTCATCGAGCAACAGTAGCTGCGGATGGCTGATGAGGGCGCGGGCAAGGGCCACGCGCTGGCGCTGTCCTCCTGACAGCACGGTCGGCCAATCGTCCGCACGGTCAGCCAGCCCCACTTGCTCGAGCACCTCCAGCGCTTTCGGCTCCCATTCCCCTTTCAATCCGAGCCCGACGTTATCCATGACGCGCCGCCACGGCAGCAAGCGGGCGTCCTGAAACATGACACGTGCCTTCTCATTGAGCCCACGCAGCTCCTCCCCATCCACCAGGATCCGGCCGGACGTCGGCTCCTCCAATCCGGCGGCCAAGCGCAACAGAGTGCTTTTGCCGCATCCGCTGCGGCCAATGATGGCGACAAACTCTCCCCTCTTCACCACCAAATTGACGCGGCGCAACGCGTGTTTGTCCCCAAACTGTTTTCCCACTTGTTCCAAAATCAACTCCGCCCCTCGTCCCGGTCCCATTCATTGATCCTCCTTCCAACATTCGTTTCCAAGCCTTATGGACATTTGTTGAAGCGCCTGACATTGTTTGGCGATTTTCATATATGCTGATAATTGACGTTCCAACGAAGCCATCTTCTTTCTAGAAAACGGGCGATGCTGTCGGCCAGCTTGCCGAACAGCGCGTAAAGCAAAATGCTGAAAACAACGACATCGGTCTGCATAAACTCGCGCGCATTCATGGCCAAATATCCAATGCCGCGGTCGGCCGCGATCGTTTCCGCGACGATGAGCGTCAACCACATAATGCCAAGGGCATAGCGCAATCCAACTAAAATCGAAGGCAACGCACCAGGCAGCCAAATGCGCCAAAACAGCTGCCATGGTCCAAGCCCATAGACGCGCCCCATTTCCAGCAAGCCGGCGTCGACATTGCGGATGCCGTGCAAGGTGTTGACATACATCGGGAACAGCACGCCTAACGCGACAAGAAACACTTTCGCCTCCTCTCCAATGCCAAACCATAAGATAACGAGCGGGATCAATGCTAAATGCGGAATATTGCGAATCATTTGGATCGATGTGTCCAACAATCGCTCAGCCGGACGAAACACTCCATTGAGCAAGCCGAGAAGAAATCCGATCGATCCGCCGATGGCAAAGCCAGTCAGCGCTCTCCAAAAACTGACGGACAAATGTTTCCATAATTCTCCGTTCGAAGCAAGATTCCACGCCGCAACAATCACATCAGTCGGCGCCGGCAGCACTCGCGAAGACAGCCAACCAGCTGCTGCTGCCGCTTGCCATGCAGCGAGTAGACCGATCGGCAACGCCCACGGCACAGCCTTCCCCCCAGCCCATCCCGTCCACCTTGATAATTTCACTTCATTTCCACTCCTTTCCATCGATTCTCGTCCAAAAGTTGTCTGCCCTTTCAGCCTGTTGGATGACGCATTCGAACCTAACCACGATCATGTTGTCAAGGAGGCAGACCGGCTTTCTATCATACATTCAGCCTCTCATCACTCTTGTGCGCATTTCTTCATTTCCCCTCACGCCAAACCGCCTCTTTCACGTCTATTTTCTTTGGCAGCAGCCCTAACTGAAAAAACTGGTCGGCGATTTGCTGCTGTTGAGCCACGACTTCATCGGTGACCGGCTCAATGTTGTATGTGCGCCGTTTGGCTGCCGTCTCCAGCGCCTGTTCATCAATGCCGAGCTCCGGAGCCAAAAACGCGGCTACTCCTTTCGGATCATTGCTTGCCCAGCGATCGACCTTCTTCAGCTCTTCCAAAATGATGTTGACAACATCCGCATGCTTTTCCGCAAACGATCGAGAAGCAAAGAAAAACTCCCGGTTGGCTGCTAATCCTTGCCCGTCTGCTATGACACGCGCTTTTCCGCCTTGCTCCGCCGCGGCGTAGAACGGATCCCAAATGACCCACGCATCGACGCTTCCTTGCTCAAAAGCAGCGCGCGCGTCTGCGGGAGGCAAATAAACGGGCTGGATGTCAGAAAGTTTCAATCCTGCTTTTTCCAACGCCTGGACAAGCAAATAGTGAACGTTCGATCCTTTGTTCAACGCCACTTTTTTCCCTTTCAAGTCCGCGATCGTGCGAATTGGCGAATTTTTGGGGACTAAAATCGCTTCAGCAGCCGGATTCGGCGGCGTGGTCGCCACGTATAAAAGCGGTGTTCCAGCTGCTTGGGCAAATACAGGCGGCGCTTCACCTGTATGGCCAAAATCCAAGCTGCCCGCGTTCATCGCCTCAAGCAGTTGGGGCCCACCGGGAAACAGCGACCATTGCACCGTATACCCCAACTTTTTCAATCGTTTTTCCAAATCCCCGCGCGCTTTTAGCATATTGAGCGTGCCATATTTTTGATAGCCGATCCGAATGACCTCGCTTGCTTCCCCTTTTTGCGACGAAGCAGATCCTTTGTCTTCCTTCCCGCTATGTGCGTCGCATCCGGAGCCCATCCATAACAAAAAGACGATGGCCAGCATCCATAGTGCTTTCTTCTGTTTTAACCATTGATCCATCATTGTCCCTCCTCGTTTTCCTCATCTAATTCGCAACGGAATAAAGCGAAGCGGCATCACCTCCCAAAAATAAACTATAACTATAGAAAAACTATGAATAAAAAATGTATAATTCCTATATAACCAATATGAATTGTTGGTTATTAATATAAAGAAAATGCTTCCTGTTGTCAATCATTTTTTGAGGCCATCAAAAAAATCCAGAGGTCCCTCCCTCTGGATTTTTGGTCATCGACATTACGCATGCTTGCTCACAAACTCCACAAGCGCCTCTTTCGGCTGATAGCCGATCGCTTTGTCGACAAGTTGGCCATCTTTGAACAGAAGCAGCGTCGGGATGCTCATGACGCCGAACTTCGACGCTGTTTCTTGGTTTTCATCGACATTCACTTTGACGATTTTCACTTTGTCGCCCATTTCGCGGTCAAGCTCTTCCAGCACCGGAGCGATCATGCGGCACGGTCCGCACCATGGCGCCCAAAAGTCAACGAGCGTGAGGCCGTCTTTCGTTTCTGCGGCGAACGTTTGGTCAGTGGCGTTGACAATCGCCATATGGATTCCCTCCCATCTTCTTGAATGCTGCAAGCAAAGTATACCATGGAATGCAAGTCTGCGCGAATGTTTTGCTTCGTTTCTACTATTCGCTTTTGCCGCGGAATTTATCCGTCAAAAAACGGACGGCTGCAGCCGCCCGTGTTGTTCATTACGAATGCACTTTCAGTTTTTTGAACTCTTCGGTGAGGAGCGGAACGACTTCGAACAAATCGCCGACAATGCCGTAGTCCGCGACTTTAAAGATGTTGGCTTCCGGGTCTTTGTTAATGGCGACGATGACTTTCGAGTTGGACATCCCCGCTAAATGCTGGATGGCGCCTGAGATGCCGCAGGCGATGTAAAGGTCCGGCGTGACGACTTTTCCCGTTTGTCCGATTTGCAGCGAGTAGTCGCAATAGCCGGCATCGCACGCCCCGCGCGAAGCGCCGACCGCGCCGCCCAACACTTCGGCGAGCTCTTTGAGCGGCTTGAAGCCTTCGGCGCTTTTGACGCCTCGGCCGCCGGCGACGATCACTTTCGCCTCGGTCAAGTCGACGCCTTCCGCCGTTTTGCGGACGACTTCTTTGACAATCGCGCGCAAGTCTTTAATCTCGACGGCGAGCGCTTCCACGCTGCCTGTGCGCGACTCGTCGCGCTCAAGCGGCGCGATGTTGTTCGGACGCACGGTCGCGAAGATGATGCCATCGGTGACAATTTTCTTTTCAAACGCCTTGCCGGAGTAGATCGGACGGGTAAAGACGATGTTGCCGCCTGCCTCTTCGACGGCGATGACGTCGGAAACGAGGCCGGCGTCGAGCTTGATGGCCAATTTCGGCGACAAGTCTTTGCCGAGCGCCGTATGGCCGAAGACGATGCCTTCCGGCTGCTCTTTGTCAATCACGGCTTTTAACGCTTGCGAATAGCCATCTGATGTATAAAATTTCAAATTCGGATGTTCGATGACGACGACGCGGTCGGCACCGCGGTAAATGAGTTCGTTCGCATGCGCCTGCACTTGGTCGCCGACGAGCACCGAGACGACTTCCCCGCCTTCGGCGATCGTTTTGGCCGCTGCAATGGCTTCAAACGAAACGTTCCGCAGCGATCCATCCCGCACTTCTGCTAAGGTCAATACTTTACGTGCCATGTTTCAGTCCCCCTATCCTTTGATTCCCCGTTGTGCTTCATCCGAACGCCGACAGCGGTTTCCGCTTATACCACTTTCGCTTCGGAGCGGAGCAGCTGAACGAGTTCCTTCACTTGATCAGCGATCTCGCCTTGCAAAATTTTGCCCGCTTCGCGCTTCGGCGGCAAGAACACTTCGATCGTTTTCGTTTTTGCTTCGACATCCTCTTCATCAAGATCCAGGTCGTCAAGCTCCAACTCGTCAAGCGGCTTTTTCTTCGCCTTCATAATGCCCGGCAACGACGGATAGCGCGGTTCATTCAGCCCTTGTTGAGCGGTGACAAGGAGCGGCAGCGACGTTTCGATGATTTCCTCATCCCCCTCGACGTCGCGCACAACGGTCACTTTGCCGCCGTCGGCAATGTCGAGCTTCGTGATCGTCGTCACATACGGAATGCCGAGCAATTCCGCAACGCGCGGGCCGACTTGCCCGGAACCGCCGTCAATAGCGACGTTGCCGGCTAAAATCAAGTCCGGGTTTTTGTCTTTTAAGTATTCAGCGAGCACTTTCGCCGTCGTATATTGGTCTTGTTCTTCGACATCATCGTCAATGTTGATGAGCACCGCTTTATCGCAGCCCATGGCGAGCGCCGTGCGCAGCTCTTTTTCCGCTTCCTCGCTGCCGACGGTGACGACCGTCACTTCACCGCCCTGTTTGTCGCGGACTTGAATGGCTTCTTCAATGGCGTATTCGTCGTACGGGTTGATGATGAATTCAGCGCCTTCCTCGTTGATCTTGCCATTGACGATGGAGATTTTTTCTTCCGTGTCAAAGGTGCGTTTCATCAACACAAAAATGTTCATGTCGTTCCCCTCCTCGGTTTGATCGAACATTGTTTCATGTTCCAACATTCAGATATTTACAGGGATCATTTCCCTTTAAAGACAGGCGGCCGTTTTTCCAAAAACGCCTGCACGCCTTCTTTTGCATCCTCGGATCCAAACACGCGGCCAAACCATTCCGCTTCCTCGCGCACTGCCTCGGCAAACGATTTTTCCTTCGCGGTGTTGAGCAGTTCAATCGTCGCACGGACGGAAAGCGGACTTTTGGCGGCGATCTTTTTCGCCAACGCTTTTGCTTCATCAAGAAGCCGCTCTTCCGGCACCGCCTTGTTGGCAAGCCCCCATTCAACCGCTTCGAGTCCGGTGATCGGCTCGCTCGTCCACATCATTTCCGCCGCTTTGCCAAAGCCGACGTAGCGCACAAGCCGCTGCGTGCCAGCAAATCCAGGGATGATGCCAAGCTGCAACTCCGGAAGGCCGAGTTTGGCGTTTTCCGCCACCACGCGAATGTGGCAGCTCATAGCCAGCTCCAACCCACCGCCTAATGCGGCGCCGTGAATCGCCGCAATGACTGGTTTGGAAAAGCGTTCGATCCGCTCCATCACGAGTTGGCCGTTGCGCGACAAGCCGGATGCCTCCTCAGCGGAAGCGATGGACGTGAATTCTTTAATATCGGCGCCGGCTGAGAAAAATCTTCCTTCGCCATGAAGCAGCACGACGCGTACTTCCGGATCGGTCTCGAGCTCGTCCAACACGGTTGAAAACTCTTTCAAAACCGCTGATGAAAGGGCGTTCGCCGGCGGCCGCGAAAACGTCACGACGGCGACGAACTCCTCTTTCGCTATGCGAAAATGCTCCATGAAGCCTCTCCCCTTTCTGCCTTTCCTAACGCCCGGCGGCGCACCCTTTGACGAGCAGTTCGTACACCGGATCGGCGAGGGCGGCCAAGTCATACTTTTGCTCGTTCATCACCCACGTCGTCACCGTTTCATCAAGGGTGCCAAAGATCATTTGCCGAGTGAGCCGGACGTCTAAATCTTGGCGAAACTCCCCTTTTTCCATCCCCTCCATGATGATGCGGTCGATGAGCCGCAAATATCCTTTCAGCACCTCATTGATGCGATGGCGCAGCTCTTTGTTCGACTGGCGCAGCTCAAGCTGCGTCACGACCGCCATATGCGGATCAGCGGCGAGGGCGGAAAAATGAGTTTTCACCAATACATACAATTTCTCTAGGGGGCTTGAAATTCCTTCTGTCTCTTGTTCAATTTTCTCGATGAACGCCCCCATCTTTTCCTGAAAAAGCGAAATTAAAATATCCTCTTTGTTTTTAAAATAAAGGTAGATCGTGCCGTCGGCGACACCGGCCTGCTTGGCGATTTTCGACACCTGTGCTTGATGGTAGCCGTGCTCGGCGATGACGACGACGGCAGCGTCAATGATTTGCTTAAATTTCGGCTTTTCCCTCCGCAATATGGATTCTCCTTTTCTCACTTTCCATCCGCCAAATGAATGAACCATCATTCATATTTTCATTTTACGGGCAATTCTGCCGATTTGTCAAGCTTCTTTTTCTCCTCTTCCACCAACACGCGGCGCAAAATTTTGCCGACCGCCGTCTTCGGCAATTCGCTGCGGAACTCGTAGATGCGCGGCACTTTGTAAGCAGCCAGGCGCTGGCGCATAAACGCGTCAAGCTCCTGTTCGCTGCACATCTCCCCCGGCTTTAACACGACGAACGCTTTCACCGTCTCGCCGCGGTACGGATCCGGAACGCCGATCACGGCCGCTTCCTGCACTTTCGGGTGCTCGTACAGCGCTTCTTCGACTTCGCGCGGGTAAATGTTGTAACCGCCGGCGATAATGACATCTTTCTTGCGGTCGACGATATAAAAATACCCCCGCTCATCCATATAGCCGATGTCACCTGTATACAGCCAACCGTCGCGCAGCACTTGCTCGGTCTCCTCCGGACGGTTCCAATAGCCTTTCATCACTTGCGGCCCGCGCACGACGAGTTCTCCACGCTCGCCCGGCTTTGCTTCCTCACCCGTTTCCAAGGAAATGATTTTCGCGTCCGTATCCGGCCACGGAACGCCGATGCTTCCTTTCACCCGCTCCCCATCCCAAAGGAAGTTGCTGTGGGTGACAGGGGACGCCTCGGTCAACCCATAGCCTTCAATCAATTTTCCGCCCGTCACCCGTTCAAACTGCTCCTGCACCTCAACCGGCAACGGAGCGGAGCCGCTGATGCAGACGTTGATCGAGGATAAATCATATTTGGCCAAGTCGGGCTCATTCAACAAAGCGATATACATCGTCGGCGCGCCTGGGAACATCGTCGGCCGGGTGCGCTCGATTGCTTTTAATGTTTGCTTGACATCAAAGCGCGGGAGCAGCACCATTTTGCTCGCCATCATCACGGACAAATTCATCACCGTCGTCATGCCGTACACGTGGAAAAACGGAAGCACACCGAGCACCGTTTCTTTTCCTTTTTCGCATTTATACACCCAATGAGCGCACATGAGCGTATTGGCGATCAAATTGCGATGCGTCAACATGGCCGCTTTCGGATGCCCCGTCGTGCCGCCTGTATATTGCAGCAGCGCCACATCTTCCACCGGATCAATGTCCTCCCCGATCGGCGCCGTCTCTTTGCAGCTCATGATCGTGCGGAACAGATGAACAGTTTCGCTTTCCGCGATGCGGACAATCGGCATGTTTTGCTTCCGCTGCACAAGCGGATACAGCCATTTCTTCACCGTGGGCAAATAATCTTGCATTCTCGTGACAATCCAATGTTTGACTGGCGTCCTCCCTTTCACCTTTTCCGCCTTTGGATACAGAAGATCCATCGTCACGAGCACCGAGGCGCCGCTGTCGTTCAGCTGGTATTCAAGCTCATACTCGGTGTAAAGCGGATTCGTCTGCACGACGATGCCGCCGGCTAGGAGCGTCCCATAGTAGCTGATGACGGCCTGCGGGCAGTTCGGCAGCATCACCGCCACCCGATCCCCTTTTTTCAATCCGATCGTCCGCAAATAATGCGCGAATGTCAAAGCCTGCTCGTACAGCTCGCGAAACGTCATCGTTTTGCCCAAAAAGTCGATCGCCTCATGGTCTCCGAATTGTTCCGCCGTCTCCCGCAAATAGTCGGAAAGCGTTTTCTTTGGATAGTCGAGCGTATGCGGAATCTCCGGCGGGTAGTGAGCGAGCCACGGTTTTTCCATCCCAATCCCCCCTTACTTCTATTTTATTTTACTTTTTCTAATTTTTCATCAAAAAAACGCCTCGCCTGAGCGAGACGTCACCAAAACCAGTACACCAAACCAACGAAGAAAAAGCACGCGCAAATGACAAACAAGATTTTCGCCAACACATCAACCGATCGGTTGCGCACCGCCATATAGACGATGCCGGCGATCAAAAGCAGTCCGACTGCGATCAACAACCATTTGACTACTGCGTTCATTCGTTGTTCCCCTTTACTGAATCCCTTCGCCGATGACAAACGACAAACCGACGGAAATCACCATGGAAATCAAGCCGACGGCCCGGTTGTCATTGGCAATTTCGTCATCAATATTGAATTTCGGCGTCAAAAATTCGTAAATAAAGTACGCGGCCAGCAGAAGCAAAAACCCGTACAGCCCCCAGCCGATCATCGACGGCAGCGATTCATGGCGGGCGAGCGCATAGCGAAAAATGTTGGCGATGCCGAAAATTTTCCCGCCGGTTGCCATCGCCACCGCCACATTGCCTTTGCGAATCTCTTCCCAGTTTTTGTACTTCGTCACCAATTCAAATACGGCTAAAAAGACGACGATGCACAGCACGGCGACGCTGAAATTGGCCGCCGTTTTCACCATGTCGTGCTCCCAAAACGACGCCATTGCCATCGCCCCCATCATTTCAGTTCCACGATCGTCACCCCAGTGCCGCCTTCATTCGCCTCACCAAATCGGAAGCTTTTCACCGCCCGATGCTGCTTCAAAAACTGCTGTACTCCTTGGCGGAGCGCGCCCGTTCCTTTGCCGTGAATGATCGAAACACGCGCATAGCCAGCGAGCACAGCATCATCCAAGTACTTCTCAAGCCGAAGGAGAGCGTCTTCGTACCGTTCGCCGCGCAAGTCAAGCTCGAGGCTCACATGGGCGTCCTTGCCTTTCACCGTCGCAATCGGCGTCACTTCTTTCGCCGGCGCACTGCCGATATACTCCAAATCGCGTTCACGGATTTTCATTTTTAAAATGCCAAGCTGCACTTGCCATTCGTCGTCCGACACTTTTTCGATCAAGTAGCCTTTTTGGTTGAGGCTCGTCACCTTCACTTCATCACCCGGCTGGAACACATGGCGTGAAGCAGCCTTTTTCGCTTTTTTTCGCTTCTCCACTTTCGGCAGCGCAGCAGCGAGCCGCTGTTTCGCCTCGACGAGCTCATGCTCTTTCACTTCCGCCTGCTTTTCTTTTTGCAAGCGGCGCAGCTCTTGAATGATCCGCTCGGCTTCGCGTTCCGCGGCGCGGATGATGTCGGCTGCTTTTTGCGTTGCTTCCGCCAGCCGCTCCGCTTTTTCTTCTTCGAGCTCTTCCCATTTTTGTTCCCATTCGGCGCGCAGACGCTCAGCCTCCTCCAGCGCCGCCCGCGCCCGCGCTTCCTCTTCCTCCGCTTGCTTTTTGCTCCGTTCAAGCGACGCGATCATGTTTTCGACGTTATGGCTTTCCGCGCTCACTTGCGCTTTCGCCCGCTCAATGATGCGTTCATCAAGCCCAAGGCGGCGCGAGATGTCAAAGGCGTTGCTGCGGCCGGGGATGCCGATCAACAGTTTATACGTCGGGCGGAGCGTTTCGGTGTCAAACTCGACGCTCGCATTCACGACACCGGGGCGGTTGTAGCCGTACGCTTTCAACTCCGGATAATGCGTCGTCGCCACCGTCCGCGCTCCGCGCCCATGCACTTCATCCAAGATGGCGATGGCGAGCGCCGCCCCTTCCTGCGGATCGGTGCCAGCCCCAAGCTCGTCAAACAGCACAAGGCTTTCACCATCGACATGGCGCAAAATGTCAACGATATTGACCATATGGGACGAGAACGTGCTCAAGCTTTGTTCGATCGACTGCTCATCGCCGATATCGGCGAAAACGGAACGGAACACCGCCGCTTCCGATCCATCAGCCGCCGGGATGAACAGCCCCGCTTGCGCCATGAGCGTCAACAAGCCGATCGTTTTTAACGTCACCGTTTTTCCGCCGGTGTTCGGCCCGGTGATGACGATCGTCGTATAGTCGCCGCCGAGTTCAATGTCATTCGGCACCGCCTTTTCTTGATCCAGCAGCGGATGGCGTGCCTGCAAAAAACGAAGATAGCCTCGGCTATTGACCGCTGGCTTCGCGGCTTGCAACCGGCGGGCGTATTTCGCCTTGGCGAACGCAAAATCAAGCGCCGCAAGTGACTCAACCGCCCGCGCAAGCGGCTCGGCCTGCTCAGCGACTTTTGCCGAAAGTTCGCGCAAAATGCGTTCGATTTCTTGCTTTTCTTTCGCCCGCGCTTCGCGGAGCGCGTTGTTCAACTCGACGACCGCCTGCGGTTCAATAAACAGCGTCGCCCCGGACGCTGACTGGTCGTGGACGATGCCGCCGTAGGCGCCGCGATACTCTTGTTTCACCGGGATGACATATCGGTCATTGCGGATCGTAATGATGGCGTCCGACAGCCGCTTTTGCGCCGACGGCGAGCGGATGATGTTCTCGAGTTTCTCGCGGATGCGCGCTTCCACTGACCGAATTTGCCCGCGCAGCGAGCGGAGGCGGTCGCTTGCGGCATCCAACACTTCGCCATGGTCGTCGATCGAGCGGCGAATGTCATGTTCAAGCGCCGGCACCTCCACGAGCTCATCGGCATAAGTGGACAGACGGTCCAATCCCCCGTGCTCTTCATGCAGATCCATAATCAGCCGCTTCATTTGCCGGCTTGCGGCCGAGGTGGCCGCCACTTCAAGCAGCTCTTGCGGGCTGAGCGTGCCGCCGATCGCCGCCCGCTTGAGATGCGGACGGATGTCGACTACTCCGTCAAGCGGCGCATAGCCAGCAAGCCGCAAAACAGCGGCGGCTTCATCCGTTTCGTCAAGCCAGGCGGCCACCTCCTCCAAGTCAGAAGACGGTATGAGAGCGTCGATTTTTTCCAAACCGAGCGGCGAGGACGCATGCTCTGCCAACTGCTCTTTCACTTTATCGAACCCCAAGGTGTGAAGCACTTTTCGTTGCACGTATCTGACCCCCAGCTGATTCATTTCTTTCGTTTGTCGCGCAAAAACTGTTGCAGCTTTTCAAGCGGCCATGTGTTGATGACCGTTTCCTTATGGATCCAACCTTTTCTTGCCGTCGCTACGCCGATCGCCATATCCTCGAGCATGTCCAAATGGTGGGCGTCCGTGTTAATGGCAATATACGCCCCCGCTTCCTCGGCTTTTTTCACGTAGGCCGCCGACAAGTCGAGCCGGTTTGGGTTGGCGTTTAACTCAAGCACCGTGTTCGTCTCCGCCGCCAGCTCGATGAGCCGCTCGATATCGACGTCATAGCCGTCGCGCTGGCCGATCAGCCGCCCGGTCGGGTGGGCAATGACATCGACGTACGGGTGGCGAAGCGCCGCCTCCAACCGTTTCATGATCGTCTCGCGCGGCTGTTTGAACGCAGAGTGAATGGCGGCGATGACAAAATCAAGCTCCTTGAGCACGTCATCGTCGTAATCGAGCGTCCCGTCCGGCAAAATATCCATCTCAATGCCGGCCAAAATCGTAAAATCCGAATAGCGCGCGTTCAGCCGCTCAATTTCCTCGCGCTGGCGCCGCAACCGATCCGGGGTCAAGCCGTTGGCGACTTTCAAATAGTGCGAATGGTCGGTGATGGCGATATACCGGTAGCCGCGGCGGCGGCACGCCTCAGCGAGCTCCGCAAGCGAACACGACCCGTCGCTCCACGCCGAATGCATATGCAAATCGCCTTGAATGTCTTCAAGGCGCACAAGCGGCCGATCAGCGGAAAACCGCTCGATTTCCGTGCCATCTTCACGCAGCTCCGGCGGAATGTGCGGCAGCCCGAAATGGGCGTAAAACGCCGCTTCATTCGGGAACGTTTTCACTTCGCCTGTCGCTTCGTCTTCCACGCCGTATTCGCTGATTTTCTCGCCGCGCTCTTTGGCGAGCTGGCGCATGCGCACGTTATGCTCCTTCGATCCGGTGAAATGATGAAGCGCGGTCGCGAATTGCGCCTCGCTGACCAGCCGAAAGTCAACGGCCACTTCATCCTCATACTGGAAAAGAAGCGACACTTTCGTCTCCCCAGCGGCGAGCACCCCGCGGACGCGCTCAAAGCCGAGCAGCCCGTCGCGCACCTCGGCCGGACGGTCGGTAGCGATGACATAATCCAAATCTTTCACCGTTTCATTCAAGCGCCGCAAACTGCCGGCCCGCGAGAAGCGGATGACGCCATCAAGACAAGCGAGCTGGCGTTCAATGTCCGCCGCGATCGCGAGCACCCGAGCGAGCGGCAGCCGCTCGGGGCGTTTGCCTGCCTTTTCAATGGCCGCAAGCAGCTTTTCTTCCGTTTTCGCGCCAAAACCGGGAAGCTCCCGCACTTTTCCAGCCAAGCACGCTTCTTTCAATCCGTCCATATCGACAATGCCAAGCTCCTGATGCAGCTTGGCGATTTTTTTGCCGCCAAGCCCCGGGATCTTAAGCAAGGAAAGAAGCGTTTCCGGAATATCGCGCTTTAATTCCTCGAGCACCGATGATGAACCGGTTTCGACAAACTCGGTGATGATCGCCGCCGTGCTTTTGCCGATGCCGGGAATGGCGGTGAAATCGCCAATTTCCGCGAGGCTCCGCTCATCCGTTTCCAAGGCGTTCGCCGCTTTGCGGAAGGCGTTGACCTTAAATGGATTTTCTCCTTTGATCTCCATATACAGTGCGATCGTTTCAAGCAGGCGGATGACCTCTTTTTTATGGACGCTCATCCCCGTCCCTCCCTTTCCCGAAAAACCGCGGCCGCGCTCCGTCAAACGCGGCCATGAATCCACCAGTTGCCAAGCATCTCCGACAACACCGGCGTATGTTTCACAATCACGGTCGCCATGAGCGAACGTTGCAGCTGTTCTTGGACGCTGTCAATCGGCACGAGCGCACCGATATACAAAAGCAAAAAGACAAGCAAATACACTTCCGCAAATCCGAGCGCCGCCCCGGCCAAGCGGTTGACGCTGCGCAACAGCGGCAGCTGGGCGACGAAATCGAGCATCGAGCCGACGATTTGAAGCACGATTTTCACCACAAAAAATAAAAGTGCAAAGGAAATCGCCCGATAATAGGCATCGTCTAAATGGGTGCTCTGAAACAGCAGCTTCATCGTCTCCGGATCGCCAAACGTCGGATACGGAATCCAAAGGCGCAATGTCGGCACCAACCGTTCATAATACCGGTAAGCGACGTAAAAGGCGATGAAAAACCCGGCCATATGAATGAACTGGAGAATAAAGCCGCGCTTCAGCCCGATCATCGCCCCCAGCAACAGGACAAACAGCAGCACGACATCAATCATCCTGTTTCCCGTCCTTTTCCTGTTTCAGCTTTTCCGCCAGCCGTTGATATTCTTCTTTCAGTTTGAGATACTCACTGGCGATGTTGACGGCCGTCAACACGGCCAGCTTCGGCACATCGAGCAGCGGATTTTTCTCACTGAATTCATGCATTTTATCGTCAACGAACGCCGCCACGAGCCGGATGTGGGCCGGGCTTTCCGCGCCGACGATCGTGTAGTCTTGTCCATAGATGCGGACGCTCACCCGCGTTTTTGGCTGTTCTGTCAAGCTTTCTCCCCCATTTCGCCAAATCCTACTGTTTATCATATCATGAACGCTGGTATAATGGAAAGAAGCGACACACAGCAACGATAGAGAAGATAAAGGAGCGATCGAACGTTGTCAAACTATGTGATTCAAGCCGACCAACAGCTGCTTGACGCCTTGCGCGCTCACTACCAAGACGCCTTGTCCGACCGGCTTCCGGCTGGAGCGTTGTTTGCCGTCAAGCGCCCGGATGTCGTGATCACCGCCTACCGCTCAGGCAAAGTGCTGTTTCAAGGGAAAGCGGCGGAGCAAGAAGCAGCGAAATGGATATCAGGGGCGAGCGCCTCAAACGAAACAGCTGACCACCAGCCGTCCGCTTTGGCAGCTCATCAACTCGGGTCTCTTTCCGCCATCGGTTCCGATGAAGTCGGCACCGGCGATTATTTCGGCCCGATCGTCGTCGCCGCTGCCTACGTTGAGCGGTCGCATATCGCCAAAATCGCGGCGCTTGGCGTGAAAGATTCGAAACAATTGAACGATGAAGCGATCAAACGGATCGCACCAGCCATCATGGAAACCGTGCCGCATGCGGTCACCGTGCTGGATAACCCCCAATACAACCGCTGGCAGCGAAGCGGCATGCCGCAGACGAAAATGAAGGCGCTGCTTCACAACCGGACGCTCACCAAGCTGCTCGACAAAATCGCGCCTATCGAACCGGAAGCAATCATTATCGATCAATTTTTAGAACGTGACTCGTATTTCCGCTGCCTCGCAGGGGAAGCGCGCATCGTAAGCGAGCGGGTGCACTGCCTTCCAAAGGCAGAAAGTGCCCACGTATCAGTCGCCTCCGCCTCGATCATCGCCCGCTATGTGTTTTTAGACGAAATGGAGCGATTATCCCGCGCCATCGGCCTCCCGCTTCCAAAAGGCGCCGGCGCCATGGCCGATGAAGCCGCCGCCCGGATCATCCGCGCGCGGGGGGCTGAAGCGCTTGAGACGTGCGCCAAGCTTCATTTCGCCAATACGAAAAAGGCGCTGGCCATCGCCAAGCGCCGGTAATTGTTTCCATCACACCCATGGGAAACGGTAGCGTTGGCTCCGTTGCAAAGGTCGGCCCGTAGTAACTGAACGACACCGTTTCCCATCCTTTCCATATGTTTCGTTTTACATATGAAGAAAATGTCTTTTCATCCATAAACAACCAAAAGACTGTCCCCATCCAGCCTAATGAGCCGGACTTTTTGGACAGCCTGTTCTCCCTCCGTTATCGATGCCCAACGATCGGATGCGGCACGTACGGTTCTTCTAGGTAGGCGATTTCTTCTGCTGTTAACGAGATGGATAGCGCGCCGACCGCATCTTCGAGATGGGACAGTTTCGTCGCCCCGACAATCGGTGCGGTGACCGGTTCTTTCTGCAGCAGCCAGGCAAGGGCGATTTGCGCGCGCTTCACGCCGTGTTGTTTGGCGAGCTCAGAGACCCGTTCGATGATCACTCGATCCGCCTCGGCCGTGGTGTCGTATTTTGATCGTTGAATTTGATCGGTTTCGGAACGATGCGTTGTTTCTGACGCGCCGCGCGCCAGCCTTCCTGACGCCAGCGGGCTGTACGGGATCACAGCGATGTTCTCCTCTTGGCAAAGCGGCAGCATTTCCCGCTCTTCCTCACGGTAAATGAGATTGTAATGATTTTGCATCGACACAAATTTCGTCCACCCGTGTTTTTCCGCTGTATAATTGGCCTTCAAAAACTGCCAAGCATACATCGAAGACGCGCCGATGTATCGTGCTTTTCCCGCTTTCACCACATCGTGCAACGCTTCCATCGTTTCCTCGATCGGCGTATCATAGTCCCAGCGGTGGATTTGATACAAATCGACATAATCGGTGCCCAGCCGTTTCAAACTTTTGTCAATTTCGCTCATGATGGCCTTTCGGGACAGCCCTTTCCGGTTTGGCCCTTCGTGCGCCGTGAAATACACTTTCGTGGCAATGACAATTTCATCTCGATCGGCGTAGTCCTTTAACACCCGCCCCAATATTTCCTCGCTCGTTCCGTCGGAATACACATTGGCGGTATCAAAAAAGTTGATGCCTAATTCCAGCGCCCGCTTGATGATCGGACGGCTTTTCTCTTCATCAAGCACCCATGGATGAATCCAGCGGCCGGGGACGCCAAAACTCATGCCGCCGAGGCAAAGGCGCGAAACGTCCAAACCGGTGTTGCCAAGTTTCACATATTTCATGTTGGTTCACCCTCTCTTTCCCCTTTGCTTGCTTTACACTGTGTTTGCGAAATGAACAAAACGAGCAACAATGTCTACCATCATTGGAACGAACGTCGGCTTTTGCCCTGGCAAAAAAAAGATCGCCAAATACACAACTACAATCGAGCGATCCAAAAAGCAGCCTTTATCCCCCAGCGCTATTTGCTTACCCGCTTGGCAAAGTCCGAACCAGCCGGATAACGGTCGCCGGCAATGTCGATGTTGGCGAGGGCATCGTTCAACCGCTGCAATTCCTCTGCCGTCAACACGACCTCCAACGCGCCAAGATTTTCTTCGAGGCGCTCGAATTTGCGCGTTCCCGGGATCGGCACGATCCATGGCTTTTGCGCCAACAGCCACGCCAAGGCGATTTGCGCCGGCGTCGCTTGTTTCTCGGCCGCAAACCGTTTGATGAGCTCGACCAGCCCTTGATTGGCCTCGAGGTTTTCCGGCTGGAACCGCGGCACAATGCGGCGGAAATCGGATTCGGCGAACGTTGCGTTCCGATCAATCGCTCCGGTCAGAAATCCCTTGCCAAGCGGGCTGAACGGCACAAAGCCAATGCCGAGCTCCTCAAGCGCAGGCAATAGTTCTTCTTCCGGACTTCTCCACCATAACGAGTATTCGCTTTGGACAGCCGTAAGCGGCTCTACCGCATGGGCGCGGCGGATCGTTTGCACCCCAGCTTCCGAAAGCCCCCAATGCCGAATTTTGCCTTCCTTCATCAAGTCTTGGATCACTCCGGCTACTTCCTCGATCGGCACGTCCGGGTCGACGCGGTGTTGATAGTACAGGTCAATGGCTTCCACTCTCAGACGCTTGAGCGAACCTTCCACCGAGCGGCGGATCGTCTCCGGCTTGCTGTCGAGCACTTGCTTGCCGTCTTTCAGTTGAATGCCGAATTTCGTGGCGATGACCACCTCTCCTTTGAACGGAGCGAGCGCCTCGCCGACCAATTCCTCATTCACGTATGGCCCGTACACTTCGGCCGTATCAAAAAACGTGACCCCGCGCTCCACGGCCGCATGAATGAGAGCGATCATTTCGTTTTTGTCGGCAGCCGGCCCATAGCCGTAGCTCATCCCCATGCAGCCGAGCCCGATCGCGGACACTTCTAAGCCGCTTTTGCCTAATTGACGTTTTTGCATCCTCTTCCTCCTTTATTTTCCGTTAAATCTCCAATCGGCGCTGGCAAAGCCACTTCACGATTTCGGGATCGCGATGGGAAAAGAACAAGCTTTGCTTCGTATCGAGGGCGGCGATGTTGTTCATATCCTCTTGATCGAGCTCAAAATCAAAGATTTGGAAGTTTTCCACGATGCGCTCTTTATGCACCGATTTCGGAATCGCCACAATCCCCCTTTGCGTCAGCCAGCGCAAAATGACTTGGGCGACCGATTTGTTGTGCTTGTTCGCGATTGAAACCAATACTTCATTTTGAAACATATTGTTTCGTCCTTCCGCAAAAGGCGCCCACGACTCGATTTGGACGCCATGTTGTTTCATGAACTCCGCGCTTTCCACTTGTTGGCAGAACGGATGCGTTTCAATTTGATTGACCGCCGGGGTCACGTCATGATGAAGAATCAAATCGATGAGACGGTCCATGTGGAAATTGCTCACCCCAATCGCGCGAACTTTCCCTTCGCGATACAACTCCTCCATGGCGCGCCAAGAGCCGTATACATCCCCAAATGGCTGGTGAATGAGATACAAATCGATGTAATCAAGCTGCAGCCGCTCCAACGATCTCGCAAATGCTTTTTTCGTGCTTTCATAGCCGGCATCTTGAATCCACAGTTTCGTCGTCACAAAAATGTCTTCTCTCGGAATGCCGCTCCGTTTGATCGCCCGCCCAACAGCCTCTTCATTTTGATACGACGCAGCCGTATCAATGAGCCGATAGCCGGTCATGAGCGCATCGTACACGCATTGTTCGCACAATTCCAGATCGTTGATTTGATAGACGCCGAAGCCTAAGATCGGCATGTTGACGCCGTTGTTTAACACTACCATTTGCATCGTTCTCTACCTCCTTGCTTGATTCGGTTAATCATGGCGACAATGGCAAACCGGCAGCGCACATCGCCACGAAGAACGCTACCCACAATGTCATTATGCTCTCTTTTGCACCGCAACCGGTATCACAATTCTCGCAAATCATTGCCTAATTCTCTCAACCCTCTTCCAGTTACGGAAAAGGGTTAGGTAAAATAACTGTAGTGGAAGGGGGAAAAACGGTTGAAATCGATCATTGAGCAACAACAGAAATTGGCGTCGCTCATCGAACGCCATACCGGAAAAGACGGGGTTTACGAAACAGAGATTCCATCGCTTTTTCTGTTTCGCGAATCACATCCAACAACACCGAAGCACGGCGTCCAACGCCCATCGTTTTGCTTGATCGTGCAAGGCCGAAAAGACGTATGGCTGGCGGGGGAACGGTTTACGTACAGCCCAACCCATTATCTTGTCTCTTCCGTCGACTTGCCGGTCATCTCCCAAGTGGTCGAAGCAAGCGAACAGACGCCGTATTTGGCCTTGCGCATGGAAATAGCGCTCCAGCAAGTCATCGAGCTGCTGCAGCGCACCGAAAACCATATTCGTCCGCCGAAAAAACCGAAGCGGGCGATGTTTGTCAGCGCGGTGGAACCGGATTTGCTTGATGCCGTCACGAGGCTCATTCGCTTGCTCGACGCGCCCAACGATATCCGTATTTTAGCGCCGATGTACCAAAAAGAAATTTTATACCGCGTGCTGCAAGGGCCGTATGGCGACGTCCTCAAACAATTGGCCGTCCAAAACAGCCGTACCCATCACATTCATCATGTCATCGAATATATGAAGAAACACTATCGTCAACCGATTCGCATCGAAGAGCTGGCGGAGTTGTCTCATATGAGTCCGGCATCGCTCCATCGCCATTTCAAAGAAGTCACCGGAATGAGCCCGATCCAGTTTCAAAAGCAGCTGCGCCTGCAAGAAGCGCGGCGGCTTTTGCTGACGGAGGCGATCGATGCCGCTGACGCCGCCTTTCAAGTCGGCTATGAAAGCCCGTCGCAATTCAGCCGTGAATATTCCCGACTATTCGGGCGGCCGCCGAAGGAAGATGCGAAACATTTGCGGTCTGGGTCTACGGAACGAGCGAACGCCTAAAAGCGAAGGTCGGTTCATATGCTGGTCTTTTTTTTGCGCATCGCTCTCCCGTTGCATTCGAACCGTCCGTTCTTCTCTTCCCATCGTCTTTGGCGAATGCGTCCCGCCTAACGGGATGGTCCGTGTGGAATGTTTCTCAACCGGTTGGCGTCGCCCAGCGCCTGCATGGTTCCATATGATTTCTCTCAAAAATCATCATTGATTGATTAAAATACATATGTTTATAATTTAACCCGTGGTGCTAGTTGAGTGTCAGCGCTCAACCAGCCCT
>NZ_SDKL01000037.1:0-12038 GCF_004123125.1 Geobacillus sp. PK12
AAAATCCTCCCGATTTTCGTCGAGAGGGTGCGAAATGTGAGTCATAAGGCGACCTGCCGGTTGCGTTCCCATCCGTCCTACGGAAAATACTTGCGCCAGTTGAAGGACGGAACCCTTCGCATCGACAAGCAGGCGGTTCGTGACGCGGAAAAGTACGACGGCAAATATCTCATCCGGACATCTGACGACACCTTGTCTGCCGAAGATGTCGCCATCGGGTATAAGCAGCTGGTGGATATTGAGCAGGCCTTTCGGACGTTGAAATCGACACTCGAGCTGCGTCCCATGTATCATCGCTTGGAAGACCGCATTCGGGCGCATGTGCTGCTCAGTTGGCTTGCTCTCTTGTTAGTTCGGATCGTGGAGATCCGAACTCATGAATCGTGGCCAAACGTAAGAGACGAATGTGAGCGTCTTATGCTTGGACATTTTTCTTCCAAAAACGGAGACCTTTATCAACGAACCGAACTGACGGCCAAACAAGCGCAACTCTTTGCGGCTCTAGGGCTGGAGCCTCCTCCGAAGATCCTAGGCATCCATCCTCGCGCCTAGATACACGCCCAAAGTGTGCCCAAATGTCTCTCGTCCCTTTTGCATCAAGGGGCGAGAGGCATTTTGTTTGCCTAGTGACTGTCGAACTCGGGATGATAATTTACAACTAGAATTTTCAAAACCGAAAAGCACATAGGCCAAAGATTCAAGTGTTCATCGCATATTACGAATAGCTTTTAGTCACTTTAATTTTTCTTTCGCTAATAAATTTCTTTTGTCGACCAACAACCCGTACTACTTGCTTTATATACTGTTTTTCAGGTGGGCACGGTGCTTTTCCTGTTTCAATCCTAATTAGAGGACAAGCAGATCCTTGACAAGAAGGTCTTAGGAAGCACTTCTTACAGCCCTCATCTTCAGACTCATCGTTCATAACCCACAAAGCAAATTTATCTATATCTATTCTAAAGTTCCCATCTTTTTCAACTTTTCCAATCTTATTTTTTTCATTATATAACGCTACTGTACACTTATATAAAGTACCGTCTGATCCAATTACATAAGAATTAGGATCAGCCGCATAACATACATAACCACCAGGTTGAAGAATGCTACCTAATGTAGTCGATAATCCCTGATTTAAAGCATCTTCACACAAACTTAGTGCTACTTTTGCTCTTATTTTTGTATTAAATATATCTAAATCTTCATCATTCGGTCCGCCCCATCGACCAATAGGAAAGTAGTTGACGTGAAACCTTCCATCGTTGGAAAACGTTTCGGAAAGCTCTTTTGTAAGATCGCGTATATAAGGTTCATTACTTTTATCGAAGTTGACACGTATCCTAACCTGAAAATCATATTCCAAATAACTCAAATTTTTCAAATTATTAAATATTCTTTTGAAAGTTCCTTGTCCTCCCACTAACTTACGTGTTTGATCATGAATATGTTCAGGGCCGTCTATAGTTATCTGGAAATTGTCAACACCTAGCTTTAATAATTTTGTCGCCGTATCACTGTTTAAAAGGAATCCATTAGTAGTAATACCAGCACGAAACTTGAAATTGTACTTTTCACTTAATAAAAGGAATTGATTTGATAATTTTTCAATAACATCTAATGCGAGAAGAGGTTCTCCTCCAAACCAATGGACATTCAAATTTTTTAGTTGAGGCCCTCTTTTCTCAACATATTTTATTACACCTTCAATAACATCATCCGACATTTTTCCTTTCTCAAAATTTTCATAACAATATGTACACCTAAAGTTACACTGTTCAGTGACTAAAAAAATCAAATACATATTTTCAGGATTTCTTCCTTTGATTTCATGTAAAATTCGGGCTCTTTTAAATTCGTCTACATTACTTTTGATTAAAAAGCCATAATTAGCAAGAATCTTTGCAGTATCATCAAGCTCATCACATCCCGATCGGAGAATATTTTTAATCTTATTAGCATGAGCTTGTGGAACACGTAAAAATGCCCCCGTATAAGTATTACATATATAAAGATCTCCATTCTCTTCATGGGAAAGAATATTAAATCGCGATGCTACCCATCTATCATTCACATCTGATTTTACCTCTTTGGGAATAGTAGAAAACGGCTCCATTTTTACCCCTCCTATAATCAAGGGATAGCTTAATATAGCTATCCCCGATGACAAAAGAATATGATCAGCATCCTCCGCAGTTTGTGTTAGTCGGTGCAAAAGAAAGAAGAACGTCTTCTGCTGTTGGATTCAAGACATCGAAGCCTTCATCAAGAATTTGAAGCATTTCCTGATTCATGCAATTCACCTCCTTTCAATTCATTGTCTGACTGCTGTATATGTCTCTGTATATACTCAGCTACTGTATATGGGGGAGGTACATGTCCATAATCTACTTTTTCTCCGGTTGCAGTTATCCATGCATTTCCACTAGGGAATACAACTTTATGTCCAAAACTGATCAGCTTTTTAGCATTGTATTGTGTAACTTTTGCATCCCACATGTTTGGCCCCATATTTGGGAAAAAGACAACAGGTCTTGGAGAGCATAAAACCAGCATGGTTAACAAATTATCAGCTATTCCGTTTGCACACTTCGCTAAAGTATTAGCAGTACAAGGCAAAATGATGAAAATATCCGCCCAGTCATGTAAAAAGGAATGAGGAACTCTATTTCGTGTATACTCCTTTGGAAAATCGTACATATCCTGATATGCAGGAGCATCAGCGTGCGCCGCCAAAAAATTGACATCAATAAATTTCTGAACGTTCGATGTACAAACTAGTCTAATGTTAGCATCTAGTTTTTCTCTAAAAACTCGTAAATACATAGGTAGTTCAACAACTCCTGAAGAACCTGTAACGCCAACTAATATATTCAAGCTTAACACCTCCTTTACATTACAGTTTCTCTTGGCGTACCTTTTCTCACATTAATTAATAACGAAGATAAACTAGTAACTATACCCAAAGCACCTGCAATGAAGAAAAGATATTTTATATTGAAATAATCAACACTGACCCCAAAAATAAACTGGGCTACTGGCGTTGAAAGCATTGAAATCGCCATCATAATACTATTAACTCTTCCTAATAAATGAATAGGCACAGAACGTTGAACAAAAGTAGGTATAAGGACTCCTATAAAACCAGTAATTAAGCCAATTACAAAAACGAAAATTAGAATAATCAAAAAATTTTGGGTGAAACATAGTGCGGCAATACCAGTAGCTTGTAAAAGAAAAGATAAATAAATAATCTTCAATTCAACCTTGTGAATGCTTTTAACTGAAAAGATTAAACCAGTTAACAAACTTCCCATTGACATCGATGAATATATATATCCTAAATACTTAGCATCATCACTAACATTTTTAGCTAAAAAAGGGAACAATACATTAACCCCGTTTGCTCCAATATTTACAAAAAACATAGTTATAACCAAATAAAAAATCATTTTTTGTCTATTCAAAAAACTAAAACCAAGTCTTAAATCCGAAAAGTAAGAAGTTTTATCATTATTATCGTTTATATTTTCAAGATGACTATTTTTAGAGTCAATAAACAAAATTAAAAAAGTTGAAAATGCATATAAGATAGAAATGGCTATCAAGGAATGTTCTATTGAGATTGATTCAACCATCCAAGCGGCTATTAAAGGGCCCAAAATGATCGTTGTTCTTACAACAGTGAAGTATTGACTATTGAGACGACTCAAATATTCAGTAGCGACTAATCTTGGCTTTATTGATTCTGAGGCTGACCAATAAAAAGCATCAATCGCTCCAAACAAAACGGAGACCATTATGAGAATTACAAAAGAGATAGTATGATCCCATAACAGAATAGCCAAAACTAACACAATGATTGTCCTTATCATGTCTGACAACCACAGAAACAACTTTGCCCCTATTCGATCAATAACCGGTCCGCAAAGAAGCCCAGCAATAAATCTCGACAAACCTAGGGAAAATAAAACTGCTCCCATCAAAAAACCTGATTGTAAAACGTCAGCAATATACCAAGCTATAACAACACTGTATATGACGTCCCCCAAGTTTGAAAGAAACGTTGCTATACAAAATTTTGTAGCGTTCAAAATGATCACCCTTAGAAAGATTGAGACTAGGCATGTAACGCACTTGTGAAACAGAACAAAATCAAAACATAGGATAAGGGGTGGTTTTAATATAACTAAATATTCATTATATTACAGTTATTACAATAATTATTTTATCGGGAAAATACGGTAATGTAAAGAGTTTTTTGTAATACCTCGTCTCGTTTTGTCGGATATCGTTGAATGCAACATATCTTATGTTATGTTGAATAAAAAACACCACCCATAGAAGGTGGTATTTAGCTGATAGTTTCATTAAAATGTTTAGACAACTGTAGATAACCGGTCAAACTTACTTCCGGTAATTCCTTGGATTGATCCCATTCAAAATATCTTATATTTTGTATTAAAGAACTGTAGATGAGCAAATTTGCTAACATAAATTGACAATCAAACAAAAAAGGAGACATGAACGGGACTCCTTGAGTAAAATAGATGTGCTCACAACTACCCACAAGGAGGTTCATGTCTCATGAATAGATTAGCACATCACCAAGGAATCCACAAGTTTTTCCTAGTGTTAGAGTCAGTCAAGACTTTGTGGAGAACATTTTTTCGGTTCACTACGGGCGTTGTCAATCACTAGTTAGTGAACCATTTTCAGGAATTGATATCGTAAGTGCTTTCGGACCCTCATCCCTCATCTTGAGGTGATCATATTGTATTCCATTTTTTACATCCAACCACCATCCCGGAGTGCCGACAACGCTTGATGGATCGGCGTCCCGGATGATCGTTGCAGACACGGTATATTCTGACGCACCACATCCACCCACAACCGTCCTGCCTTCCGTTTGGCCTGTTCGATCCGCTTGGACTTCGTCGAGGCCGAGGCTGCCCTCCGGGGCTCTTCCTCCTCCAACTGCCCCTTTCTCCACCCGATCCCGTCGATTCGGGCCACCATCGCTTTTAGAAACGCCCGAAGCCCTTGGTCTTTCCAGCTGCGGCGGGATTTCACCCGATGCGCCAACCGGCTCATCACGCTCTCGGCGTGGCCCATCGGACGCATGCCGGTCGTCTCCACCCCTTGCTCGGACAGCCACTCCCGATCGTCCTGGATGCATCCCGGCATCGACTCGATCCGGCGGATCATGGCAGCCAGCTGTTGTTCTTTCGCTTCGTCCTCCAACGTGCCGACCGTGCTGTTCAGCTCCACGAGAAGCCCTTCTTCGTCTTGTTTTGCCAGCTTCTTTCGCACGTGTAAATTAGCACATTCTTTCAGAATCCCTTTTTCAAATTATTTCAGATGGATTCCGAAATAATGTGCAAAATTTTTGCCGATTATTCCGGACTTTGCACATTCTTTCGGAACGTTTGCACGCTCTTTCAAATGAAGATTTCCAGCGCGCCTGATGGAATGATGGAAAAGAGAAAGCACAAAAGAGGCCGATTCGGCTCCTTTCGTGCTAATACCCCCATTTCCTCTAAGGCCATGCGCACCACTTCCTCGTCAATGACGGTATTGTCAAAAGTTTATCCTCCACACTCACGGTTTTCCCTTGAGTTTCAACGGTTGGAAGAAAAAAAGCTTGCCACCCCCGTTGTTTTCGGCCATCATTGAGGTAACCACACACTCAACAGCCAAAACAAAGGAGTGACAAGCTTTGTTACCTCAATGATTAGCCTATTTGCTTCAAATCATCAAGACCCAATATCAAATCATTGTGTATCTCATGGGTGTGATCGTGGGAAAATCCCTGAATCGTAAGGACTTGGACGAACCCGTCCAAAAACCGTACCGAAAACTTCAGATCGATGACCTTCCGATCATCGATGTACCGGAAACCCTTGATTACCGGAAGTTGTTGGCAGACTATGAAGCCCAGCACGGACGTCCTTTGCGGCCCATCCAGCGCCGCGCGAAGGCGAAACACCGTGTTCCAGATTCCTTGACTTGCCCTCGCTGCCAGGCTCCCTCTTCTTACCTGTACGCCAATAACGGCGGAAAAGGGCAATACCAATGCAAAGTGTGCCAGTGCCGGTTCAACCACCGAAATCGGTTCACCAAGCAAGCGGTCTTTCGCTGCCCGCACTGCAAAAAGACGCTGGAAAAGATCAAGGAACGCAAAGAATACCACATCTATAAGTGCAAGAACAACGCTTGCCCGTTTTACCAGGCCAACCTTCGCCGGATGACGAAGAAGGAGCGCCAACAGTTTCAACAGGATCCTCAAGCCTTCAAGGTGCGGTATTTGTTTCGAGAGTTCTTGTTTGACTTTCTCCCGTTGGCTTCCTCGTCGCTCATCAAGCCGAAGGTCGATTTGTCCCGGCTGACTGCGTCGCCGCACGTGTTGGGGCTCGCGTTGACGTACTACGTCAACTTTGGGATGTCCTCGAGGGAGACCGCCGCCGCCATGAAGGACATCCATGGCGTCTCGATCTCCCATCAGACGGTGCTCAACTACGCCAACAGCGTCGCGCTTTGGATCAAGCCCTTTGTCGACCGGTTCCCGTATGAGCTGTCCGGTTCGTTTTGCGGGGACGAGACGTATATTCGCGTCAAAGGGCGCTGGCATTACCTGTTCTTTATGTTTGACGCCGTCAAAAAGATCGTGCTGTCGTATCGCGTCTCGCCCAACCGGGACACGCTCTCGGCCATCAAGGCCATCGATGATGTCCTCAGGAAGCTAGCGTCCCTCCCAGACGACTTGTCGTTCGTCGTGGATGGCAACCCGATTTACCGGCTGGCGCAACACTTCTTCGCCCAACACGGGATTTCATTTGACGTCCGCCAAGTGATCGGGCTGACCAATGAGGATCCGGTCTCGGAAGAGTTTCGCCCTCTCAAGCAGATCATCGAGCGATTCAACCGGACCTTTAAAGGCAACTACCGCCCGACCCATGGGTTTGGTGCGGAAGAAGGCTCGGTGTCCTTTGTGACGCTGTTTGTGGCGTATTTCAACTTTCTGCGCCCACACAGCGCGCTCGAAGGCCGGGTGCCGGTCGTCATCCCGGAACTGGCGGATCTTCCGCATATGCCGGCCCGGTGGACGAAGCTGATCGCCATGGCACAAGCGTTTCTCCAACAAGAGGCGGCCTGACTTTTTTGTCCTCCGGAGCCCGTTGAACAGAACTCCTGCCGGATTCGGCGAAGCGAACCCTTGACCAACCGAACACCGCCAAAGGTAAAATTCGGTCATGGCAAGGGCGGCTTTCTTATTGCCTTCTTTTTTGTCCCCGTCGCCCTTGACGACTCTTTCCCACCTTTGGCGGGTGTTGGTCAAGGGCGAATCCGGCCCTCCGCATGCCCCACGATGCTCAATGGGATGATCTGTGTGGAGTTTTCATAGAACTTTTGACGCTACCTCAATGACGTCCTTTTTCAGCTGATGCCCGTACAACAGGCACATCGTGGCCAATGCGTTGATCACACGGGGACAGCCTCGCGATTGCAGAACGATCGCCTCCAACGACGATGGGGTGAAGATCGGATGCTTTTTCTACGTCGGCGCGGGCAATGTAGAAAAAGGCATCGTTTACCCGCATCACCATCCGCGCTTTACGATCGACGAAGACGCGCTTGAGATTGGCGTGCAAATGTTTGTCGCCGCGACGTTGAAACTGTTGGCGGAAGCAGAGTAGGATGCTTCCGCTTTTTTGTACATCATAAAGGCGGATCGATATATTGCATCTCATATTTCGCAACCTTTGCATAATATACAAAAAATAACCAGAATATTCGCATAAAAATAATTTTTTATAAAAAATGTAAAATAATTAATTTTTATTCGGTCAAATCGGGCTTATTTCGAATTTTTATTCAGGGTGCGAAATGTGAGTTGCATGCTCTTTCTCTGTCGCTAATTCACATGGTTGAACTTGGTGTAGCTCACATGAGTGGATAAAGGAAATAAAGAGAGCATGGGGACTCTTTGCCTTCCTTAATGTTTGTTTTGGACTTCGATTCGATCAAGACGACAAGGCTAGGCGATTTTGACAATTTTTGTGATCGGTGCTAGGTCGAGGTCTTGGTTGTAAAGAGCGTGGACAAAATCGCCGTCAAGCGTAGCGAAGTAGTCATAATGATGGTATGTTGCAATGGCGTAGTGCAAGGCATCATAGGCTTCAAGCTGAAGGAGTCGCATTTGAGCTAAGGCTAAATCTTGAATGTTGGCAAGCATCGATGTATATAGACGCTTGTCCAAAATGTTCATCTATGGCATCTTCATATGTCATCACAAACGACATAATCGGCTACCGTCCTTGTTTGTAGATGTCCACTAATTTTTTGCCAAAGGGAGAAGGTTTGGCTATTTTTTTCCGTAATTCGGCGAATGAAAGATCCTTATCCGGTTTGTTGGCCTGTTCCGTGCAAGACAGTGTCACCCTCATTTTCGTTTCCAAAGCGGAAGGCATATCGATCACCTCATTGATTCTCCTTTCTAAAAATTATAATGCAGGTCAGAAAAAATGTACAGATTTTTTCTTTTATTACTATACCCCTGTTCACGAAAACATAAACAGGGAGAGAATCTCCCTTAAAAGGGGAATGGGTGAAAGAAAAGGGGGAAACGGAAAAGAAGTCTTCTTTCCAGCCTGTGAGCGAACGATTTTAAAACAATGGTAAAGCAGCTTTCAAAAAAGAAAATGGAAAAAGATCACCCTCCCTGTTATGATGATAAAGGGTTTAGCGAACAAGGTGTCTACTTTCGTTTGTTGTTTAGATACCTTGTTTTGTTGGGAAAAAGGTTGTTGGCAGGTGAAACGATGAGAGCTTTCCTTTCCCGCTGGCTCCCCGTCATTCTCTGGTGCCTCGTCATTTACAGCTTCAGCGAGTCTTCCTCGTTCACTGGGGCGAATACGGCGCATGTGCTGCAGGTGATTTTATCGTACTTGCCGTTTGGCGGCGGGGATGAAGAGGGGTCGTCATTTTTGAATTTTTTGATTCGCAAAGCGGCGCATTTGACCGAGTTTGGCATTTTGGCTGCGCTTGTGTGGCGAGCGCTGTTGCCCAAGCGGTTTGCGTATGCGGGCGCTTGGCTGTTTGCGACTGCCTACGCGGCGACCGATGAGTGGCACCAATCGTTTGAACCGGGGCGGACGGCGACGCCAAAAGATGTGGCGATTGATTCATGTGGGGCGCTCCTGGCGCTTTTGATTGTATGGGCTTGCCGCTGTTGGGCAAGGACCAAGCATCGGGCGGTCAAACGCGGCGTATAATAGAACAAAGCTCTCCCATCGTATAGATTTAGATGTAAACGGAAAGAATGGCCAATAACGAGTTTGCGAGAAAAGGGAGAGAGGGCCATGGTCGCGTTTATCGCGGGAATGTTTGTGGGTTCGTTTGTGATGCTCGTCATCATGAGCATGATGGCGGTGGCGAAACGGGCGGATGAAGCAAGCGAACGGTGGAGGGAAAAGTGAGAAGCTTGCAGAGGGGCGTTAGGCAATGATCGAACGCCTTAGGTGTTCTAAGACATGCTGGTTAATACAGATGCACGGTTTCATGCACGGGAGCAGCGGCAACTCCCTTGATAAAAAGGGGCTAATGGATGATGGCTGCTGTGGTTGTCGCTGATCATTTCGTTTGCGTCGTTGGTCGCGACAGTCGTTGTGCGGTATCAAAAGAAAAGTCCTCTACTAGGTGTAGGTGTAGGTGGGGCGATTCTGCCTATTTCTAGACCGTTGCACTTTTTGCGGTCGCTGTGCGTGTTGGTCAGGGCATTGGCAGTTGTCAATGTCCTGTTTTTTATCCTATGCTTTTATTGCTACTGGTCAACCCGACGGACTCTAGCGCTGTCACGTCTGCGATTGAATCCGCCAACAGCGCCAACATCCCGGTCATTACGGTCGACCGCAGCGCGGACGGCGGGGAAGTGGTCACCCATATCGCTTCTGACAATGTGGCTGGTGGGAAAATGGCGGCACAATTTATTGTCGATCACTTGAAAAACGGTGGAAACATTGTGGAATTGGAAGGGATTCCTGGTTCCTCGGCCGCTCGTGAACTGGGAGAAGGATTCCACCAAGTGATCGACAAAGCAGCCAATGTCAACTACCCCCACTTAGCTAACGCTTGAAGTGGGGGCTTGCNNTTTGGTCGTTGAAGTGGGAGTCTCCTGCGCGAAATAGGATGAAAGTCGTGGCCAAACAGGCGGCTGATTTTGACCGGGCCAAAGGATTATCGGTCATGGAAAACATTTTGCAAAGCCATAAAGACATTCAAGCGGTCTTTGCCCATAATGACGAAATGGCCTTAGGGGCGTTGGAGGCCTTGCAGGCGCATGGGATGAACAACGTGATTGTGGTTGGATTCGACGCGACCGATGACGCAGTCAAGGCGGTGAAAGAAGGGAAAATGGCGGCCACCGTCGCGCAAAAACCAGCATTGATTGGCGAAAAGGCGGTGGACGCTGCTATCCGCGTTCACAAAAGGGAGAAAGTGGATCAATTTATCCCCGTTCCGCTCGAGTTGGTTCAAGGGCAATAATATGGGATTTTATCCGTGGTGCTAGTTGAGCTCTGACGCTCAACTAGCACCTGGGTTAATCAAAACAAAACTCTGGCAAAGCAAGCTCTTTGATCACTATGTATCTATTAAATGCCATGATAACGACGAAACGCATTAAGGACGCGATTAAAATCATAAGGGTGCATAATCCCGTAAAATTTCCGAAACCGAACGGTAGATGGAATTTCGTTATACCAGTCATACTGAACATATGATTGTGCCTTTAATCCAACATATTTCCAATAAACAATTGGTATTCGATAAGGGTATCGAGATGTTGGTTTTGATCTTGTGACTTTTAATCCAATAGCAATGGCTCGATTGCCTCTAAAACCCAAAATAAGAACAGGACGATATGTACCGCCCTGCCCTTCCTGAAAACGAAAATATATATCGTAAATACCACCCGGCTGCATCATTCTTCATCTAGCCACCGTTGATGCACAGGATTATCGGGATTCACAGTCACAACACCATCAGGGCTAACATCCAATAAAGGAGCAGAAGGCAACCGATCAAAACAAATGCTTGAACTTAAAGACGCATTGATGTTTGCGTATCGATTTCGCACAGCAGGTTTAGCATAAATCGATCTTAATGACTGTGCTCGCACATCTTTTCGCCTTGAGATGGCTGATCTTCGCAACTGGCGATGCTCCTTTCTGCGCATACGCTATCACCACCTTAGCAATAGCATATGCCTGTTTTGAAAAAACATGTACGAGACATACGCTGGCTATAATGTACATCTATTATAGCATATACAAGAGGGGATAACAAAACCAACCAATCTACAAAAATCCTTTGTTTCTACCTTGTTAGGGTGTGACATGTGAGTAGTGATTTCCGCTCTTTCCCTCGACCGGCTTCATTAACCATCGGAGGTCATAAAGAAACGCATCTTGGTTCATACTAAAGAAAAAGATGGAAAAAGAAAGGAACCCACCATGCTTCGCGAACTTGACTGGATGACGTACATCATGATCATTTTGGCCAGCTATCGGTTCACTCACTTGATCGTCTTTGATAAAATCACGGAATTTATTCGCAATCCGTTCATGAAAAAAGAGACGATCCAACACGAGGACGGGAGTACGGAAATCAAGAAGGTGCCGAAATCGAAATTCGGCTATTTGTTGAACTGTTACTGGTGTGCGGGAGTGTGGAGCGCGGTTTTTCTCGCGCTTGGGTATTTATTCATCCCAAAGATCGCCATGCCGTTGATTTTTATCTTTTCGATCGCCGGGGCGCAGGCGATTCTCGAGACGTTTGTCGGAGTCGGGACGAAGGCGGTCGATCTGTTGTCGGCGGCGAAAAAGCGGATGGACTGACATTGGGGGGCGTGCGGCGGAAACATGCGGCGCGCCCGCTTTTCTTGCTTTTGTCGATACATCATGGTTAACTTATACCCGTGGTGCTAGATAAAACTCAGACAAGCATAAAAATAGCCCTTGCTGGCGGATCTCCAGTAGAATGAA
>NZ_SDKL01000038.1:0-1235 GCF_004123125.1 Geobacillus sp. PK12
CCTCGGGTTCCGCCCCTTTTTTCGGCCGTCCGCGCCGTTTTTTCAGGCGTACGATCTCTTCGACCGCGGCCTCAACCCGATGAAACCGGGGGCGAAGGGACGCCTTGAGGGACGCCAAGGCTTGTTCGGCATCTTCCCGGCAGGAGAAGGGGTGACGCTCCCAACGGGCTTGTTCCTCGCGAAGAAGCTCCGCTTCTTTGGTTCGTTCTTTTTCAAGCGTCTTTCCTTTTCGCTGGTCGAGCGCGCTCGATTCAACAACGATCAGCCGAACGGGGTGGCCTTCATACGTCGAGGCCGTTTCCCATACCCGGTACGTGGCGCCGTTTCTCTCCGCCAACGTAAAGGGATCGCTCCACGTCGTGTCCTCAGCATCCGCTTCGGCCAGCGCGGTTTTCACGATCCGGAGCGACGAAGGGCCTCTGGTGATCAAAAAGGCGTTGGCCGCTTTGGTTTGCGCCAGGGTCTCTTTCGTCATCGCGGCGGAATCGGCCACGTAAATCCATTCGTCTTCGATTTTGGCCTGCTTCAGCTGTTCATGGACACGAGACAGCACCTCGGGATTCCATGTTTTATCGGGCAGGTTGCCATCGTGCACATCGCCGTAAAACGGGATGCCGTCCTCGTTGCCGACCAGTCCGAAACCGATCTGTTTTTGCCAACGATGATGGCGGTTGTAGCCATGTGTGATTTGTAAGGCCTCTAACGAGGCCGATTCATACGCGCCGTAAACGGTCTTGTCCGTCGTATCGGCGTGGAAGGCTCGGAGGGAAAGGCCTTCTTTGCGATAAATATGAATCAAGCAAGTGCTGATGACGTTGTGAATGCCAGCCTCATACAGGCGATCGAGATGACGGGCCAACGCATCGTCGTTCAACCAGGAAGGATGGAGATCGGGACGGATGAGTTTCTCACAATCGACCTCCTGAGCCCAATGTTCCAAGTGAACAAGGGCTTGCCGGCCGTCAAACACATTGTAGAGGATGGCCTGAACGGCATCGCTGACTCGCGTTTGGCACTGCGGATCGACGGGCACGAGATGGTCAATCAATTGAGGCAGACCCAGTTTCTTGAATAGGGCACTTATTATATTCAAATAAGAATTGCGATAGACCTTTTTGACTTGAACGTTCATAAGAGAAAAACTCCTTTACGTTCCTTGTGTGTCAAGGATTCATTCGACATCGGAACGAAAAAATCCTCCCGATTTTCGTCGAGAGGGTGCGAAATGTGAGTCA
>NZ_SDKL01000039.1:0-21362 GCF_004123125.1 Geobacillus sp. PK12
CACTAGGGCTGGTTGAGCGCTGACACTCAACTAGCACCACGGGTAAGTAAATAGAATAATCGAAATTATGAAATTCGCAGAATGGTCAAAAACAGCTAAAGTCGATGAAGGTCAACCCGACTATCGTTTTTGGCTCGAACATCCAAAAACGAAGGACAGGCTATTCCATTACAACATTTGGTTTAAGAAGAATAACACAATGATCTTCGATAAAAAAACAGGAAAATATGGGGTCCTTCCTTCAAAATATGAAACTGAATTGAAGCGTTTGCTCAGTGAGTAGGGCAACGTTTCAAGGAGATTGTTTGAACGTCAATTCACGTTTTGCTTCGTAACAAAGTAAACACAAAGAAAAATCCTCTTAATTTTCATTGAGAAGGTGCGAAAGGTGATGGAGAACGTGAAAAAACGGTTCTCCATCATTGTCCCTTGCATCAGAGAGAAATCATGAAAGAATGATAACGATGGCAAGGGTCGATAGAAAAAAACAAGCTTCTGAAGCATTACGCTTCAGAAGCTTGTTCGACGACTGTTGCAAATTGGCGGCGATGTTGGATAGTCAAATAAACGAGTGTTCCCATCATCATGGCAACAACAAATAGCAGCAGCTTGCCGATGTTTTCCCACATAAACGAGAAATCACCGCTTGAGATGACCGCTTTCAATCCGAAAACCGAATACGTCATCGGAAGCCATGCGTTAAAGTGTTGCAACGAGCGTGGAATCAGTTCGAGCGGGAATGTTCCCGCGCTTGTTGTCAATTGCAAAATCAGCACGACAATCGCGATAAATCTTCCTGGATCGCCGAACACGGTAACAAGAAATTGAATGACAGATAAAAATGTGATGCTAGTGACAATGCTAAACACGATAAAGAGCGGGACGCTTTTTACGTGTAAATCGAGTCCAACCAGCAACACGACATCCGCCAGCAGTGCTTGCAAAATCCCAACGCCGATCAAGACGCCGAATTTAGCCAAAAACCAATGCAATGGCGAACGTGGAACCCCTGCTGGTTCGCGAAGCGGAAAGACGATGGAAAGCAACAGCGCACCCACAAACAATCCGAGTGACAAGAAGTACGGCGTAAACCCTGTTCCGTAGTTCGGCACTTTATTGATTTCTTCCTTGTGGAGATTCACTGGTTGGGCAAACATGTCGTAGACAGCCTCATTGGCCTTGACATCGCTTGCTTGTTCGGCTCCTTCTTTCAACTTATTCGCCAATTCTTTTGAGCCGTCTGTCAGTTGGTTGACACCATCTTGCAAATGTTTTGTCCCGTTCGTTAATTCCTTCGTTCCATCCGCTACTTGTTGTGAACCGTTTGCCAACCGACGCGTGCCATCTTGAAGCTGATCTGCTCCTTGAGCCAATGTTTGCAGGCCTGAAGAAAGTGTTCCACTGCCATGGGCAAGCTGGCTTGCTCCTTGTGCAGCTTCTTGCATTTTTTCATACATTGTGTTCATGCCGCTGACGAGTTGTTCTTGGCCATTCGCCAGTGCGTCTGCTCCATTGACAAGTTGTTGTTGACCGGCAAGCAGTTTGTCGATTCCGCGATCGAGAGCGATATGCCCTTCGTGCAGCTGTCGGGCTCCTTCGTGCAAAGAAGAGGCTCCAGAGTGCAACGATTGGGCGCCGCTATTTAACTGTGCAAGGCCGTTTTTGACTTGTTGGCTTCCTGATGATAGCTTCATGATCTGCTGTTTTAATTGTTCGTATACGGCTCTCTGTTGCGCTTGGGGAGTTGCCTTGATGAGCGCATCCAACTGTGTGTCCAACTGCTCAAGACCGTTTGCGACTTGTGCTGCTCCTGTTTGAACTTGTGCGGCTCCTTCCTGCCACTGAGCCAGTGAAGCTGTGAGCTTTGCCGCTCCATCGCTCAATTGTTCAGATCCTTGTAAAAGTTGCGGAATGCGGGCGTCGAGCGCTTGCATCCCCTCATATACGCGTCTTGTCCCTGAAGCAAGATTCGCTGTTCCTTGTTGAGCCTGCTTGGCTCCGGAGAGGAGTTTCTCTTGCCCAGCGGTCATTTGTTTCATCCCGTTGTAAAGCGTTTCGATTCCGGTTTGAACTTGCAATGAGCCACTGGCAGCTTGGTGCAGTCCGTCAGTAAAGCTCACGGATTTTTCCGCGAGTGTCGCTAAATGGTGATATAACGTTTCACTTCCGTCTTGTGCTTTTTTCATGCCATCATACAGTCGGTTTGTTCCGTTTTGTGCTTGGCTGAGTCCGTCATGCAGTTGTGCGGCTCCGTCGCTCGCTTTTGTCAATCCGTCAGCGACGGTTTGAATCGTATCAAACATGCTTTCGGCATATGTTTCTGTTATGGCGTTCGCTACTTCGTTTTTTATTTTTTCAACTGCAGTTTGACCGATTTGTGCCGATAGAAAGTTAAATCCCTCATTCGGTTTGTAAATGAGCTGCAGTTTTTTCGGATGATCGTCTTGCAGCGTTGTCGCATTCCGGGAAAAATCGTCAGGGATTTGAATGAGCATATAATACTTTTGTTCTTTTAACCCTTTTTCCCCTTCATGTTCGGTTACAAAATGCCAGTCAAACTGCTTGTTCTCTTTTAACTTTTCGACAAGATCTTCCCCAAGATGAATCTCTTTGCCGTTGAGAACCGCCCCTTTGTCTTGGTTGACTACAGCGACGGGAAGTTCATCCAAATGATCGTATGGATCCCAAAATGCCCATAGAAACATGCCGCTGTATAGAAGAGGGATGAATAATACAGCTATGACAGGAATCAGTACTTTGCGGTTGGTCAGAATGGCCTTCCATTCTTTCAACCATAATTGAAATGCGTGCATGCCCGAACCTCCTTTGTTTATAATTATGACTGATTTGTCCATTTAGTCATTTTTAGCCCAAAAAGTGAAGGATTATCATGGAGACAATCCTTTCAGCAAATACAGATCAAACAGTTCGGCAATGGTTTGTTGAGACAATGGTTCGTGCTCTTTTTCCCATTCAATGCTTAGTGCGATGTACATTTTAAACATGAAAAATGCCGTTAACTCTGGATCGCAAGAGCGAATGTCCCCTTTTGCCATCGCTTCTTCAATTTTTTCGCGAATATAGGCAATCATTTCGCGATCAAGGCGTTTCATCACATCTCGTACAGCTGCGGTGCCAATATCCCGCATTTCTTGCAAAAGTTTGATGGTTAATTCATGTTCTTGACGGAATGTAAAAATACGCTGCAAGGCGCGTTGGACGTTTTCGCTGAACGGCAAACGATCATCCATAGCCGCATCCGCTTCATGCTTAATTTCGGATATAACAGAGGAAACGATATGGTCAAGCAGCTCTTCTTTGCTTTTGAAAAATGTATAAATCGTTCCTTTGCCGACATTAGCCATCTTCGCTACTTGATCCATTGTCGTTGCTTTGTAGCCGAACAGCGAAAATGATTGGGTGGCGGCATCAATAATTTGTTGTTTTTTATCCGACATGGGCATTCATCCTTTGTTTTGACTAAATGGACGATTTGGTCATCACGTTTTAAATCATAACATGAATACGTTCGATTCGCAACAACAATATTTATGTTTCGTTTTTCTCACTCGACGGCGCGTTCTGTTGGGGGAAGGAAGCCTTGGCCTTGCTGTTTTGTCCCCCTGGATTTAGCGAGGAAGACGAACAAGAAATTCGGTTCCTTCCCCGATTTGACTATGGACGTGGATCGCGCCGCCGTGGGCGTCGACGATCCATTTGGCGATCGACAGCCCGAGGCCGTGGCCGCCTTGTTGGCGAGAGCGCGCTTTGTCGACGCGGTAAAAGCGGTCGAAAATGCGGCCGATGTCTTCCGACGGAATACCGATGCCAGTGTCCTTGACGGAAAGAAACACGTGCTTTGGCTCGGTGCGGATCGACAGCGTCACCTCGCCGCCTTCGGGGGTGTATTTGATCGCGTTGTCAAGCAAAATGTACAACAGCTGCGTCAATTTGTCCGGGTCGGCGGTGACAATCGCCTGCTCGGGAGCGTGAAAATGCATCGTAATCTGTTTTTTCGCCGCCAGTTCCGACATGAGCTGGAACGTGCGCTCGGCGTGCGGGCGGAAATCGAACGTTTGTTTTGAAAGCTCCAGCGCGGCGTGTTTCGCATCCGCGCGGGCGAGCGTCAACAAGTCGTTCATCAGTTTCGTGATTCGCTTCAATTCGTCACGCAGGCGGTCGAGCAAGCGGCGGGCAAAGTCGTTTTTCATCACATCCTCCTCAAGCGAAAGCGCCTCGACGGACGAGAAGACGACGCTGAGCGGCGTCCGCAGCTCGTGCGAGGCGTCAGCCACGAACTGGCGCTGCCGCTCGTACGCTTCTTCAATCGGTGCGAGCGCGCGCTTGGACATAAAGAAGCTGAGCGCGACGCCGACAGCAAGAAACAAAACGGCCAAGCCGATGAGCACAATGAGCAGCCAATGGAACACGCCGAAAAACGACGTGACGTCCATGCCGATATACAGCATGCCCACGAAATCGCCGTGGATGACGAGCGGACGGGCGGCGGCGAGCACGCGCCAGTCGCGGGCCGCTTCGCGCGCGAGGCCGGGCATATGTTCCGGCAAAGAGACGCTCATGTAGACGGGAGCGCGCTCATTTGCCTTGAGATGGGACAAGGCGTTTAAAAAATACGGACGCAGGCGCGGATGCACTTCATCCCCGGCGAGCAGGCCGCCGTTTGGGCCGATGACGTAAAAAAAGAGTTGGTCTTCGCTTAACAAAATGACATTTTCATCATCAAACAAGTCGAAGTTGCTTTGCTTGAGCAGCACTTGTTCGATCGTACTCGCCTCTTGCTCGGCGAGGCGGCTGATGCGCCGCTCTTGGTCAGAGGTGGCGATCCAGTAAAACAGTGCAGCGGCGATCATGATAAACAAGGCGAGAAACAAGGTGAAAATGCCGCTGTAGAGCGCTGTGAGCCGCCAATGGGCGCGGCGGAACAAGTCGGCGCTTCCTAGGCGGCGCAGCCAGTCGCGCCATTCCCTCCAGTTATTTTTCAATTTTATACCCCACTCCTCGAACGGTTTGGATGACATCGTCTTTCAACTTTTTGCGCAATAGCTTGATTGTCGCGTCGATCGTTTTCATTGACACATCGGCATCCCACCCCCAAACGCGGTCCAATATCGTTTCGCGCGGCACGACTTGCCCTTGGTTTTGCACGAGCAAATCGAGAAGCTGAAACTCGCGTGGAGTGAGGAAAATCTCTTCATCGCCGCGATGGAGCGTATGGCTTGTCCGGTTTAAGGTGAAGCCGTGAAACGCCACTTTTTCCTCTTGAAGCGGGACGAACGTCCGCCGTGCGAGCGCCTTGAGCCGCGCGACGAGCTCGTCGATTTCAAACGGTTTGACCAAGTAATCGTCCGCTCCCGCCTCAAGCCCGGTGACGCGGTCGTGGACGGCGTCTTTCGCCGTCAACATCAAAATCGCGCCTGTGTAGCCGTTTTGCCTCAACCGTCGACAAATGTCCACCCCATCGCCGTTTGGAAGCATCCAATCGAGCACGACGACATCGTAAAACTCCGCCATGGCGTAATCGTACGCATCTTCCCCTTCCTGCACCCAATCGATATGGTCGATCCCTTTCTTTTTCAATAAATGAACGATCAGCTCCCCTAGGTGAAGATCGTCCTCGGCCAGCAAAATTTTCATCGCCATTCCTCCCGTTCTGTCTCTCTTCCTTCTTAATCATATCAAATCGTTCGTGAAAAAACGGTGAAAACGCAGCCCATTCGCCGCGCAGAAGGCTGTTCTCTCAAAAAGAATTTTCACCATTTTTTCACCTTCCTTGGCTATCATGATGGACGAAGAGGAAAAGGAGGCAAACGGCGATGAGGAAAATGAGGAATTTGCATCTTTGGATTGGGCTGATCAGTTCGATCTTTTTGCTTGTTGAGGCGGTGACGGGGCTCCTTCTATCCGAGCCGTGGCTGATCGGCCAGGCGGAGCGCGGCGAGATGCACCGCGCCGCGCAGGAAAGAATGAACGCGTTCGGGGCGGGGCAGACGTCGGGGACGGGAGCGTCCACGGCCCCGATGACTCCGCGTGCCGAGGAAGGGGGATCGTCGCTGATGATGTTCGTCCGCCAGCTGCACGAAGGGAGAATCGGTTCGCTTGACATCCGCTGGGCGGTTGATGTCGCGGCGGTGGCGATGATCATTTTGACCGCGACGGGGATTTTCCTGTCGATCCGCACGCTCGCAGCGGGACGGAGGCGGAAGCAGAAGCGGATGACGCCAGCGCCGGAGACGACATAACGTACGCAGGAAGGGATGAAACGATGCATCGGAACAATCGGAGGAAACAGTGCCGCTGGTCCTCCCTTTATGCGAGACCGATCGATGTCGGTGGCATCGTCGTATTTCGCCCGCCATTTCACTGCTTGGCGGCCATTCGCACAAAAATGTCGTATATGCGATTAGGGATCACGAAGGAGGAGATGAGCCATGGACATGATGCCATTTGAACCAACCCCAACGCCAGAACCGAAACGCCGCGGCCGCTTTGTATCGTGGCTCGCCGCTTCCGTCGCAGGGGCGGTGATTGGGAGCGCGGCGACGTGGTATGTGGCGCCGAAATGGATGCATGAAGAAACGAATTCCCAAACGGAAACAGCGGAAACGACCGCAAAAAGCGAGGCGCTGCCATTGCAGCCGACGGCGAACGTCAACACGAATATGATTGACGCTATTAACAAAGTCGCCGATGCGGTCGTCGGGGTCGTCAACATTCAGAAGCAAGTGGACTTTTTCTCTGATCAAGCGCAAGATACCGAAGCGGGAACGGGGTCGGGCGTCATCTTTAAAAAAGACGGCAATGCGGCCTACATTGTGACGAACAACCATGTCATTGAAGGGGCGAACAAAGTCGAAGTGGCGCTCGCGAACGGCAAGAAAGTGAACGCCGACATCGTCGGCGCGGATGCACTCACCGACCTCGCCGTCTTGAAAATCCCTGCTGAAGGGGTGACGAAAGTGGCGAGCTTCGGCGACTCGTCGAAGGTGAAAATCGGCGAGCCTGTCGCGGCGATCGGCAACCCGCTCGGCCTTGATTTGTCGCGGACGGTGACGGAAGGGATCGTCAGCGGCAAACGGACGATGCCCGTCTCAACGTCAGCGGGCGATTGGGAAATCGACGTCATCCAAACGGACGCCGCGATCAACCCGGGCAACAGCGGCGGGGCGCTCATCAACAGCGCGGGGCAAGTGATCGGCATCAACAGCATGAAAATCGCGGAAACGGGCGTCGAAGGGCTCGGCTTTGCCATCCCGAGCGAAAACGTCAAACCGATCGTCGAGCAGCTGATGAAAGATGGGAAAATCAAACGCCCGTACCTTGGCGTCCAGCTTGTCGATGTGGCGGATTTGTCCGATGATGTCCGCACGAATGAATTGAAATTGCCGTCGAACATCACAAGCGGGGCGGCCGTCACGTCCGTCGAACCGTTCTCCCCAGCCGCCGCGGCCGGATTGAAATCGAAAGACGTCATCACGGCGATCAACGGGGAGAAAATCGACAGCGTCAGCGCGTTGCGCAAATATTTGTATACGAAAACAGCGGTCGGTGATCGCATCAAACTGACGATCTATCGCGACGGGTTTGAGACGACCGTATCGGTCACCTTAAAAGCGAGAGACAGCAGCCAGTCGTAAGAAGACATCGCCTCTTTTCAGCCGAAGCGGCTGGAAAGAGGCGATGTTCATTTTCGTGTGCGGCGCTTGCTCATGATGCTGGAGTATAAAGCGAAATGAGACGGCTGTACGTTGATTCCGTGTCGTCAGCACTTTTTGTATCGAGTCTGCTCATATTGCGAGAGCTGGCAGGACGACGTGCAGCCGTTGCATGTCCGAGAGTGGGTGCGCCCTCAATACAGGGGGCCCCATGATCCGAATCATCACTTCGCTCGGAATGATGTTGGAGGAAGGGCTTCGTTTGCTGTTGTCACAAGGACCGAATTCCTTGGCTAGAATAGGCGTGCCTACTACGAGCCACAAGGACGTTCGTGCCTCATATGTACAACAGCGAAGTCTCACGAAGGGATCTCAGTTGTCCATGGAGATGAGTAAGTTTGCTCACCTACGGTTTCAATTGGGCAACGACTCTCGGAAGCGGCTGCACCACCATAATTTGATTTTCCTGATGCTCCATTCGGTTTCTGTTGTTTGAAGCGCATGAACACGCCAATACATGGGCGGATGGGGCATAAACTGGAATTCCAAAAATCTAAAAAACCAAGAATCTCTTTCTAAGGAAGAGATTTTTTTGTCCTTTTTATTTGCTTCTTGCTCGTTTTTAAAATCAATGTGGTATCCTACAGACTTTTCCAATGCTCGATCTTGATATTCACACAGGATCGTCAAACTGTTAGCCATTTGAGCATTCCCACCGTCCAACAGCGTTGCTCCTAAATGATCTGCCCGGACTTCCATCCACTGTGTGAATAGAGATTGGAAAGCAGGAAGCAGAAAAATCAAGAGCCATAGGCCGAGAAAAACAAAGATTTGATTATGTTCTAGCCAATTTGGAAAGGCTTCATGGATAAGGAAAACACCAGCAAAAACTAACCCGATCAACGCAAATCGCAATAACTGTCCTATCAAGACATCTCGCTTTTTCACATGAATCGCCTCATGAGCCAAAATGCCTTCAATGGCTTCATGGGGAAGTTTCAGCGTTTCTGAAGTTAACGCTACCAATGATCGACCAATATTCGCACCTATCGCAAAACCGTTATATTCGGCCGATTCCGTAACATAAATATCAACATGAGAAAGGCCGGCACGTGAAAAGACTTTCTCGATGATGGGCAGCAAATCGGGATCGTCTATTTTCCTCATATCTAAAGCGATTTTCAATACGCGATCCGAAATCCATAGATTGAATATCCAAAATAGTATAATAACAGCGGTTGTTGCGATCGGCCCGATCCCCAGCAAAGTAAACAGTGTGAGAAGGGCTGCATAAGCTCCCACCCCTTTCACCGTTGCTGCAAAATACCATTTTCCTAAAAGTCGTTTCCAATTTTTCGGATGATAAAAAGGCTTTACTTCGAACTCTTCCGTTTTATGTATTTCTCCTTTAAGGAGAAAATCCATCGATTCTAATGGATCAGGGGTGAGATAAACTTTTTCACCGGAAAAAGATAACTTCCACGTTTTCCCCATGCTGGTCGTATAGTCCATATTAGGAGAGAACAAAGAAAAAAGCTGGAATAGTTGCAACACATCCGGCCTTGTCTGAACGCTTACTTCTGAAAGTTCCTTCAATGGATATTTTTTGGTTTCAAACAAAGATACAGCATATAATGCTTCTTCGTGTTCTGCGTAAAAAAGGCGGAGAGAGCGAAGCAGTCCCACTCTTTTTGTCAGCCCAACAAAAAGAGAGATGAAGCTATATAAAAGGATGAACGTAATCGCGGAATTCGGCCCGAAAAGGAAATAAAGAACAGCAATGACGATGAAAAATCCGGAAAATAACAAATCCGCTAATAGGCGCTCTTTATTTTTAGACAAGACTATTTCTCTCGCACCTTGTTCTTTTAGTTGATCGATGATCTCTTTCAATTGGGTTTTGCTTCTTTCCGGTACCGGAGAGCTAAAAAAGCTAAATCCAAATATAAAAAAAATGGGCACCGTTTTTATAAACCCTTGATCTAAGAACACATAGACGATCCATCCGATTCCGAGTATCGCAGTGAGGATATGTACATATAAAGAAGGACACCATTTTTTAAAAAAGTATGCCAAGAAACCGAGAAAAAAGCCGACTGCAGCAGTCCAAATCGATATAGTCACATCTGGCATCTGTTGCTCCCCCTGTCTAGTTGAAAAAGTGCAAGAAAACCCCTAGTCATTATTTATCACTTAAGTAAATCCACTAACACCCATTGGTAACGAAATTCGTCCATTCTACATGTAGGTGGTTGACAATGGCATGTTGTTGAACGTTCATGAACGTTTTTCTCCAATATTGGTTCTTTTTTCAATTGACATTATAGCAGGGACAGGTTCGTTTTGTATATCTTTTTCTTTTTTCACTCCACTGCGCTTGTTGGGGAACATGAATATGACCTACAATATTTTCCTCACATGTAACGGATAACGATCATTCATGTAGGAGAGGAACCGTATGATTAAGAGACCCGTTTTTGTATGACTCATGTTGTTGTCTTCCGCATGATTCGTGATTTACGCTTACGAAAGCGAGCGGTCAGTGTCCTGGTATGTTCGTTGCATGAATGGATCAGCAGATTGTTGCTGATGTTTTGACCATTCATTGTATATACATGCTCATTGAAAAGTTAACCTTCGCATAAGCGGTGCCCACTCCGGTTATACTGTCCCTAAGGAAAAGTATGGAAAAGGAGCGGAATTCTGCATGAAACGTCTCAAAATCACCAACGATCACGGATGGACACCTCGGACACTTCGCAAACAGGAACGGAAAATCAAAAACACCCTTCTTCGACAACGGGTGATGGCCGTTCGCCTCGTCATGGAAGGCTATTCGGGCAAAGAAGCGGCCTCCATGGTCAACGTGTGCCGACAAACCGTTTCCCATTATGTGTCGCTGTTCAACGAAGGCGGCCTTGAACTCCTGCTTCATCGGGATTTCGCCCCCGGGCGAGAGCCGTTTCTCACCGAAGAACAGCAGGAAAAGATCAAACAGCTTGTGTTGACCACCACTCCCGCCGAACTGGGCTGGGACGTCGCCTCGGCGTGGAACACCAAACTCCTGCAATCCTATGTCGCAAAGCAATTCGGTGTTTCCATTTCCCGCGAAGCGCTGCGAAAACTCCTGCACCGCAAAGGGCTGTCGTGGACACGACCGACGTACACACTGGCGAAAGGGAACCCGGATGAGCAAAAGCAATTGGAAAAGCAAATGGATCTGATCAAAAAACTTGATCACCAAGGACACAGAAGATGCCGTTCTTCTGTACATCGATGAAACCCATATCCGCTCTTACCATGTCTTGCGGTCCACATGGTCAGAAGTCGGCCGCCAAAAACAAGTGCCGACGTTCGGCCATCATGCCCACGTATCGCGGTTTGGCGCGGTCAACATCCACGATGGCGAAACGGTGCTTCATCAAACGACTGCCGCGCCAATGCCGCGACGTTCTTGAATTTCTTGAGAATGCTCAAAGAGCGCTATCCAGACCGTCTCATCGTCTTGGTGTTGGATCACGCCCGCATTCAGCTTGTGGAAATGGCTGAAAGACACCGTGATCGCCAATGTGTTTCACAAACATCGAAACGATATCGTCCAGGCCATTGCTCGGTTTGCGGACGACATCCACGAACGTCCGCAGGAAGTGCTGCAACGCTTAGGGTGTGCAGGATGACTGAGAAGTTAACTCTTCATGTTGCATGTATATAGAATTAGGTATTGATTCTCAAGTGCTAAACATAACAAAAGCGAACTGACTGCAGCTGAGCGGGCATGATCCCAAAAATGGAGGAGATCCCGTTCTAAGAGTTACGTCCTTCTGTGTTCCCACACTCTTTCCCGCAACTTGAAAACACAATTCATTATGAAGGGGAGCTTTGTGGGTGCAGGCCAAATGTGTGTTGAACTTGAGCAGCCGCTCCCTCACAGAGGAAGGGAACATCGTTCTAACAGGAAGGAACTCTTTTGGTTCTCATCGAATATGGCCATTATGACGGATGAAAAGGGATTTGAAAGGGATTTGAAATGGGTCCGAGTGCGCCGCTATGGATGTCCGTGTTGTACTACATTATGTGCATGGCCACCTTGATTGTCGGTGTGGCGATGCTAGTGAAAGGAACGGTTCGCCGCTTGTATTCGCTCGTTGCGGTGATCGCAGTGCCGCTCTTTTTTCTGAACAATTTTCACACCATCGCCAGGGTCGGCGTCGATCCGTTCGCCTACTGGCAGCAATCCCTCATCGAAGGGCAATGGTGGGCGTGGCTGTCGCTTGTGCTGTTTCTGTACATGATCGGGTACTGGGTGCTGCTCGTTCGCGGCATTCGTGGGCGGCGCGCCGCATCCGTCGAAGGGGGAAAGGGAGATGGAATTCCGCGATTATGAAGAGTTTTGGCCCTTTTATTTGACCCAGCACCGGAAACGAGCGACAAGGCGTTGGCATTTTGTCGGAACGAGCTTCGTGTTTTTGTTTGTGATCATCGCGATCGCGACGAGGAATGCGTGGTGGTTGCTCGGCGCGCCAATCGCCGCCTATGCGCTCGCCTGGTTCAGCCACTTTTTCATCGAAGGAAACAAGCCCGCCACCTTCGGCCATCCGTTTTGGTCGCTTCGGGCCGATTTTCGCATGTACAGGCTCATGCTTACGGGGCAGCTTGGGCGGGAATTGGAGCGGATGGGGATTTCAGAGGAATAAAGCGAAGAACGATGAAAAGACCTTCTCCCTGAAGATGTTCCAAAGTTTGGAGAAATGGGGGGCGGCAACCCGAATGATTCAGGGAGAAGGGGTTTGCCTTCTCATGGCTTCAATTGTTCAATCGTTTCTAGCGGCAGTCCGGTCAGTTCATGGATCGTGTCAGCATCAAATCCTTTTGCCAACATTCGTTTCGCAACATCCAACTTTGCTTTCTCCATTCCTTTCTCTATTCCTTTTTCCATTCCTTTTTCCATTCCTTTTTCCATGCCTTTCTGCTCGTATGACACGATAAGTTCCATGACTTTGGCAGCCTCCTTCTCCTCCATGGTCTTCACCTCATTTCGCAGTCGGACTTCTTCTTCCTCCGATAACCGCAAATACGTTTCGAAAAAGCCGAACAACAGACGCTGTCTCGCCTCATCGAGCTCGAGGCGGGTGAGCATGCGCAAAAATTCCTTTTTCACTTCCACCTTCTCCTCTTCATTATACCCCATTTTGCTTAACAGGGCGGCGGCGACCGGGTTGTCATGGCGGATGTATGTGCGCCATGGGAGTTTGGACAATTCCACCGTCAAAAAACGGAAATCGAGAACGGTCAAAAACGGAAACGAAACGGTGAATGAAGATGGTTCATCGCGGATGGCATCATAGCTGAAGATGGCGATCGGAAGAATGCGGCGGCGGTGTTTTTGAAACAAGCGGCTGAAATAAATGAACATTCGCTCTGAAAACGAGGATTGGATGTAGCTTTGATGTTCGATGTGGACGACGATCAGTCCATCTTCTCCTCTCAGCTTCGTCTCGACCAATAAATCGACTCGATGTTTTTCACCCGCGGTGACATCGGTCAGCACTTCTTCTGATAAAAAGGAAAGGTAGTGAAAGTCAATCTGTTCGTGTACGTGAGGAAAGAAGAGGAGAACAAATTCTTCAAAAAAGGTGCTCAACAACTCTTTAAACAGCCGATCGTGGTCAATGCGCGTTTCTGACATGGTCTTCCTCCCGATATGTTTTTAGATTCGCATAGCTTGATTCGCCTTGCACTATGCAAAATCCTGCCGGTCTCCCTGCATTTTTTCTGCTGTTAGAAGAAGGAAATCAGGGAGGATTGTCGAATTTTGATGACATTGGAAAAATGATGAAACCAATGGCTGCCCTCGCCGTATGTATAAGCGAAGGGGAAAGGAGGGAGGGGAGTTGTTCAGCCATTCGCCTGAAGTTGTGTACGGATGGGTGCTTGTCGTCAGTGCGTTGTTGACGGTTTTGTATTTTTTCTTCAGCGATGTGCTTGACGGTTTGTTCGATGTGGCTGATCATCCGCTGTTCAGTCCGCAGCTAGTTTTATCGTTTTTCATTGTTGGCAGCGCGGTCGGATTGCTGGCGGAATGGTACACAGACTGGGCATCGAGCTTGGTTCTGTGGCTTGCCATCGGCGTGGCGCTTGTTGCTGTGTTGCTGTTGCACTTTTTCGTTTTTTTGCCGCTCCGTTCGGCTGAGGCGTCACTTGGGTATACGGACGCCGATTTGGAGGGGGCGCTTGCTAAAGTGATCGTCTCGGTGCCGCCTGACGGGTTGGGCGAAATTCTCATCTCCCGTAAAAGCGGCGCGGTGGCCAAAGCGGCGAAAAGCGCAAATAATGAGGCCATTCCGTCAGGGGAAGAGGTCATCATCGTACAAATGGAAAACGGCGTCGCTGTGGTGGCGAGGCACGATCCGTATCACCTTTCCATCTAAAACAAAGAAAGGGGACTTGTCATGGTTGCGCCATGGTTGATGGTCATTGGTGTCGTCGTCTTGCTTCTTGTCGGCCTTATTGCCATTTTTATTGCCCGCTACCGCACCGTCGGGCCGGACGAGGCGCTCATTGTAACGGGCAGTTACTTAGGAAGCAAAAACGTTCATGTCGATGAATCGGGAAACAAAATCAAAATCGTCCGCGGCGGCGGCACGTTCGTCGTGCCGATTTTCCAACAGGCTGAGCCGCTGAGCCTATTGTCGATCAAGCTTGACGTGCAAACGCCCGAGGTGTACACCGAACAAGGCGTGCCCGTGATGGCGGACGGGGTGGCCATTATTAAAGTCGGCAGCTCAATCGGCGAAATCGCGACCGCGGCCGAGCAGTTTTTAGGCAAAACACGCCAAGATATGGAAAACGAAGCGAAAGAAGTGCTCGAAGGCCATCTCCGTTCCATTCTCGGGTCAATGACTGTTGAAGAAATTTACAAAAACCGCGACAAGTTTTCGCAAGAAGTGCAGCGTGTCGCGTCGCAAGATTTGGCGAAAATGGGGCTCGTCATCGTCTCGTTTACGATCAAAGACGTGCGCGACAAAAACGGCTACCTTGATGCACTCGGGAAACCGCGCATCGCCCAAGTGAAGCGCGACGCCGACATCGCAACAGCCGAGGCGGAAAAAGAGACGCGCATCAAGCGCGCCGAAGCGGACAAGGAAGCGCGCAAAGCCGAGCTCGAGCGGCTGACGGAAATCGCCGAAGCGGAGAAAATCAACCAACTGAAGCTCGCCGAGTTCCGCCGCGAACAAGACATCGCCAAAGCGCGCGCCGACCAGGCGTATCATTTGGAGGAAGCGAAGGCGAAACAAGAAGTGATGGCCCAACAAATGCAAATCAAAATCATCGAGCGGCAAAAACAAATCGAGCTCGAAGAAAAAGAAATTTTGCGCCGCGAGCGCCAATACGACTCGGAAGTGAAGAAAAAAGCCGATGCCGAGCGCTATGCGATCGAACAAAAAGCGGCGGCGGAAAAGGCGAAACAAATCGCCGAAGCCGATGCGCAAAAGTACCGCGTCGAAACGCTGGCGAAAGCGGAAGCGGAGCGCGTCCGACTCGACGGGTTGGCAAAAGCCGAGGCGGAGAAAGCGAAAGGGGAAGCGGAAGCGGAAATCATCCGACTGAAAGGCCTCGCCGAAGCGGAAGCGAAACAAAAGATCGCCGAAGCGTTCGAGCGCTATGGCCAGGCTGCGGTGCTCGACATGATCATCAAGATGCTTCCGGAGTATGCGAAACAAGTGGCGAGCCCGCTTGCGAACATCGAGAAGCTGACGATCGTCGACACCGGCTCAGGAGCGGGGGGCGGCGCCAACCGCGTCACGGGCTATGCGACGAACTTAATGGCGAGCTTGCAGGAGACGTTAAAAGCGTCAACGGGCATCGATGTGAAGCAGTTGCTTGAGAACATCGCCCAAGGGGGCGCACCCGCCCATGCCCAGCCGCTCGGTGCGCCAGCATCGTCCCAAGAGGCGAAGACAACAGAATGATGCCTATCCTCCCACAGCGCCCTTCGCTTGAACCCGAGGGCGCTGTTTCTCGCCGCCTTGTTCACGACATTCGTCGGAGTTGCGCATCAAGCGTTGTTTCGTTATGATGGGAACGAGTGGAATGGAAAAAAAGGAAGTAGGTTGAGAATAATGAAACGAGCTCGAATTATTTATAACCCGACATCGGGTCGCGAGTTGTTTAAGCGCCATTTGCCTGATGTGCTCGTGCAGTTGGAAAAGGCGGGCTATGAAACGTCGTGCCACGCCACCGAAGGGCCGGGGGATGCGACGGAAGCAGCGCGCCAGGCCGTCCTGCGGGAATTTGATCTCGTTGTCGCCGCAGGGGGCGACGGAACGATCAATGAAGTCGTCAACGGCATCGCCGATCAGCCGCATCGGCCGACACTGGGCGTCATTCCCGTTGGGACGACGAACGATTTCGCCCGCGCCATCGGCGTGCCGCGTTCGATTGAAGGGGCGTGCGACGTGATCGCCACGGGTGAGCCCGTCCCGATTGACATCGGCTGTGTGACGAACGAAGACAAAACGCGCTATTTCATCAACATCGCGGGCGGCGGGCGCCTGACCGAGCTCACCTACGAAGTGCCGAGCAAGCTGAAAACGATGCTTGGCCAGCTCGCCTATTACTTGAAAGGGATCGAGATGTTGCCGTCCATCAAGGCGACCGAAGCGCAAATTGAGTATGACGGCAAACTGTTCGAAGGTGAGATTATGATGTTTTTAGTTTCGCTCACGAACTCGGTCGGCGGGTTTGAAAAACTGGCACCCGATTCATCATTGAATGACGGCTTGTTCGATTTTATCATCGTCAAGAAAACGAACTTGGCCGAATTCATCCGCCTTGTCACCCTCGCGGCGCGCGGCGAGCACATCAACGACCCACACGTCATTTACACGAAAGCGAACCGGGTGAAAGTGCACTCGCCGATGCAGCTGAACTTAGACGGCGAATTCGGCGGCATGCTTCCAGGGGAGTTCGTCAATTTGCGCCGCCATATTGACGTATTGATGCCAAAAGAAAAGGCAGAACAAGTGAGAACAGGAAGATAAGCCTGTTCTTTTCTTATGCCTTTCCCCTATAAAGGGCACGCTACATATACAGAGGAACGGCAGAAAGGAGAACGACATGACGAAGCAGCAACCACCAGTCGCCAAAAACGAGTATTATGACGTCACATTCACCGATTTGACCCACGACGGGCTCGGGGTGGCGAAAGTCGACGGCTTTCCGTTGTTTGTGAAACACGCGCTTCCCGGCGAGCGGGCGAAGGTGAAAGCGATCAAAGTGAAAAAAGGGTATGGGTACGGCCGCCTCGTGGAGCTGTACGAACCAAGCCCCGACCGCGTTGAGCCGCCGTGCCCCGTCTATCGCCAATGCGGCGGCTGCCAGCTGCAACACCTCAGCTACGAAGGCCAGCTGAAAGCGAAGGAAAAGCAGGTGAAAGAAGTGCTCGCCCGCATCGGCAAGCTAGAAGGCGTCACCATCCATCCCGTCATCGGGATGAAGAACCCATGGCGCTACCGCAACAAGGCGCAAGTGCCGGTCGGCGAGCGCGAAGGGGGCTTGGTGGCGGGCTTTTACAAGGAGCGGACGCATGAAATCATCGATATGGACGCCTGCCTCATCCAGCAAGAGGCGAACGATGTCGTCGTCCAGGCCGTGAAGCGCATCGCCGAGCGCTATGGTATTCCCCCATACGACGAAGCTACGCACAAGTGCGTTCTTCGCCATATTGTCGCCCGCTACGGCGCGTCAACTGGCGAGGTGATGGTCGTGCTCGTCACCCGCACGGACCATCTGCCACACGAACAGGACATTGTCCGTGACATCGTCCGCGCCATTCCGGGCGTGAAATCGATCGTGCAAAACGTCAACCCCGAGCGGACGAACGTCATTTTCGGCGCCAAAACGCGGGTGTTATGGGGAAGCGAGTTCATCACCGACCGCATCGGCGGCATTCAATTCGCCATCTCGGCCCGCTCGTTTTACCAAGTCAACCCCGAACAGACGAAAGTGCTGTATGACAAAGCGCTCGAATACGCGGAGTTGACCGGGCGGGAGACGGTGATCGACGCCTACTGCGGCATCGGCACGATCTCGCTCTTTTTGGCGCGTAAAGCGAAACACGTCTACGGCGTCGAAATCGTCCCCGAAGCGATCGAAGACGCCAAGCGCAACGCCAAACTCAACGGCATCCAAAACGTCACCTTCGAAGTCGGCGCCGCCGAAGACGTCATCCCGCGTTGGTATCAAGAAGGCATCCGCGCTGACTGCTTGGTCGTTGACCCGCCGCGCAAAGGCTGTGACGCCTCGCTGCTTGAGACGATCATCGCCATGAAACCGCCGCGCGTCGTCTACGTCTCGTGCAACCCGGCGACGCTCGCCCGCGACTTGCGCATCCTAGAAGACGGCGGCTACGAAACGATCGAAGTCCAGCCAGTGGACATGTTTCCGCACACGGCGCATGTGGAGTGTGTGGCGAAAATTCGGTTGAGATAAGACAACGGGCCGGTGGATCCGGCCTTGTTGTTTGCAGTCGAATTGGGCAAACGGCCATGACGACACGAATGACATGATAAAGATTTCATCCGCCTGCAAAACTGGGGGCTGGATGAGATCCATCCTATTGAGAATCCACAACACTTGCAAGTGTTCCTCGAACGGTTATGGTGAACGACTCCCGCTTCATGCAAAGCACAGTTGGAGTTTCTTTGCCCCAAATGTCACCCTCTGTCTTCCTGAGCGTCAACCGGCATAAAACGTATTTTTCTTCCCCTTTTTGTATCGAAAACCGTATATAATAGAGATTGGAAATCACAAGGAGGTACATAGAAGCCATGCTCACAGGCGAATTGCGCCATAAAGTCGATAAAATATGGGAAACGTTTTGGACAGGCGGCATTACGAACCCGCTGACGGTCATTGAACAGTTTACGTAGCCAAATTGATCATCGATTACTTTGTGAAAAACGGAGTCATGGACAAGCGGGTGCTGCAGGAAGAACCGTTTAAAACCGTCGGCAGCATTGTTGAACTCTTTAAAGACAACATGGATGACGCGCGGAGGATTATTAGCATTATCGATGAGATTAACAGAAATTCAGAAGATATTGTGGGGGCGTAGCTGAAAACATTTTGCTGGTATCTAAACTTATTAAAGAATATTCGGTTAGTTGGGCCTTAATTGCTCAACTAGCCGAATAAATATATTAAGTGGCAACATGCTCATTAGATTTGTACGGAGATCGCAAGTAAGTAACAGGGTGGTTAAATTAATGAATTTTATTTCAAGTTTATACGATGAGAAAAAGGTATTAATAACTTTAGAAAAGTATGATATCTCTGACCTAAGTACTCCCCATACGATTAGAACAATAATTGATAATTTTGAGGAAATGAAAAGTTATTATGAAAAGAAGAGCTTTGGATGTATTGATGATATAAATGATTACATTGATGTTTTGTTTTTGAAGTTCGTAACCCTATACAACGAAGATTCTGACTATTTGCTTGAGCCTTATAAGGGGCAGTTAAAACAGGTTATTAAATATTCAGCGAGCAAATTGAATCAAGTCAATAACTCAAGTTTAGTAAAATTTATTGCGTCATCTTATAAAGATATTTTTAGATATAATAATAAGTATTTCAAAAGTGGAGTTAAAGACTTGACAATACAGCTAATTATAAAATTTTACAATGTACTTAAGAACTCAGGTATTTTGGAATATATGATACGGGAAATGCCTATTTTTGTTTACGATAAGTTTAGTGAATTGTCAAATATATTAAAGGATAATAATGGGGAATTAATGAGATGTTTGTTGCTGGATGATGACAATTTTGAAAAACTCTGTGCCTATAGATTTGAAAATATTTGTGAAACGGTTGAAAGATTATATCAAAGCAATTTTAGGGACATTGCATGTGAATTGGGAGACAAAATATATAGGTATATTGAGAATCAGTTCAATAGCGGGACACAGCATGTTTATTATTTGCAAACCATCATTCACAGAGCGAATAAAACACTGTATTTTATACGTTCCGAACATTCAAGACAAATAGAGAATTATCTTAGAAGAATTAACGAAGAGGCAGAGAAATTCTTGTTAGAGAATGGCCAAGAATTCCACTTTGAATTATCAACAGCTTCATATGATGATTTAATGGAAGAATTGGATAAAATAGGGTTAGACTATTTTACAAAATATATGACAATAACACATCGGCTAAACACTCATAATCTTTGGTACTCAATATTGGAGGAAGGGGCAAAGAGTTATGAACCTTCATTAGTTGATTTGGTAAGAACACCTTTTAACTCCAACCAGTATTTTACATATGGGAAGTTCAGTGCAATGGATCGACTGATCACTAGTCATTCAATGTCGTTGCTTTACTGGTTTAGAAAACCGAATAGAGTAAACGAATTTAGGGATTCTCTAAAAATGGTTATTGACTCTATTTTCGAGGTTCTGAATCACGATACAAAATACGATGACTTAGATAAGGATATAGATGCGTTAATAATGATCCTTTGTGATAGTAGGGATACTAGTGAAGCTGTGTTTTACCAGATGAAAGCAATGTTTGTGATCACATTTCTAGAGAAAGTACTTAGACTTATTTATATATGTATTGAAGAGAATGCCTTTTTTGAAAGGTCAAGGATAACACTTGGTACAATCCTAGGGACTTCAAGTAATAATGTGGGTGTATTAGACAATATAATTGGTGAACACCATCATCGCTGGACTAGATATTATTTTTTACATGAGGATAGAGATGTAGGCCTTAATTATCGTAATAGATTGGCTCATTCAATAGATATAAGTGTCGGTGAAATAACACTCCCGGTTTTTATGAAAATTGTTTGGCTAACTCTCTCGACAATTAATTCAATTTTCGTGAATCTGATAAATAACGGTTAAGGATTAGGCAAACTATAAAGGGGTACTGATGTGAATTTTGTAGCGGCTAACAATTACGAATAACAAATTGAGGTATCAAAGCGGGAAATTCCTACGGGGAGCGTATGATGCCTCCTGAGCAGTTTTCTAAATGAGTTTTACAAATAATTGAGTTTTCATCAACAGAGGAACAAGTTATCGCCAACCAATCACTCAGCTTTTGTTGTTTTTTGTAAGAAAAAAGTGCAGAGTATTTCAGTATATAAATTCTGTCATATTGAATAAAAATTCAACCAAATTCTCGCTATTAAAGGCTTAATATGGAGCCTCTGCAGCCATGATTCTTTTGCTAAGCAGCCAGCTGTAGCAGATTTGGCAAACCTAAGCAGGTCATCATGGCTGCTATTCCATGTAAAGACCCTATGCATAACGTTTGTTTTGCGCATCTCTGCACTTTTATTTTGCACTAAACATCCCAAAAGAACTATCTCGTTTTTGGAATCATGCTTCTATCATGGCTGATTTGTATTGTTTCCTGCTGTTCTTTTTTTATCAAAAAGGATTAGGTGAACACTGCTACTATCTCGATATCTGCGATCACTACTCAACGCATGTGGAGTGTTGTGTGTTGCTAATTAAAAAGTAGAAGGTACATGGGGATCTGAGAATCTGTAATGTAAATTATCATTTTATTTCAGCACAAAACGCCCATTTTCTTGCACATTCTTTCAGAAAGCCCTCTCCCCTTTTCTGAAGGAATGTGCTAAATTTTTTGTGAATTGTTTCG
>NZ_SDKL01000004.1:0-36488 GCF_004123125.1 Geobacillus sp. PK12
GCAAGCCCCCACTTCAAGCGTTAGCTAAGTGGGGGTAGTTGACTCGCGCTAAACAGGCGGCGATCGTTTCCCCTTCCGCTACCGTAAACCGTTTTTTCTTCATCGCTTCCGGCGCATTTGTCAACCATCAGGCGCGCCTCCCTCCTTTCCCCTTTAGGTTGCCCAAAAAAGAAGCCGGATGTTTCATCCGGCCTAGCGCGTTTTCTGCACATATTTTCGGTACAGCCCATACAGCTCGGCTGCTTTGTATGTCTCAATTTTTTTCCGTCCGACCGGATGGCGGGCGATGCCTGCCTTTTTCAACTCGGCAACAAGCCATCCTTTCGAGCCAAAATGCGCCATGGCGCTCCCCCCCTCTTTTGTCATCCGCTTGTCTTTATGATGTATATGTGTGCAAAAAGGGAGCAAGAACATTGTTGTCCATATGGCATAAAACAAAAAAAGAAGCGGCTTCTGCGCCGCTTCCTTTGTTTACGCTGATGGCGATTTATGCTTTTTTCCCTTTAAGAAAAACGCCATCATTAACGCCAATACCGTCAAGCCGGTGGCGACGAAAAAGGCGTCGTTAATCCCTTCGACAGTCGATCTCTGCTGCACGAGCCCATACAGCAGCTGCACCACCGCTTCATCGCTCGGAATCGCCTGCTTCAGCTGGCCGACAAGGCTCATGAAAAACGGATTGTTTTCCGTCATCTCATTTCGGTACATGTCCGCATGGAATTTGGCCCGGTTGGACATGATCGTCACCAAGAACGCCGTCCCGAGCGAAGCCGCCACTTGACGAATCGTATTCGACATCGCCGTGCCGTGGCTGTACAAATGGCGCGGCAAGGCGTTCAACCCTTCCGTCATAATCGGCATTCCGAGCATCGACATGCCGAACATGCGGAAAATGTAAAGCCAAATCAACTGGCTGTATGGCGTATCCATCGTCAGCTTGCTGAATTCCCACGTCGTCACGGCGGTGATGATCAAGCCAACGATAGCGAGCATCCGCGCGCCGATGCGGTCAAACACCCAACCAGAGATCGGCGACATGACCGCCATCACAATCGCCCCCGGCAGCAACAGCAAACCGGCATCGAGCGGCGTAAAGCCGCGCAAGTTTTGCAAATACACCGGAAGCAAGACCATGGCGGCAAACATCGCCATGTTAATGACCGAACCGATGACGGTCGTCAACGTAAACACTGGGTAGCGGAACACACGGAAATTGAGCACCGGATGCTCCGAGCGCAGCGAACGCCATGTGAACATGATGAGGAACAAGGCGCCGATGACAAGCGAAACAACCACTTCCGTCTCGCCCCATCCTTTGCTTCCGGCCTCGCTGAAGCCATACAGAACGCCGCCAAACCCGATCATAGAGTAGACCGCCCCTTGCACGTCCAGCACTGGATTGCCTTTACGCGGCGTATGTTTCAGCCAGACGGAGGCGAGCACAATGTCTAAAATCGCGATCGGCAACACGACGTAAAACAACAGCCGCCATGTATAATGTTCAACGATCCAGCCAGACAGCGTCGGCCCGACCGCCGGCGCAAACATCATGGCGATTCCGACCGTTCCCATGGCCACCCCGCGGCGTTCCGGCGGGAAAATCGACAACATAATGACCATCATCAGCTGCATAATAATGCCGGCCCCGACCGCTTGTGTCAACCGCCCCGTGAGCATGACGGCAAACGACGGAGCGATCGAGCAGACAAACGCGCCGATGGCGAAAAACGACATGCCCGATAAAAACAACCGTTTCGCTGGAAACTTGGCGATTAAAAACGGGCTGATCGGGATAAGCACCCCGTTGACGAGCATATAGCCGGTCACGAGCCATTGAATCGTCGACGTTTCCACGTTGAAATCTTGCATCATATGCGGCAAGGCGACGTTGATCAACGTTTGATTCAAAATGGCGACAAACGCGCCCAGCATGACCGTCGCCACAACCTTGCCGCGGCTGCCGATATCCCCAAGGCCGCCTTGACCGGCCGGAGCGGCCGGACGCCCATCCGTTCCTGTCGACGGCTCTGCTTTCGTTTCCGCTAACGGTTGAGCGTTGGCTTCCGCCGCTTCATCCGCCGCCTTCCCTGCAGCTGAAGCCGGTTTGCGGCGGCGCAGCGCGATGTTGACCGCCGCCAAAACCAAAACGGCAAACACAATATAACCAATGACAAATGTTGTCATGTCCCATCACCTACTTATGGATGCGGACGGTGACGTTCATGCCCGGCACAAGTCCGGCTCCGCTGTAATTGTCAATGGAAATCGTCACCGGGATGACTTGGGTCACTTTCGTGTAGTTGCCGGTCGCATTGGAACTTGGCAACAGGCTGAACGTATTCGCTGTCGCGTTGCCGATTTTTTCGACTTTGCCGCTGAATTTGCGATCCGGATACGCATCGACATAAATATCGACGTCTTGCCCGATTTTCACGTCTTCAATATCGGTCTCTTCAATATTCGCCGTCACCCACAAATCGTTCAAATCAAACCCGCGGGCCAGCGGCGTCCCCGCGGCGACAAACGAGTCTTTGACCGCGTTTTGCTGCACGATGGTCATCCGATGAGGCACTGTCACCGGCACCGTCGTTTTGCCGTCAAACACCTCACCGATTTCTTCCCCGGCTGAGAACGTTTTTCCCGTGTCGCCCCGCCAGGATGTCAGTTTTCCGGACAACGGCGCAGCGACGGAGATGACCTGGCCGTCGATGCGGGCGTTGTCCGTTTTAATGTAGTTCGTTGCTTCATTCACATAGTAGTAGGCGGCAAAGCCTCCACCGACAAGCAAAATGAGCACAATGATGTTCAGCGCAACCAATCGTTTCACGTTCACCGTCTATTCCTCCCCGAGTAAAATCGCTTTAATTTTTTCATGAAGATGCAAAAACTGTTCAATCTCCTCTGGAGAGACGAGTTCTTGAATGCGGCCAAGCCGCCGGCGCAGCACCGACTGCTCGCCAAACGCTTCCGACACTGTCTCTTTTCCTTTTTCCGTCAAACTCAAAATGACCGCGCGCCGATCTTGCTTCGACGGCTCACGGACAACAAGGCCGGCGCCGACGAGCCGGTCAACCGTGCCGCTGACATTGCTGTTGCTTAAATTTAATTTTTCCGCCAAGTCATTCAGGCGAATATGCTCTTTTTTCAGCAGCGTATATAAGACGATCAGCTGCACCTCTGTCACCCCGACGCGGGCGGCGTCCTCGCGGATGAGGCGATAAAGCGCCTTTTGCGTCCGGAAGACGGCGTACATGATGTCCCGGCTGATCCCTTCCATTCATCCCCCCTCCTTGCCTCATCTTTCTTGTTGGAATAGTTTCAATACGAATTATTCATGCGCGAAATATGATTATAACATGAAAACAGGGAAAATCAACTATATTGTTTCATGTCTTTTAGAGAAAACATACGCAACGAAAAAGAGTCCAACCGGATGTTTTGCATCCAGTTGGACTCTTTTGCCAACTCCTCATTCGTGAATCCGCGCCGCTGTTGCCGTTGGCTGAATGCAGTTTCTCAACCACGCTCCACCAGGTGGGTGTTCGCAGAAGCGTTCCTGCCGTCCTCCATCACGAATATTGAGGCATGACATTCCCGCTTCAATGTAGAACTCCCTTTTGATTGCCATCGGTTGAAACTTCATTCTACAACGCACAACGCAGCAGCGGATTGGTGATTATTATGATACATGATCTGCCGTCCCTTGGCAAGAGGGACAGCCATCCATTTTTTCAAACTGGATACACCCCATGCTTCCGCTCAGAAAAGACCATATACTTGGACATATACGCGTCAAATCGGCGGATGAGCTCGTTGCGCAAATCGTTCGGCGCGACGATTCCGTCGACGACAAGCTCGGAGGCGAGACGGTAAATGTCGATGTCGCGCCGGTATTCCTCGCGTTTTTGTTCGACAAATGCCGCACGCTCTTCTGGCGGCAGCTCGGCAATTTTGTTGGCGTAGACGGCGTTGACGGCCGCTTCCGGCCCCATGACGGCGATTTGCGCGTTCGGAAGCGCGAGGCAGCAGTCCGGTTCAAACGCCGGGCCGGCCATGGCATACAACCCGGCGCCGTACGCTTTGCGGACGATGACCGAGATCTTCGGTACGGTGGCTTCCGACATGGCGGCGATCATTTTCGCCCCATGGCGGATGATGCCGGCCCGCTCGACCTTCGTGCCGATCATAAAGCCAGGGACGTCGGCCAAAAACAGAAGCGGGATATGGAACGCGTCGCAAAGCGTGATGAATTTCGCCGCTTTATCAGCCGAATCGTGGAACAAGACACCGCCTTTGACGCGCGGCTGGTTGGCGATGATGCCGATCGGCTGGCCGTTAAGGCGCGCCAGTCCCGTAATGATTTCTGGCGCAAACAGTTTTTTGATTTCACAAAACGATCCTTCGTCAATGATCCGCTCAATCAAATCATACATGTTGAACGGCGCATTTTGGTTTTCTGGCAAAATGTCCTCGATCGTTTTGTCAAACGATTTCGGCGGCTTCGCCTCGACCACCGGCGGTTTTTCGCCGTAATGGGACGGAAAATATGACAAATAACGGCGCGCATAGGCAATCGCTTCTTCTTCGGTTTTCACGAGCACGTCGCCGCAGCCGGAGACGGTGCAATGCATGCGAGCGCCGCCCATCTCTTCGAGCGTGACTTTTTCCCCAATCACCATTTCCGCCATGCGCGGCGAGCCCAAGTACATCGAGGCGTTGCCCTCGACCATGATGACGATGTCGCAAAACGCCGGAATATAAGCGCCGCCGGCTGCTGACGGGCCAAACAACAGGCACACTTGCGGCACTTTGCCGGACAGCTTCACCTCATTGTAAAAAATGCGCCCTGCCCCGCGCCGGCCGGGAAACATTTCGAGTTGGTCCGTAATGCGGGCGCCGGCCGAGTCCACCAAATAAATGATCGGGCAGCGCAGTTTTTCCGCTGTCTCTTGAATGCGGATGATTTTTTCGACCGTGCGCGCTCCCCATGAGCCGGCTTTGACCGTCGAATCGTTCGCCATCACGCAGACGGTGCGGCCGTTGATTTTGCCGATCCCGGTCACCACCCCGTCAGCCGGCAGGCCATCCGCCAAACAGTTGGCAAACAAGCCGTCTTCCACTTCCAAGCCATCGTCAAGCAGCAAATTCAGCCGCTCGCGGACAAACAATTTCCCTTGGGCCGCATTTTTTTCATGATATTTTGGCGCCCCGCCTTTCTTGATTTCCGCCGCTCTTTTCTCCAGCTCCGCTGCGAGCGTGTCTTGCTGATTGGCTGTTTCCTTCATCTCTTTGTTTCCCCTCCTTGTTTTGATGGATCTTGCTGTTCCATCCCGCTTGTTCGGCTGGAGCAAGGTTGGATGCCGTGTTTTATTTATCGCTGTGAAAAGGCCGATGCGGCGCAAGCGCTCCGTGCGGCTTCCTCCTTCCAAACCGCCCCCTCCTTGTCCAAGCGGGCTTACTCGCCTTTGTACACCGGCTTCCGCTTTTCTTTAAACGCCTGCAATCCTTCCAACCGGTCTTTCGTCGGAATGGTCGCCTCATAGGCGAGCTGCTCAATCGCGAGGCCCGTCTCCAAATCAACGTTGAATACGCTTTGGATCGCCCGTTTCGCCTGACGGACGGCTATCGGCGCACTGTCAGCGATTTGTTGCGCGAGACAAAGCGCACGCTCCATCAGCTCGGAGCGCGGCACCGCGTATTCGACAAGGCCGATTCGCTCGGCCTCTTTGGCGGTGATGCGCTTGGCGGCAAAAATCAATTCTTTCGCTTTTCCGATGCCGACAAGGCGCGGCAGCCGCTGCGTCCCCCCCGCTCCCGGAATGATGCCAAGCGACGTTTCCGTCAACCCAAGCTGAATATCGTCGGCAGCAAACCGAATGTCGCAAGCCAAGGCAAGCTCCAACCCGCCGCCAAACGCCGAGCCGTTTAAAACGGCGATGACCGGCTGCGGCACTTTCTCGACCTCGTTGATCGTTTTGCTGATTAAGGCAACGGTTTGCCGCACTTCCGTTTCATTCATCCCCGCCCGCTCTTTCAAATCAGCGCCGGCGCAAAACACCTTGTCTCCTGCCCCGGTCAACATGACAACGCGCACGTCTTTGCGAAATTTGATCTCCTGAAAGAGCGCGCCAAGCTCGAAAAGAAGCGCTCTTGAAAGCGCATTGGCCGCTTCCGGACGGTTTAATGTCACAATGGCGATGCCGTTTTCTTGTGTTTCAAACGATACAAGTGTGCTCACGTTTTCTCCCCCCTTATGATCAAACCGTTTGCAAATAGCGGCTCGGAAGCGGGCGGCCGATTTTGTCGCGGATAAACAAAGCCGCTTTCGTCAGCTGCTCGACATCGATGCCGGTTTCAATCCCCATGCCGTGAAGCATATATACTAAATCATCGGTGGCGACGTTTCCCGACGCTCCGGGAGCGTACGGACAGCCGCCGAGGCCGCCGAGCGAGCTGTCAAACGTCGTAATCCCCATTTCCATTGACACTAAAATATTGGCCAGCGCCGTCCCTCTCGTGTCATGGAAATGCATCGCGATCCGATCAGCCGGAAAACGGCGGAGCACGATTGTGAGCACCTCTTCGACTTGCTTGGGCGTCGCGACGCCAATCGTATCGCCAAGCGACAGTTCGTCAACCCCCATCGCCAACAACCGGTCCGCCACCATCAGCACTTGATCGACGGCGACAGGCCCTTCATACGGGCAGCCAAAAACGGTGGAAACGTAGCCGCGCACCGTTTTTCCTGCTTGTTTTGCCGTTTTCACGACCGCTTCAAGCACCGGAAATGTGGCGGCGATGGTTTTGTTAATATTTTTTTGGTTGTGCGTTTCGCTCGCTGACATGAAGACGCCCACTTCATCGACCCCGGCGCCAAGCGCCCGCTCAAGCCCCTTTTCGTTGGGGACGAGCGCCGCATACGTGACGCCGGCTTTTCGGCGAATGCCCGCTGCCACTTCAACGGCGTCCGCAAGCTGCGGAATCCATTTCGGATGGACGAAGGAAGTCACCTCAATGTACGACAGCCCCGTTTCTGACAATAGGTTGATCCAAGCGATTTTATCGGCGGTCGCGATCGGCGTTGCTTCGTTTTGCAGGCCGTCGCGCGGGCCGACTTCTTTGATCGTCACCTTCGCCGGCCATCGGCTCATGCTCTGCTCCCCCTTTTTACTCAATCTCGACAAGCACGTCGCCTTCGTTCACGAAATCTCCTTCCTGCACGTGGATGTGCTTCACGACGCCAGACGTTTCCGCGGCAATCGGAATCTCCATTTTCATCGATTCCAAAATGACGACATCTTGCCCTTCTTCCACACGGTCACCGACGGCGACGACAATTTTCCATACACTTCCTGCCATCGTTGCGGTTATTTGATTCATCATTTCTTCCCCCATTCATTTCTGCTTCATTTCGTTTTTATTGGTTTCCAATGTTTCGAAAGGAAATCGGTCGTCGTATCCCCCGCTTGAAACGCCGGATGGGACAACACGGCCTCAAGCAGCGGAATGTTCGTTTTAATCCCTTCAACGCGATAGTCTCGAAGCGCTTCGAGCAAGCGTTCAATCGCCGTTTGCCGATCCGGCCCTTTGGCGATCAATTTCGCGATCATCGGATCATAAAATGGCGTGACCGTGATGCCGCTTTGAACCGCCGTTTCATGACGAATCCATTCGCCTTGTGGGGCGGAAAACACCGTAATGCGGCCGGGCGACGGGTAAAACGTGTTCGGATCTTCGGCATAAATGCGCACTTCAATGGCGTGACCGTCGCGGCGAATCTCTTCTTGTTTATAGCGGAGCGGCTCGCCCGCGGCGATGCGCAGCTGCTCTTCGACGATGTCGATGCCGGTGATTTCTTCTGTCACCGGGTGCTCGACTTGCAGCCGAGTGTTCATCTCAAGAAAATAAAAATTTTTCTGTTCATCGACGAGAAATTCAATGGTACCGGCATTTGCATAACCGATGTAACGCGCAGCCCGCACCGCCGCCTCCCCCATCTTCCGCCGCGTCTCTTCATCCAAAAACGGCGACGGCGCCTCTTCGACCACTTTTTGGTGGCGGCGTTGGATCGAACATTCACGCTCCCATAAGTAAACACAGTTGCCATTTTGGTCGGCAAGAAGCTGAATTTCAATATGGCGCGGGCGTTCAATATATTTTTCAATGTACATCGTCCCGTCGCCGAAAAACGAAGCGGCCCGTTTTTGGCTCCCTTCAAACGCTTGGCGCAGCTCAGCTTCATCGCGAGCGATATGCATGCCGATGCCGCCGCCGCCGGCTGACGCCTTCAGCATGACTGGATACCCAATCGAAGCCGCCGCTTTGGCCGCTTCATCGGCGCTATCAAGCGCAAAGGAGACGCCTGGGACGATCGGCACGCCGGCTTGTTCCATCGTCCGCCGCGCTTCGATTTTGCTGCCCATCGCCGCGATGACGTCCGCCTTCGGACCGATGAAGACGATTCCTTCTTCCTCGCAGCGGCGGGCAAACGCTGGATTTTCCGACAACAGCCCGTAGCCGGGATGGATCGCCTCCGCTTTCGCCGTTTTGGCAACCTCTATGATTTTTTCGATATTTAAATAGCTTTCCGCGACGCGCGGCTTGCCGATCAAATACGCCTCATCCGCGAGCGAGACGTGGAGCGAATCCGCATCCGCTTCGGAATAGACGGCGACGGTCCGGATGCCGAGCTTTTGGCACGTGCGGATGATGCGGACGGCGATTTCGCCGCGGTTGGCAATCAACACTTTCGAAAACATCGTCTCACCCTTTCTTAAAAGTACAGGTGCCGGCGCCGGACGGTTCGTCCGCCCGGCGCGGCGGTTTAGGCTTAGGTTGTTAAGCCGAGGCGCTGTTTCGCCATTTCCCGCAATTTGAATTTCTGAATTTTCCCAGATGCCGTCATCGGGTACGAGTCGGTAAATTCGATATAACGCGGGATTTTATGCCGGGAAATGTTGCCGCGGCAAAACTCGCGAATCTCCTCAGCGGTCGCCGTTTCGCCGTCTTTTAAGATGATCCACGCCATCACTTCTTCACCGTATACCTCATCCGGCACGCCGACGACTTGAACGTCCAAAATTTTCGGATGTTTGTACAAAAACTCTTCGATTTCGCGCGGATAAATGTTCTCCCCGCCGCGGATGATCATATCTTTCAGCCGGCCGGTGATGCGGCAGTAACCGTTTTCATCCATCGTCGCCAAATCGCCGGTATGCAGCCAGCCGTCTTGGTCGATCGCTTCATTTGTCGCTTCCGGGTTGTTGTAATACCCTTTCATGACATGATAGCCGCGCGTGCACAGCTCCCCTTGCACACCCCGCGGCACTTCCTTGTTCGTGCCCGGCTCAACGATTTTCACTTCCACGCCCGGCAAGGCACGGCCAACCGTTTCGACACGCAGCTCAAGCGGATCGTCGGTGCGCGTTTGCGTGATGACTGGGGACGCTTCCGTCTGCCCGTAGGCGATCGTAATGTCTTTCATCCCCATTTTCTCGATGACCGCCTTCATCACTTCGACCGGGCAAGGAGAACCGGCCATAATGCCCGTGCGCAGCGACGACAAATCGTATTTGGCAAAATCCGGGTCGTTGAGCTCGGCGATGAACATCGTCGGCACGCCGTGAAGCGCCGTGCACCGCTCCGCTTCCACCGTCTCGAGAACCCGCTTCGGATGGAACTCCACAACCGGCACCATCGTCGCCCCGACCGTCACGCATGCAAGCGTGCTCATGACGCAGCCGAAGCAATGGAAAAACGGCACCGGAATGCACAATCGATCGCCTTCGCCAAGTCCCATGCATTGCGCCACTTGGTGGGCGTTGTTGACGATGTTGTAATGCGTCAACATCACCCCTTTCGGGAATCCAGTCGTCCCGGACGTGTATTGCATGTTGATCACATCGTGCGGGTCGAGGCTCTCCATCCGTTCATCGAGTTCTTCTTCCGATACGTCGTGCGCCATCGCCAAGATGTCGTTCCATGTAAACATGCCCGGGTGCCGTTTGTCGCCAAGAAAGATCACGTTTTTCAACTTCGGCAGCCGTTTCGATTGCAGCTGTCCGGGCGCCGATGTGCGCAGCTCGGGAACGATTTCATATAAAATATCGATATACGACGAGTCGCGATATTGCTCAATCAAAAAGAGCGTCGTCGAGTCGGACTGCCGAAGCAAATACTCAAGCTCCGCCGCGCGGTAGTTCGTATTGACCGTCACGAGGACAGCTCCCATTTTGCCGGTCGCAAACTGGCAGGCGATCCATTCCGGGACGTTCGTCGCCCAAATGGCGACATGCTCCCCTTTTTTGATGCCAAGCCGCATCAACCCGCGCGCAACGAGGCGGCAATAGTCGTTAAACTGCCGATACGTCAGACGCAAGCCGCGGTCGGCATACACGACCGCCTCGCGATCCGCATATTGCCTGGCTCGCTCTTCCAACAATTTCCCCACAGTCACCGTCAACATCGGCCGTTTCCTCCCCTTTGTCCGAATTCATTGTTATGGATATGCAGGCATTTCCGCTTTTAGCATCCCAGTTGGCGGGCGATGACGAGCCGTTGGATTTCTGATGTGCCTTCGCCGATTTCCATGAGCTTGACGTCGCGCAAGTGGCGTTCGACTCCGTACTCTTTCATATAGCCGTAGCCGCCATGGATTTGGATCGCCTGGTTGCAGACGCGAAACCCCATTTCCGAGGCGAACAGCTTGGCGAACGATGCTTCTTTTGTAAACGGTTTCCCTTGATCCTTCAGCCAGGCTGCTTTGTACACCATGTTGCGGGCAAGCTCAATTTCCATCGCCATATCAGCCAGTTTAAATTGAATGGCTTGAAACTTGGAAATCGACTGACCGAACTGGACGCGCTCTTTTGCGTATTGAAGCGCTTTCTCAAACGCCGCTTGCGCAATGCCGACCGCCAGCGCGGCGATCGAGATGCGCCCGCCATCAAGCGTGTACAAAAACTGTTTAAACCCTTTTTGCGGGTCGCCTAAGACGTTTTCTTTCGGCACGCGGACGTTCTCAAAGACAAGCTCGCACGTATTGGACGCGCGCACGCCCATTTTGTCGTAATTCGAACGAATCGTAAATCCTGGGGAGTCCGTTGGCACGATGAGAGCGGTGATGATGTTTTTGCCGCGCGCATCTTTGCCCGTCACAGCTGTGACAATGACTTGCCGCGCGTATTGGGCGTTTGTGATCCAACATTTTTCGCCGTTGATGACATACTCATCGCCGTCCAGCACCGCGGTCGTGCGCGTGCCGCCGGCGTCCGATCCGGCGTTCGGCTCCGTGAGCCCAAAAGCGCCAAGCGTCTCGCCTTTCGCCATCGGCACAAGCCATTTTTGCTTCTGTTCTTCCGTCCCGAAGTAGTAAATCGGGCTCGCTCCGAGCGACACAGCGGCCGCATAGCTCAACCCGGTGCCGCCGCAGGCGCGGCCGATTTCCTCAACGGCGATGGCGTACGAAATCGTATCGCCCCCAGCGCCGCCGTACTCTTCCGGAAACGGCAGGCCCAACAACCCCAACTCGCCCATTTTGAGAAAGACATCGAGCGGAAAATGCGCTTCTTCATCCCATTTCGCCGCGTATGGGGCAATTTCCTTCTCAGCAAAGTCGCGAACCATTTCTTTAATCATTTGTTGTTCTTTCGTCAATGAAAAATCCATGTTCTCCCTCTCCCCCATAGAAAATGTTCTATCATTTGAACCGACTAGTCGGTTTCAGTAAGGAAACGAGTGTAAACGGTTTTGATTTTTTGAAGCGTTTCCGAAACCGACTAGTTGGTCTGTATACGATCAACAACTTATTCGGCGGCCGGCCGCAACAAAAACCGCGCCGCCGCTGGGTTTTCTGGTGTGCGGAGCACCGCATGCAAAATGAAATCGGCAAAATATGCCGCGATTTCCTCAATGGACAGCGGACCATCCGGATTGTACCATTTGTATGTCCAATTGACCATGCCGATAATGGACATGCCAGTAATCTCCACCGACAGCTCCGGACGAAATTCCCCGGCTTCAATCCCCTCACGAATGACCCGAAAAATGATTTGCTTGAACTCTTCTCGCTTTTCATTGATCGGTTCAGCGTATTCCGGTTTTAAGTACGTGCTTTCCTGGTAAAACACGGTGATGTGTGGTTTATACAAATGAAACACTTTGACAAACGACTGCACGATGGCGTACAAGCGCTCGGTCGGCGTAGGAAAGCCCTCATACGCCTCCTGCGCTTTTGTCAGCGCATACGTGATAAAGACATCATGGATATGGTACAAGAGCTCGTCTTTTGATTTAAAATTATGGTAAAAACCGCCTTTGGATGTGTCGCTTTCGGCAACGATGCGGTCGACCGTCACGCCGTGGTAGCCGTATTTCTCAAACAAATGAAGAGCGGTGTCGATAATGCGGTCTCTGAGCGGTTTGTCAGCCATAGAAAATCCCCTTTGCCATTTATAATACACTATTTTCTGAAAAAGTGAAATATTTTTTGTTTTGCCTTTACCATACCCGAACTGCACCATGATTGTCAACCATTGCTTCTCATGACCAACACGGTCGTACAGGGTCTGCTGATACATAATGGCCGCCATGTTTTCAAATGATAAAGATGGAGGTGGCTTCGATTGGAACCGATGCTATGCCCAAACTGCAAAACGAACCGGACGCGGTTTCATCTCATTGAGCAGCACCCGCGTGCGGTCAAGCTCGATCCGCACACCGGCGACATCGAGCACGAATACACAAACGAAGCGCTCGAACCGTTCCATCTCCCATACCGCGGCCCGAGCTACCGCGTCCAATGCGGCGTCTGCGGGCTGATCGAAGATGCGGACATGTTCATTCAGCGCGCTAAATCGTCTCCATTGAGGTGATTCGATATGGCGAACAAAAAACAAACACCTTCTTCCATCGCTGACCAAAAACAGCTCGTCAACGACAAGGCAAAAGCGATGCGGGAGCACGGCGGCGAGCACATTCGCCGCGGCACGCCCAACGGCGCAGACGGACAATAACCGCCAGCCTGCTTTTGTACACAAGCAAGCTGGCGGGACTTCCGCCCTTCTAACGGTACATCGCCCACAATCCGATATCGCGAAAACCAAGGCGATGGTAAATGCGGCCGGCGTCTGGATTGTCATAAAACAAGCACGGCATCTTCCCTTCAGCGAGCAAATCGCAAACGAGCTTCGCCACGATGGTGCTGGCATACCCTTTCCCTCGATGCTCCTGATCCGTGCAGACGCCGACGATCATCGCCGACAATGAGTTTTCCGCTGATGTCGATGCCGCGGCCACCATTCGGCCGTCTTGTTCAATGTAGTACGTTCTAGCTGAATTGGTTTCCATCCCTTTCACCAGCATATCGCGGGACGACGGCCTCGTTTCAAATTCGGCAATGCGGCGCCGCAAGTCGAGAATCCGGTCGACATCGGCCAATTCGGCTTTTTTGACGGCGAACGCCCCCATTTCTTGACGGGCGTATTCATCCGTCCGACACTCGCAAAAGTAAAGCGTTCGCTTCTCCCCAAGCGGCAGCCGCTCTTCGAACTGCCTGGCAATGTCCGCCTTGCCGGACAGCTGGATGGACGATGATGGGGCTGTCTCGCGGATGAGACGAGCAAAGCCATCGGCATCAAAATCGCCAGGCGCGTACGGAATGTAGGAATCGTAATAACGGAGCAGCACCGCCTTCAGCGAGCCGGCATCGTCAAACTGCCCCCAAACGTCTTGGAAATCGGCGTCATAGCCAAACGACTCAATATCGCCGATGATAAATAAATTGAACGACGGATCTTGCCGCAAAAACGAAAATACTTGTTGATCGTCTTCGGCCGTTAACCGGCGAATCATAGAATTCCCCCGCTTTTCGAATGATATTTTTTCCATTATACTATGAATCATCCCTGTTGCCAATGGCATTTGTGGCGTCAAACCGAGAGGACTGCCGATGCCCCTAAGTCTGCATCGGCCAACTGCAAAGAAAGGAGGAAGCCCGCTCTCAAAAAAGCGAGGCGACGATGCCGATGAAGTTTATTGACGATCTGTACGAATACTATAAAGATCGACTGACCGGGGATGAAGAAGATGCCGAAGCGGTGGCGATGTCGATTTTAGATGAACTTAGCCGCCGCGATGTGCTCAAGCTGATTGGTGAGATGACTGATGAAGAGCTGCTCGGCATGTTCGGCTTGTATGTCTTGGAAAGCTTGAAAGCGAAAATGGCTCGCGAAGGCCTCGGTGCAACGCGGCCGCAAGATGCGCCGCGCGTGCATTGACAAAACAAAACAGCTGTCCTCCATGTCATAAGGAACAGCTGCTATGTTGGGCAAATGATGGTTTCGTATTCATCCTATTTCGCGCAGGAGACTCCCACTTCAACGACCAAANNGCAAGCCCCCACTTCAAGCGTTCGCGAAGTGGGGGTAGTTGACTTGGCAGCCCTGTGAACATGATTTCGAAGACGGCTTTTCCACTGTTTGCTTAACAGACAGTGGCGAAACACAAACCGTTTTCCCATCGCGCGCTCATCGGTAAAACTGTACATCATAGCCTTCTTTCAACAACACTTGGTAAATTTGCTGAATGTGGTCTTCGTTTTTTGTCTCGAGCGAAAAGTGAATTTCCGCCTGACCTGGCAGCACTTTGGCGCCGATGCGCTGATGGTGAATCGACATCACGTTTGCCTCAAGCTCCGCAATAATGCGCAGCAGCTTGTTCAACTGGCCCGGCTTGTCGGAGATGACCGTTGTAAACGTCACAAACCGGCCCGCTTCGACAAGCCCCCGCTCAATGATGCGGGAAATGAGCGTCACATCGACGTTGCCGCCGCTTAAAATGGCGGCGACTTTTTTGCCGCGAAACGGCAGCTTTTGATACAACAATGCCGCCAACGGACAAGCTGCCGCCCCTTCGATTAACAGCTTGTTCCGCTCGAGCACATACAGCATCGTCCGTGAAATTTCCGCCTCTTCCACGCACACAACGCCATCGACGTATTGCTCAATGTATTGGTACGTAATATTGCCCGGCTTTTTCACGGCAATCCCATCGGCGATCGTATTCGATGCGGCAATGGAGACGGGCTGTTTATGGCGTATGGCCGCCGTCATGCCGGGGCAAGCCGATGACTCAACGCCGTACACTTCAACCGATGGCTTCAGCTGTTTTAACGTAAACGCCACCCCCGCAAGCAACCCGCCGCCGCCGACCGGACAAAGAACGCCATCGACGTCGGGAAGCTGCTCGATCAGCTCTAAGCCGATCGTCCCTTGGCCGGCCATCACCGCCAAGTCGTCAAACGGATGAACAAATGTCATCCCCCGTTCACGTTGCAACTCTAATGCATATTCCAAAGACTCGTCAAACACATCGCCGTACAGCACGACTTCCGCCCCGTAGCTTTTCGTCGCTTCAATTTTGCTGAGCGGCGCCCCTTTCGGCATGACAATCGTGCAAGGAATGCCGAGCATGCCGCTTGCGTAGGCGACCCCTTGGGCGTGGTTGCCGGCCGAGGCGGCGATGACGCCGCGCGCCCTTTCTTCTTCCGTGAGCGACATAATTTTATTGAATGAGCCTCTCACCTTAAACGAACCTGTTTTTTGCAAATTTTCCAGTTTCATATACACGTCATTGCCGGACAGCCGGCTGAACGTCTGCGAATGCTCAAGCGGCGTTTGGTGGACGATGCCTTTCATTTTCGCTCGCGCTTGTTCAATGTCTGTTAACGTCAACATCATCAAACCACCCTTTCCGATCGGGCGACCGGTTCTTGTTCACCCCGCTTTATTATATACAAAACATTTCATCACCGACAAATGTTGCTTTTCTTTAGTTGGTTTTGGATTATTTTTAGCATATAGTTTTGTTGCATAAAATCATGTTCAACAAACATCGCTGCAACCCGCTTCCTTTGTCAAACCGTTTGAACGTTGGACTTGTCCCAAAACATCAGAGTGTTTCTAGGGGAAGAGCTGTCTACGGTCTGTTCTTTTTCTTTTGTGAATATTGTTTATTTAGAACATTGTTCTATAGATTTGGCCAATTGCCAACGGGAAAAAGCGGCCAAAAAGATCGGCGATAGGCAAACGCGAGGGAATTTGCTAATATGAAAGAAAAGCATTCGGAAGACGAAAGGATGAAACGGTTGTGACGAAAAAGTTGTACTATACGGCGCCGGATGTTGACGTGTGGACGACAACGGTGACAAGCGTCCGCCAAGACGGCGAAACATACATTGTCACCTTGGCGGAAACAGCGTTTTACCCGGAAGGCGGTGGCCAACCGTCTGACGCCGGCACGATCGCCGGCTTGCCGGTGCTCGATGTGTTTGACGAAAACGGGGAAGTGTATCACCGCCTTCCTGCCCACCCGGGAATGGGCGCCGTTTCATGCGTCCTTGATAGGAAACGGCGCCGCGATCATACACAACAGCATAGCGGCCAACATTTATTATCCGCTGTACTCGTTGAACAGCTCGGCGCCGAAACAGTCGGTTTTCACCTTGGGCGCGAGGTCGTCACAATCGACATCACGGCGGGTGCGCTGACGGAAGCAGACATGCTGGCAGTGGAAAACCGGGCCAACGAACTCATTTACGCGAATCTCCCGGTCGAGACGTATTGGGTGACGCCGGAAGAAGCAGAACGGATGCCGTTTCGCAAGCGTCCCGATGTCCAAGGTTCTGTCCGTGTTGTCGAGATGAAAGGGATCGATTTGTCGGCGTGCTGCGGCACCCATGTGAAACGCACGGGCGAAATCGGCGTGATCAAATTGCTGAAAGCAGAGCGCCATCGCGGCATGACGCGTCTTTCCTTTCTTTGCGGCGGCCGGGCGCTTGCCGACTACCAGCAAACCCACCGCGTCGTGCAGGCGGCAGCAGGTCGGTTCGGGACAAGCCGCGATCAGCTGCTCGACGTGATCGCAAAATGGGAACAAGAGAAAAAAGAATGGGAAAAACGGCTGCGCCAATACGAGGCAATCGTCTTTGCCGTCGAAGCCGAACGGGCCGCCGCCGAATCAGGACGTGCAGTGATTGGCCGTTACGACCAATATGGGGCAAAAGAACTGCAAATGATCGCCCGTCTGATCGCCGACCGTTATGGCAAAACCGCGCTTCTCGCCTCCACCTCCGATTGGCGCGCCGTGATCGCCAAAGCACCGTCTTCCTTGCTCCATGCAGGGAACTGGCTGAAAGAACAAGCCGCCCTGTTTGGCGGCAAAGGGGGCGGCAACGAGCGGCAGGGGCAAGCTGCTTTTCCGTCCCTTGAGGCGCTTAGCCAGTTCCTTTCCCGCGTGGAAACGGCAGGCATCGATTGACGGCTCCTGCCCGCACCGCCCGGTTGCTTCGATTCGTTTCGTCCTCCCGTCGGATCGATGCGATGTCCGCCATAGCCGACGGAGGGCGGTTTTTGTAAAATGAAAAACGAAATGTGCAGCTAAGGAGTTTGAAGAGATGAACGATCGACTCGTACAATCGCAAATCGAAGAGCTCGAACGAAAGCTGCGCGCTTATGAGCGGCTCATCGAAACGCTTCCGTTTCCGTTCACCTTTGCCGATTACGAAAGTGGAATCGCCATCGAAAAAAAGCGCGGCGACGTCCGGCCGCACCTTCGCACCATTCCACCGTCCCTTGAAAAGGAAGCCAAATGGCAGTGGGATATTGACTTGTATCACGACGTACCGTTTGAAAAAGTGGAAGCCTTTTTGACGCCGTTGCTCGATCTCGTGCCGCACCATATCGTTTTTGTCGACGACAAAGGGATCATCACGCTTTGCAATTTGCAGGCGGCCATTGACACGGGCGTCGAGCGCGACGCCATCATCGGCAAACATATTCGCGAGCTGCTGAAGCTGCCTGACGAGCTGATCGCAACGCTCGAATCGCTTGAAAAAGGCGAGCCGCTTTACAATTACGAAGTGCTCGACCGATTTTACGGCATCGTCAACACCCGTTTTATTTACAACGATGACGGATCGATCAAACGAGTCATCAGTATGTTTCAGTCGCTCAATATGATGAAAGAAACAGAAAAGCTGGCGGTCGCTGGCCGCATCGCCGCCGGCATCGCCCATGAAATCCGCAATCCGCTGACGACGGTGCGCGGATATTTGCAACTATTGAAAAGCGACTTGCCGGATCGCATCGCCTCGCTCGTTGAGCGGCTTTTAATTCCTGAGCTCGACCGGGCGAACGACATTATCACGGATTTTTTGAATATCGCCAAGCCGGCGGACGTCAAAATGGAGACGTTCAACTTGCACCGCTTTTTGCGCGACGATGTCGGCGTCCTATTGCAAAGCGAAGCGCTATTGCATAACGTCGACGTCCATTTTGACCTTGATGACCAGCTTGACGACTACGAAATGAACGGCGACCGCAGCCAGCTTTTGCAAGTGTTTTTAAACTTATTTCGCAACGCCGTGGAAGCAAAAGTGGCGAAAACGATGAAGGTGTCGATCTGCAGCCGAAAAATCAACCATCTCGTTCAGCTTCGCTTCTGCGACGATGGGCCCGGCATTCCGCCGTCGGTCATCGACCATGTTTTCGATCCGTTTTTTTCAACGAAGGAAACGGGAACTGGGCTCGGCCTGTCATTATCGAAAAAAATCGTCGAACTGCATCGCGGGACGATGAAAGTGCAAAGCGACGCGCACGGCACATGTTTTTTGATCGAATTCCCGCTTTGCAGCCAACCGCCGTTTCTTTCGTCATAAATCGCTTCCGAAGAGGGGGGTCATCCCAGCTTCGGAAGTGGAGAGATTGATGATTTAGAACAATGTGTCACTTTATTACGGAAAAGGAGGAGCCATTATGGCAACGACCGCTCCGCCCAACGGCAAATGGCGGCGCCTGTTCGCCTTGTTTCTTCCCATTTTTGTTTCGCAAACCGGTCAATATGCCATGAACTTTGTCGATGTCGCCATGTCCGGTCATGCGAGCGCCGAAGATCTTGCCGGCGTCGCGATCGGCTCCAGCTTATGGGTGCCGGTGTGGACCGGCGCCGGCGGCATTTTGCTCGCCTTGTCCCCGATCGTCTCGCATCATCTCGGCGCCGGACGCCATGACTCAATCGCCCGCGCCGTCGCCCAGGCGCTCTACTTGGCTGTCGCGCTTGCTGCCGCCATTGTCCTGATCGGCGCCGCTTCTGTGCCGTTTATCTTGAAACAGATGTCTTTGGATGAAAACGTTCGGCATATCGCCTTTCATTATTTGCGCGCCTTGTCGTTTGGGATCATCCCTCTGTTTCTTTATTCTGTGCTCCGCTATTTCATCGATGCGCTTGGGCAAACGAAAGTGACGATGTGGATTACGCTCACCGCCTTGCCGGTCAATATGCTGTTCAACTGGTTGTTGATTTACGGGCATGGCGGATTTCCGCGCCTTGGCGGCATCGGCACTGGTTACGCGACGGCGATCACGTATGCGTACTGCTTCGCGGCCGCTGCCTTTGCCGCTTTGAAATTTCGCCGCTTGGCTCCCTATCGTGTACTCGTCCGTTTCTACCGTCCGTCATGGGCCGCATGGAAAGAGTTGCTGAAAACCGGGGTGCCGATCGGGTCGGCCATCTTTTTTGAAACGAGCATTTTCGCTGCGGTGACGCTGCTTGTCGGCCGGTTTGGCGCGGAAACGGTCGCCGCGCATCAAAGCGCCCTCAACTTCGCTTCACTGTTGTATATGATTCCGCTCAGCTTATCGATGGCGCTGACGATCGCCGTGGGCGTTGAAGCCGGGGCCAACCGTTATGAAGCCGCCAAACAATATTGCTTGATCGGCATCACCCTCGCCTTGGCCGTCGCCGCCGCCGCTGCATTGTTTCTTTCCGTCTTCCGCGGCGATGTTGCTCGACTGTATACAAACGATCCGACAGTGGCGGCGTTGACGGAGAAGTTTTTGCTCTATGCGATCTTCTTTCAAGTTTCCGATGCCATCGCCGCTCCCATCCAAGGAGCGCTGCGGGGCTATAAAGAGGTAAGCGCCGTTTTTTGGTCCGCTCTTCTCGCCTATTGGGGCGTTGGGCTTCCGCTTGGCTGCGTGCTCGCTCTACTGACTGCCGCCGGGGCGTTCGGCTATTGGATCGGCCTGATCGCCGGATTGGCAACGGGCGCGCTGTTTCTCAGCTTTCGCCTGCGGGCCGTTTGGCGCAGACATGACAGCGGGCGTGCGCCATGCGCCTTTTAAGAGGGAGCGGTCGATAAACAAGGATGTCCCGCTCAGTTCTAGGGACATCCTTTTTGTTTCAGCATGATGGATCATGCAGTCGACAAGGCCGGTTTCCCTTAGCCGACCTCCTTAGGCGACGGCTGCTGCTTCATATACTGTAATACATCGAGGTCGATTTTTCCTTTCTCCACTTGGCGCTCCTCAAAATTTTCTGTATGTATATACACGGTCAGCGCCTCATGAAGCGCCTCGAGATCCGCCGAGCGCTCTTTCGATAAATAACCGAGACGGACCAAGTGGGCGGCCACCTCTTCCTTTACCGTTCCTTCAATCGCTGCCACTTTTTCGGGACGCGGTTTCTCAAAGTAAAGCTGGCGCAACTGATACAAGCGAATAAGCTCCTCGATCGGCCGCGGGTGATCATCGACGCGCAAATCGATATAGCGGTCATTGTAGCCGCCATATCCCCCTCCTTCTTTCACGACAAGCAAGGCGGCCGACTGTTGCCCGCGGCGGTCGCCCCCCGCTGCCTGACCAGCTTGAAGCGCCTTTAGCAATCGCTCGGCGAGCGGACCTTTTGTCTGCTCAAACGCCCTTCCCATTGCCAGCACCGTTTCCTCGCCTGCTAAAATATTGCCTTGAGCCGCATAGTTCGGCCCGGTGATGCCCCCGGCCCACGGGTAACATTTTTTCCCGGTGAACGTCGCCGCCCGTCCTTTCGCATCCACGATGCCGACTTGGCGCAAATCGCGCTCACTGTCATCGGCAACGAGCAACTCAAGCGCTTCTTGCGCCGATTTCCCTTTTGCCATCCATTCGAGGCCGCGCGGTCCGTACGACGTGTTGGCGTACGATTGCGTCGCCACCGCTCCGACGCCCGCTTTCGCCCACGGAACAACCGCACCAACGCCTAAAAATTTCGATTGAACAGCGATGCCAAGCTCCCCGGTCGCCGGATCGAACGCGACGATCGAAAACGTCGCGACAACATCTTTCGGAATGCGTTTCATTTTCTTACCCTCCACGCTACTTCCATTTTTTTATTCTCCTTATATTTCTCCTCTTCCCTCCCATCTTCCTCCCTCTTTCAAAAAATAGCGGGGGAAACAGCCGTTGCCCGGCCGTCTCCCCCCGCATGCCCATCATCCGCCTAGCACCATGTTGCCCCGACGATAATGAGCAAAATAAACAAAACGACAATCAGCACGAAGCCGTAGCCGTAGCCGCCATAACCCGGGTAGCCGAAGCCAAAGCCGCCCCAGCCGCCATAAAAGCCGCATGTCATATTCGTCACCTCCTTGCTAGCAAGTAGGGTTCGTTAGTACACCCAACCACCGACACATGCACATCCGACAATAATCAACAAGATGAACAGAACGACGATCAACGCGAATCCGCCGCCGTAAGCTGCACCCATTTGCCAGCACCTCCTTCGTTTTTGTACTAGTAGACTATTCAGAAGCCGAGGAAATGGTTAGATGTTTCAGCAAAAATGGGTATTTGCCGCAGAAATGGAAAAAAAGCGGCCCGTCCTCGGACCGCTGCTACGCCTCGAGCGAGCTTCGCTTCCATTTTTTCCGCCCTGACGCCTGCTTGATTTGAACAGCAGAAAACAAAATAAGCGCCGCCCAGATGCAGCTAAACGCATAAAAATGCGCTTTCGTAAACGGCTCGCCGAACAAAAAGACGCCAAGGAGAAGGCTGATCGTCGGCGAAATGTATTGCAAAAAACCAAGTGTTGTCATCGACACACGCTTCGCCCCTTTGGCGAAATACAAAAGCGGCACGGCCGTCGCTGGCCCGGCTCCAGCCAACAGCGCCCATTGCCACCATTCGGCCGTCTTGACGAGGGCTGGCGTTTCGTTGTACACCCATAATAAGTAAACGGCTGAAAGCGGCATGACGGCCATTGTTTCAAGCGTCAAGCCAATGGACGAGTCAACGCTGGCCAGTTTTTTCACTAAGCCGTAAAACCCGAACGTCAATGCGAGCGATATGGCGACCCACGGAAACGCGCCATATTCCGCCGTCATCGCCGCCACGCCGGCGGCGGCCAGAAGAACAGCGGTCCACTGCCCTACGCTCAGCCGCTCGCGCAGTACGATCGTCCCAAGCGCCACACTGACAAGCGGGTTGATATAATAGCCGAGGCTCGTTTCAACAACATGATGATGATTCACCGCCCATATGTAGACAAACCAGTTGGCGCTGATGAGCACGGCAGCAGCGGCGATCCCCCATGCCTTAGCCGGCCGACGGCGCATCGCCCGAAGCTCCCGGCGGAAGGCGTCAGGCTGCCCAGTCGCTGCCAAAAGGATGGCCATAAACACGAACGACCAAACGATGCGGTGCGCCAAAATCTCAAGCGCCGGGCGCGCCTCTAGCAGCTTCCAGTAAAGCGGCAATACTCCCCACAGCAAGTACGAAGCAGCGGTATACAAGATGCCTTGCTTTTCTTCGCTCCAATGCCCCACGTCGTCTTCTCCTTTTCCATGATTATTTCTGTTCCATTATACCGCCGCCGCTTCACTTTATCCATCAAAACACTCACCCGCATCGCTCGACGCGGTTGCCCAATGGAGAAGGGGCGCAGCTGAATATGAGCACCCGCCCCCCCTTCGCGGCCCGTTTGACCGCCGCCCTTTCTTATTTTTTCGCTCATCAAGCGACACAGGCACAGCCAACAATAATCAGTAAAATGAACAGGACGATGACGACCGTATAACCGCTGTTGACAAAACCGCTCACGGCGGGCACCTCCTTCATCGGTTCACAGGGCCATCATATGCGCCCGCCCGCCCAAACGGCCAGGCGAATGCCCAAATTTCTAGAAGATTGGTGAAAAACGCGTTTTCTTTAAAAAGATGGGGCAGCGAACGAACGGAAGAGTTGTTGATCCATTGGCGAAAGCTCCTTGCTGGAGCGTTTTCTCCGTTACATCACCGACCTTCCAGAAAAACGCCTATTTTTCTTTCGTCCCTGTCTCTCCCCACCAGCCTTTTCGCTTAAAATAGAGGGCGATGAGCATCGCAACAGTTGCCATGAGCAACAAGGCAAACGGGTAGCCGTATCTCCATTTCAGCTCTGGCATAAACGCAAAATTCATGCCGTATACACCGGCGATAAACGTCATCGGCAAAAATATGACGCTCACCAATGTCAATGTCTTCATAATGACATTCATATGATCTGATTTGAGCGACAGTTGCAAATCGAAAATGGCGGACAATGATTCCTTAAACGCGTCGAGCGCGGCGGGCACGCGCGAGAATCGCGACGCCACTTCCTCGATATACGGATTCGTCTCTTGGTTGATATACGGCAAATCAGCGTGGCGGATCATTTTGATCGCTTCTTCCTGCGCCTCGGCGATTTGGCGCAGCTCATGAAGATGTGTTTTCATCCGATAAATCTCGCGCCCGATTTCGTTGGCAAACGGGGTCGCAAACACTTGCCGTTCAAGCGTCTGAATGCGGTCAGCGATCTGATCGATGACTTGCAAAAAACGGATGGCGGCCAAGTCTAAAAAGTGATACAGCACGTACCCAGGATACAGCGCCTGACCGCGATGATTCAACAAACGTTCTTTCACGTGATCAACAAGCGGATCGTTTTCATCCATATAGCTGATCATATATTGGCTGCCGGCCAGCAAACGAACGTTCACTGTCCGGCCAGACGGACGAACGATAAACAGCGATAAGAAGAAACATCCTTCGTATTCGTCAAACGTGGGAATATCTGTCCCATTCATCAGCCGCTGTTGGGCGAGAGGGTGAATGGACAGCGAAGAAAGAAGCTGCTCCAAATCCGGCTTGGCGGCGGCGGTGAAATGAAGCCAACACGACTGGCTGCCTGCCGGCGCATGGCGTTTGTACGTTCCGTCAACCGTCAAACGAAAGTTATGCTCGATCGCCATAGACTGACGTCCTTTCCATGCAAACGATTTTAATTGTATTGTTTGCTGTTTGCCGCAAAACTACTCCCCTCCCGCCGCCAAAAACAAGTCAGCGGCAACGGTTTGGCCGCATCCGCTCGCTGTTGGCGATAAGCAGCTTCTCCCGGCTGCATCCCGCCTGCAAAGCGTCACATCCCGACAAGTCATTCGCTGTCTATATAGATGCAACGAAAAAGTTTAACATATCCTTGATGGAAAAGTCACTTGTCCATTTTTCGACTGTCGAAGGCAAGCCACAGGCTTGCCTCCGTCACGCCAAGGCGTGACGGAAGACCGAACAACCACCCGCTTCACAGACCCATACATGGGTCTTTAAGCGGCGTTGTTCGGTCGCCCGACAGTCGATCAAATGCTCGGTAAAAGCTACAAATGTTAAAGCTTCAAATTGCATCTATATAGGCGCCTCGCCGCGTCGGCCCGCCAATGCGCCCGAAGCCAGTCAGCGCACCGCTTCCGGTTCCACATGGACGTGCGTCGCCCGAATGTTATGCCGGTTTCGCATCAAACGCTCGACTTCATCAGCGATTTCATGGCTTTTTGCCACCGTCAAATGCGAGTCAACGCGGATCGTCACTTCCAGCACAATGTCGTTGCCTAACATGCGCGCTTTAATGTCAGCGACATCGCGCACGCCGCTCACCGCTGCAATTTCGTCTTTATAAACGGCGAGCTGCTGTTCATCAAAACCGTCGGTGAGCGTATGCGCCGTCTCCATAAACACCTCCCACGCCGTCCTGCCAATCATCGCCCCGATCACAAGCGCCGCCAGCGGATCAAGCCATGGCCACCCAAGCCGCGCGCCGGCGATGCCAATGGCGGCGCCAATGCTCACCAGCGCATCCGATAAATTGTCTTTCGCCACGGCCGCCAGCGCCATGCTGTTCGTCCGCCGCGCCAGCCGACGATTGATGGCATAAACGCCAATCATAACGGCCGCCGAGGCGAGCGCAACCACAGCCGCTAAAACATCAGGAGCCGCTACCTTTTCTTTGCCGAACAGCGAGCGGACGCCGCTTGTGATCACGTCAATGCCAATGGACATCATCAAAAAAGCAGCCAACAGCGAGGAGATGTTTTCCGCCCGCGAATGTCCGTACGGGTGGTTGCAATCACGTGGTTTTTTCGCGATTTTCATGCCAATATAGACTGCCGAGGAAGCGATAATATCACTCAAATTATTCCAACCGTCCGCTTCCACCGCATCCGAGCCGAACACCCCCCCAGCCAACAGCTTGCCGGCCGAAAGGAGAAGATAGACGAAAATGCTCAGCAGTGCGCCCGCCTCGGCTCCTTGTTTTCGATCCACTTTCTTCACCAACCTAGCCATCTCATTTTTGCACGTATCAGTGTACCAGCTTGAAGCCGGTTGGGTCTACAGCAAGAAAATTTCCTCTTTTCATAAGAATAGGGACAAGCAAATTTTTTTGTCTAAAGGCAAAATCGAGCGCATTTGCGTATGATAAACCAAGTCGAAACAAAAAAGGAGAGGAACAGATGTCTGCATATTTAGACTGGTTGGCGGACATGGGGATCGATGGCGCTCACCCAGGCGGTTTTGAGTTAACAAAACAAATCTTACGTAAACTTAAGATCGACCGTTCAACATCCGTGCTTGACGTCGGCTGCGGCACCGGACAGACGGCGGCTTATATCGCCGAACAGTACGGGGCCAACGTCACCGCCATCGACATCCACCCGACGATGATCGCCAAGGCGAAACAGCGTTTTGCCGCCAAGGCGGTCTCGGTCCGTTTGCATCGCGCCTCGGTCGAAGCGCTCCCGTTTCCCGCCGGGACGTTTGACCTCGCGCTTTCTGAATCGGTGCTTGCTTTCGTTTCATTGCCAAACGCGCTCGCCGAAATCCGCCGCGTGCTCAAAAACGATGGCCTATTCGTCGGCATTGAAGCGTGTCATGAGCGGCTGACCGCCGCCGAGCAAAAGCAAATCGCCGCCTTTTACGGCTTCCGTCAGCTCATGACATCAGCGGAGTGGAAAGAAGTGCTCGAACAAAGCGGCTTTGGCTGCCGCCAGTTTTCCTACGCGGCTGCAGCCGAAGCGCCAAGCCTTGGGGCACCCATCGTCATCGCCCTTCCGCCGACACCGGAGATGGCGAGCATATGGCAGATGCACCAACAGTTGACAGCTCAATTCGGCGACCGTCTTGGCTATTGCGTCTTTTGCTGCGAACCATAGCTGGCAAGAAAAACGGCGTCCTCGACGAGGCGCCGTTTTCACACTTTTTTCACTACTTTGAAATATTCTTCAAGCGTCAAGCCGCGCTTTTTGATCACCGCGGCCGCCTTCCGCCCGACATAGCGGAGATGCCACGGCTCATACTTGTAGCCGGTCACCGCTTCCTTTCCTTTCGGGTAGCGGATGATGAATCCGTACTCGTGCGCATGGGCGGCTACCCATTGCCCTTCTTTTGTCGCCCCGAACGATTCGGTCAGCTGACAGCCGGCCGAGCGGCTGCTGATATCGACCGCCAGCCCTGTCTGATGCTCGCTCTGACCTGGATGAGCGACCGCTTGAACCGCTTTTTCCCTCCCCTTTTGCCGCACTTCTTCAGCAAAAATCACCTGCTGCCGCTCGTATGAACGATAAGCGGACACGGCCACCAGCTCAATGCCATCGCGGCGTGCGGCGGCAAACATCTCCTCAAGCGCCGCGGCCGCTTCGGCCCGCATATGCCGCTTTTCCGCGTTCGGGTCAGCACACAAAAACGGCACGCGCGGCACGACCAAGTCCGCCGGCTTATAGCCAGGCGGGAGCGACTGTTCTTTATTGACGAGCACCAAAATGTTGTCAGGGTTTTGAATCACTTTTTGTCCGTTTTGCACCTCGACGATGTTCCAATATTTCGCCTCAAGCTGCAAATCGGGATCGACGGGGCTCTCGCTCGTTTTCCCCTGTTGTTGATGATCGCTTGGGTGCACCGCGCTTTCCGGCGGCTGGCCGGACGGGCCGGCCGCACCGTTGCTGCCGCTCTCCCCTGTTTGGCAGCCGGCGAGCAGCAGGCACACCAACATCGCCGCTTGCCATCGCTGGTTCATGTTCCTTCTCCTTTTCTGTTTTCCCAGGCCCAAGCGCCCGGCAGCCCAATCACGCGCCATTGCGGATCGCCGCTTCAAGCGCCACTTCAATCATCTCGTTAAACGTCATTTGCCGCTCCTCAGCCGTCGTTTCTTCTCCGGTGAGAATATGGTCGCTGACCGTCAGCACCGACAGCGCCCGGCAGCCGAATTTCGCCGCCAGCGTATAGAGCGCCGCCGTTTCCATCTCGACAGCCAATACACCGTAGCGCGCCCACGTTTCCCAATTCGGTTCATCATTGTAAAACATGTCGGCGGTGAACACATTGCCGACTTTTAGCGCCAGCCCTTTTTCCACCCCTACTTCATACGCCGTCCGCAGCAGATGGAAATCGGCGGTTGGCGCATAATCGCGGCCGCGGAAAATGAGCCGGTTCATGTTGGAATCGGTCGACGCGCTCATCGCCAAAATGACGTCGCGGACGCGCACATCCGGCTGAATCGCTCCGCACGTTCCGACGCGGATGAGCGTCTTTACGCCGTAGCTTTGGATCAGTTCGTTCACATAAATCGAAATGGACGGCACGCCCATGCCGGTCCCTTGCACGGAAATGCGCTCCCCTTTATACGTCCCGGTAAATCCGAGCATGCCGCGCACTTCGTTGTAGCATACCGCTCCTTCCAGAAACGTTTCGGCAATGTATTTGGCGCGCAGCGGATCACCCGGCAGCAAAATGCGCTCCGCGATCTCCCCTGCCTTCGCTCCGATATGTACGCTCAATGGGATTCCTCCTTTGGTTTGAACGATTGTTGTCGGGCCATGCCCTCGTCTATCATATCATATGTTTGCGGAAAATGGCAGTCTTCCTTCGAGTAGCCGAGGCGGCGAACGGGCATACTATGTGTGCCTGCCCGAGGAGAAAGGAGGAAAAGACCGATGAAAAAGAAACTCGAACAAGCGGTGGAATACGCCAACAAAACCAATCCATCGTCCAAATCAAACAATCAGCCGTCCACATCGAAAAAGGAAAAGACCAAATTCTAACATCATTCCGAAAGAAGTCTCCCACTTCGAAACGTGAAGGTGCACGAGCACCCGTCCATGTGGGAGATGAATGTTGGCCGGCAATCGCCGTCGGATCGAATCACATGTTGTTCAAACGGGCACCTTCGAAACGAAGGGAAGCGGAAAGGGTCCTTGTGCATTGTCGTTTGGCACATACGCAAATCGCTGAAAGCTCCCCCTGTGCACTCGCGGAGGTGGGTGAGACATTTGCGGGGGAGCCGCTCTCTTACGATGTTTTGGATCGGCGATAATCGCCCCGATGGCGGCGCGCCAAATACCGCTCATTGATATACAGCACCTTTTTGTCTTTGCTGCGCGTATATTTTTTCTCGCGCTCGCGCCGCCTGGCGACAAGCCAACAGGAAAACAAATACAGTGGAAAGACGAGCTGCATCGCGCCGGCAAAGACATACCAAAAACCGTTGATATCGGCCAAATCGCGCAAGTACACGTCGATGCCGCTGAGCCGATAGTACATGTCAGCAACGATGGCAGCGATGATGACGACGTTGACCGCATGGAGAAGGGGCACGCTTCTCCAGCGGAACAAGAGTCGCTCAACTTGCCCTTTGACCCAAAGCAATGCCGCAATCGAGACAACGCACACAAGCAGCGACAGCGCCAGTGCGGCCATCGTTTCGCCCCCTTCCCTCTTTTCTCCTGCGCCCGCCGCATGATGCCGCCTGCAAACATTTTCCGTCGATGAACCGCCGTCAGACCGCATACACTAACGACGACGACGGTTCAAGGAGGGAAAACGATGGGCAAAAAACACCGCAACCGCATTAACGGGCAGAAAAAGAACAACCATATTCCAAAAGAAGCATTGATTGCTGAAGATGAGGCGCATGCCAAAGAATATTCCGCCGCCGGCGGCCGGAAAAACGGTCCGGGCCATCACGACAATCCAGAATCGTGACAAACCGCAGAAACCCTTGTGCGATACAAGGGTTTCTATCGCGGTTCCGACGGCTCGGATTCGTCCCAAGCAAGCGTGACGACTTTTGTATATTCCCCGCGTTCAATTTCCTCTTTTGTCGCTCTTTCATTCAGCTCCTCATCGTCGTCGATGCCCGGGACCACCATCGGCATGTCGCGCCGCCGTTCGTCATGTTCCATCAAGTCCGCCCCCTTTCCTTTCTTATCCGTTCCCGAAACAAGGGGGCTTTATTCATATTATATCATCTCTAGCTCTTGCTGGCGACTATATTTTCGAATATTCCGTCAACAGATGAGCTGACGTTCCACTTGTTTCCATCCGTCTGGACAAAGGCGATAGTACGTCTGTCCTTTCCGCCCTTCATCGATCAGCACAACGTCCCCAGTCCGCATAAATCGAGCTTGACAGTTTTTCGGCATCAGATCGGCGACATTCAACATCCGATACAACACCGCCAGCACTTCATCATGTCCGGCCGCCGTCACCGTCATGCGGCACACTTGCCGGTAGCCTTTCGTTTCCCCAAAGCGCGGTGTTTGAAAAACGACCGCCTCATATGCACGTTTTGTCATCCACATCCGTTTCCCCCATAAACGAACCATTGTTTTCCTCTCCCTTCTCCCAATAAATCGGCCCTCCGCGTCCCATACTATGGTTGATGTCGAATTCGATCGCGAATCGTCTTCGGAGCCGAGAAAAACGTGTATTGTACTTATTTGGTGATTTGGCGTGTCGATTCCTTCAGCAAACGAGCACTCCTTTTGTCGAAACGATCGCGGTCTTCTGGCAAAAGTCCACAAATGATGCAAAGGAGAGACAGCCTGATGCCGACTCGCCCGTTCGCTTGGCTGCGCCATCCGCTTCAGTATGCCTACCGCTCCTTTTTGTACCGCCATCCGGTCCGCCTCGCCGATGACGGCCTGCTTCGCCGGATGGCCGCCCGCACAACTGTCCCGACTGACGGACCGCTCAGCGCGGAAGAAAAGAGCATTGTTGCCGCCATTCGTCGGAAAACGGCGGAACATAACCGCAACAATGTGACGCGCACCGCCGCCTACTTAGCGTTTTTTGAGCGCCATCGGGAAATTCATTGGGCGTTTTTAGCCCATCTCGTCTCGCGCAACGGCGGTTGGAACATGACGGATTTGCGCGGCGGCCTTCTTCCGTTTTTGCTGCCGGAACAAATCATTGCACCCCTTTTTTTGTTTTTGGAGCGCGCCAATGCCCTCATTTTTCATGATGCCTATCCGCAGCTTCTGCTGTACGAAGAAAGCAAACGGAGGGAGACGCCGCTGTTTCATTTGTTGCCGGCGCTAGCGGTGTCTTCGTTTATGAAGCCGATGTGGGAACATTTTTGGGAAACGGGGAATGCCGCGCTTCTTACGGTTGCTCTGATCATCAACGAGCAGCAGTACATCCAGCTTCGCGTCATCGAACATCCGTTTTTCCGCACCCGCGTGCTGTCAAGCTGGCCGTTTATTGTCGAGCAATGGCTCGGGTTCAACGATGTGCTCATCCCATATGCCAAAGGCCGCCGCGTAGCGCTTGCCGGAACGACCGTGCGCGATTTCGCCGACGTCCACCACCGCATCCATATAGGCAAAACGCTGTACAGTCTGCTGCTGTTTGACGCCCGGCTGTTTCGCGGCGCCTGCCGCTTTGCCCGCTGCGTCCCCCACAGCGGCTCACGCGCCGACTTCTGGCCGCAATCGTTCGCTGAAACGCCTGATGGGCGCCGCTTTTACAGCCCCCGCCTTGAGGAAGCTTGGCCGGATCTTGCGCACCCGTTCCACGATCATCGCGATTGGTTCACCGATGAGGCGATCATGCAGACGCTTGAAACGCTCCCGCTTCCGGCCTCGGGCGACATGACCAGCCGCTACGAGCGGCATTTGGCCATGATGAAAACAGCCGCCATCGCGGCGGCCAAATCAACTTCATCATAAAACGACGAGGACTACTCCCCATCGATGTCAATCTCTTCATCGATGATGCATTTTTCAAGCAAATAGTCAAACGTAATATCCGCGAGCTCCTCAAGCTCCTCTTGCGTTGGCACAAAGCCGCGGCGGATGAGTTCTTGGTAAAAAAACTCAGCGATTTCTTCCGTATCGATAATCACTTCAATTTCCTTCACCGCATCTCGCCCCCTTTGTAATGTTGTATGTCGCCGCCTTCCGTTTTATGTCAAAAATCATGTTGTACTATTTTTTCAGTCTCCCCCATACATATGTACCAACAAAACAAAAAACACGGAGGCGGACAAAATGGACAAATTCACTGCGATCGATAAAATGATGGAAACAGTTGTCAATGGATTGGGCGCGATCGTCATTTTCGCCGGCATTCCTTATTTTCTTTTTATTCTTTATCAATTTCTATCCTGGTGATCGGCGATTGTCCGCAAACGTTTTACAACTGTTTCCATCATCCGTTGGTACTGTTCATCGCCGAACCATTCATATAACGCTTTATAATCGTTGTACATGTCAAGGAGCTCGTCGACCGACGGCCCTTTCTCTCCGTTGTCGGCCGGCGGCAATAGAAGCGACGCTTTCACCGGCGCGGCGATGACAATATCTTGCACGAGCGTAATAGACGTCTCCTCTCCGTCGGCAAGCGGAATGATGTCTTCCAGATGGACTTCAATCTCCCAACCATCCATCAGCCGTTTCAATTCGTAAATCGTCTCTTCCCATCCTTCCCCGTAGTAGCGGTAAATTTCTGTCCGCACCCCAACAATTTTGAACAAATGGCCGCCATAATCGCGGACGCGGACAATTTCGCCAAGAAAAAACGGCAACTCAATTTCAATCTCTTCCGCGATCCATAAATCACCCGCAAACTCAGACAATAAAATGAGCGCTTGCTCGGCAAACAAGCTATGGCCATGGTTGATTTCGTATAAAAACACACCGTCAATCTGCTGAATATCGGTGATCGTTCCGACCGTTCCGTACAATGTATTGACGACGATGTCGCCGACGGAAAATTTCGGGCGTTTCGGCGCGCTCATTGGCATCTCCACCCTTTGGAACAAATAGTTAGTATAGTATATGCATGCCAAGAAGGGTGGACACCTGCAACCGCGCGGAAAAAAGCTATTTGAAAGCGCTCCCAATTTATGAAATGGGAACGCTCCCTTAGTTATGCTTCATGCAAAAATTGCTCCCATAGCTCATCAAACACAACCATACTTTCCAAATAGTCACCGTTAAGCTCCAAATAGCCGCTCAGTTCTTCATAGTCCGTCGACCCTTTTGGAAAGCTGTGGTCTTCATACGCTCCGTTCGCAAACCGGACGACCGGATCTTCCTGGTGTCCATGGCGGAAGCGCAGCAAGTAACGGTAGAATGACTTTGCCATGTCCCCCATCCTCTTCCTTTCCTTTTGTTGCTATTATAATGAGCTTTTGGCTGTTTGTGAAGCCTTTTTTCGCCGCTTGTATTCCCATCGTACGCGTCGGGTTGGCTTTTCATGCCAAAAAAGCGCGTCAAACGGCGCAATAGGGGTTCAATCCGCTTTTCTCGTCAGAGCATAGGCAGGCCAAGTCCACCGTCTTATCATGCGCTCCGCTTCTCGCCAAGGCTTGCGATGCGCCATCGTGGCGTCCCATCTGAAACCGCATGGCGCCTCCCATGCCTCCCGCTTCGCTAGGTCTTGTCCTCGGTGAGCGCACATACAAAAAGCCGCCATCTTCCGGCGGCATCGTTCATGATACGACTCCGGCTTGCGGAGCCGGGGCAAATTCGATTTCAAACCCAAGATCCTCAAGCATTTGATAATCGGCTGACTTTTCTTGCCCGGCGGTCGTCAAATAGTCGCCGACAAAAATCGAGTTGGCGGCATACAGGCCAAGCGGCTGAAGTGAGCGCAAATTCACTTCTCGCCCGCCGGCGATGCGGATTTCTTTGGTTGGATTCATATAGCGAAAAAGGGCCAGCACCTTCAAACAGTAACGCGGGTTTAATTCGTTCGTGCCAGCCAGCGGCGTGCCGTCGATCGCATGCAAAAAGTTGACTGGAATGGAATCGGCGTCAAGCGCCCGCAAACTGCGCGCCATATCGACGACATCCCGCTTCGTTTCTTTCATGCCGATGATGACGCCGGAACAAGGCGAAAGACCAGCTTCTTTCACCGTTTCCACCGTCCGCACCCGATCGTCGTATGTATGGGACGTCGTAATGTTCGGATGGTGCTGCTTCGATGTGTTGATGTTATGATTGTAGCGATCGACTCCCGCCTCTTTCAGCCGGGCCGCCTGCTCCGGCTTTAAGATCCCAAGGCAGGCGCACACTTTCAGCCCGAACCGCTCTTTAATTTCCTTGACCGCGGACACAACGGTGTCGATCTCTTTATCGCTCGGCCCCCGGCCGCTGGCGACGATGCAGTACGTCCCAATGCGCAAACGGTGTGCTTCTTCCGCGCCGCGCAACAACGTCTCTTTGTCGACCATTTTATACGTTTTCACCGGCGCCGTCGATACGGCGGACTGCGAACAGTAGCCGCAGTTTTCCGGACAGAGGCCGGATTTGGCGTTGATGATCATGTTCAGCTTCACTTTGTTTCCATAATAGGCGGAGCGAATCCGGTACGCCCCTTGCAGCAAAAGGAGCAACTCCTCATCCGGACAATCCAATATCGCCAATGCTTCCTCATCGGTCAGCTCGTGGCCTCCCAACACTTGCTCGGCCAACACCAGCCAGTTTGCCATCTCTCCTCTCCCCTTTCCATATCATTACATTTATCGTAACGGACCAGCCGCATATTTGTCAACTATATTTTCATTTCAGTTTACTTTTTAATCCGTCCCCAGGCAGACAGCAAAAAAACAGGCCCCCGTTTGAAGGGGCCTGCCCTCGGTTCCTCACCTAATGCGTCAATTTGCCGTCCGAATACGCCCCCGCTCCGCCGAATCCATTCGTGATCGAACAGGCCGGCACGCAGCCGGCATAGTCTTTTTTGCCGGCCGGCGGCGGACACTTTTCAATTTTTTTTTTTGCAAAATCGGACAATTGCGTTTATATATAAGTTGAAACTTTGTTTTACATCCAGTAGAGCGCCCGCCGCATTCTACCAAACTGACTTGTATGAAGGAAAACAAGAATCGAGCAATCGGAAAATCTTTATTACAACTTATATAGATATCGTGCCCTTTATCGATTAAGAGCACGTTCGCTCCAGGGAGTTTGAGCGTCAGTTCGTAGCAAGTGAAAATGCCGGCCGGCCCGGCGCCGACCACGATCACATCGTAATGATTGTTCATGATCCATCCCCCATTTCCCATGTTCCATTCGAAAGTATACGGAACATTTGGCAGTTCGTCAAGAAAAACACGAACTTTCTTGCCGAATATAACGAAAAACGTTCGATATAATAGAGAGTTGTATAAAGCCAAAAAAATTGGTATGGTGGTAGAGAATGAATAGCGGGGAGGGAAAGGGATGCGTTTTTTCGTGAAACATTTTCTAAACGGCATGCTGACGATCGTGCCAATTTTACTCGCCGTCTATGTGTGCTACAAAGTGTTCACCGTTTTGGATGGGCTGCTTGGCCAATACGTCCGTCCGTATTTGGATGGCCGCTACATTCCCGGCCTAGGCCTATTGGCGACTGTCGCGCTGATTACCGTCTGCGGTTGGCTATCGACGCAATACGTAAGCGGCCGCCTCATTCGACTGATCGACCGGTTGCTTGAAAGCATTCCCTTGATGAAAACGGTTTATTCCGTCGCCAAAGATACAATCGCTTCCTTCGTCGGGGAAAAACGATCGTTTTCGCAAGTTGTGCTCGTTACAATGCCAGAAAGCGGCTGGAAATGCCTCGGCTTCATGACAATGGATGATGTCGGCGCTTGGCACGATCCTCTCGCCGACTACGTCGCCGTCTATATCCCGCAGGCGTTTCAAGTCGCCGGGCTCACCCTGCTCGTCCCGAAAAAGCAAGTGGAAGTCGTCGACATCTCGCCGGAAGAGGCGATGAAATTCATCCTCTCCGGCGGTGTGGCCGTCCGAAAGCAAAAGCGGCTGCCCCAATGACAGGGCAACCGTTCGCATGGCCATCCAAAACGCGCCTGGCCGTCAAAAGTATCGCTTTTTCCAAAAGATGTACGCCGTCGCCGCTGACAGTGAACCGGCGAGCGCCATCGCGATCAAAAAGGCGTACGGAGAGTGTTGGTACGGAATCGGTACGTTCATGCCGTAGAAACTCGCCACCATCGTCGGCAGCGAAATGACGATCGTAATGGCCGTCAAAAACTTCATCACAATGTTTAAGTTGTTTGAGATGACCGAAGCAAACGCGTCCATCATGCCGCTTAAAATGCTGCTGTATACTTCGGCCATTTCAATCGCCTGCTTGTTTTCAATAATGACGTCCTGCAGCAAATCCTGGTCATCTTCGTACATGCGCAAATAATTGAGGCGCATGAGCCGCTCCATGACGATGTTGTTCGCCTTCAGCGACGTCATGAAATACACTAAGCTTTTTTCCATGCTGAGAAGCGAAAACAGCTCCTTGTTTTTCATCGATTGGTGCAATTCTTTTTCGATTTCGCTCGTCCGCCGATTGATTTGCTTCAAGTAGCGCAAATAATACGTTGAAATCATGTACAGCATTTGCAACGCAAACCGCGTCTTCATAAACGTGTAAAAGTTTTTGATTTTGTTTTTGGAGAATTCTTCGAAAATCGGATTCTCCTGCAAGCAAACCGTAATAAAACACGTGTTCGTAATGATCATGCCGATCGGAATCGTCTCGTAAATCGGGCCGTCCACTTCATCATGGGCGACAATCGGAATGTCGACGATAATGAGCACATGGTTGTCTTCCTTTTCGACGCGCGACCGCTCCTCGTCATCCAACGCGTCTTTGATCGAATCGATCGGAATGTCCAAATGGTGGGCGATGTAGCGAATTTCGTCTTCCGTCGGGGCAACGAGATTGATCCAGCAGCCATTTTCAATATGATCGATTTCGCGCATTTTGCCGCTGGCATCGGACAAATACATTTTCATCATCTGGCATCCTTCCTCCTTTTCACGCGAGGAAGGCGGCGCCTCTTCCTTTCCGTCCGGAGCCCGTTTTCGTATGATGAGCAGCCGGCAAGAAAAGGAACAGGCCGCGTTCCCCGCTATATTCCGGTTCCGGTTCGTTCGGGCTTGAACTACTCATATACGAAAACGCCACTCCTTTCGAAAAAGATATCCCTCAAGTAATGATAGCGCGGACCGGCCCGTTTGTATAGTAGGTGCCATAAAAAAAAGCAGCCTACTGGCTACTTTATTCCTCACATTTCGCACCCTAACAAGGTCAAAACAAAGGATTTTTT
>NZ_SDKL01000040.1:0-108391 GCF_004123125.1 Geobacillus sp. PK12
TGTTTGGTTGTCAATTTATGTTAGTGAATTTGCTCATCTACAGTTATAAATAAGGAGGTGAAAGGATGTATCGAACGGTCAAAATCCCTTTTCAAGCATCAAAAAAAGATATCGATCGATTATTCGAATGCAACCGAATATCGGCTCAAATTTGGAATGACTGTTTAGTCATTGCCAAAAACTATGCACGAAAGAACAATGGAAAATGGATCAACCAAACCGAACTTCAAAAACAAACGAAGGGCAAATACCCGATTCACAGCCAAAGCATTCAAGCGGTATGCCATAAATATTTGCACGCCAGAGACAGCGCCAAAAAAGCCAAACAAAAAGGGCTCGACAATAAATATCCGTATAAAAAGAAAAAATATTTCAACACGAAATGGGCAAATAATGGGTTTGTTATTCACTCAAATGGGACCATTGAACTGAAAATGGGTCGTTGGAAAAGAAAAAACCAACCTCCTATTGTAGTCAAAATCGATAAAGAACAAATTCCAAATGGCATTGTCAAAGAAATCGAACTCATTTTTGATGCGAAACATTGGAAACTCATGCTTTGCCTCAGTTATGAAGACGGTGTGCAACCAACTCCTAAAGAAGAAGGAACTATCGCTGCTGGGGATCCCGGTGAAATTCACACCATTGCCGCCGTCAGTGAAAATGGAAGCAGCATCATCATCACCGGAAGAAAAATGCGTTCCATTCACCGGTTAAGAAACAAAAAATTAGCAGAACTGCAAAAACTCATGTCTCGCTGTAAAAAAGGATCTCGCCAATGGAAAAAATACAATAAAGCAAAACAATATATTTTATCGAAAAGCGAAGCGCAATTAAAAGACTGTTTGCATAAAACGACCAAACAATTGGTTGATTGGTGTTTGGAACAAAACGTCAAACATTTCATCATAGGCAATGTCGAAGGCGTCCAGCGCAACAAAAAGAAAAAACGATCCAAATTGGTGAACCAAAAATTATCGAACTGGTGTTTTGGCAAACTCTACGACTATTTGAAATACAAACTAGAAGCCAAAGGCATCACTTTTGAAAAAGTGGATGAATCCTATACCACGCAAACATGCCCTGTTTGCGGGAAGAAGAAAAAACCTTCTTCTAGAAATTTTATTTGTGCTTGTGGTTATTCTCAGCATCGGGATGTCCATTCGGCATGCAATATTCTTACAAAACACTTATATGGAGAATTCCGACCGATGAAAATCATAAACCACAAGTATCTACGGATCGCGTAAGCGAGAAGTAGTAGATGGTGAGTTCCCACCCTTCACGCTTTGGCGTGATGTTGCTTGCTATTTCTTTCCGTTGTGTTTCCGTGCTTGGTCACGAGATACACGGGAAACCCGGTGTATCGTGAAACACCCGGAAAGAAAAAGGCAAGAAACCTCCACTTCAACGCCTACAGGCGTAAGTGGGGGAGGTTCATTCTTGAGAGTGCAGAGCATTCTTGATTCACCTACCTTTCTAAATCCAGTGTACTTATACTGAACGAAAAATTCAATATATACTGAAAATATAAACCCCGCCTTCCTCCCACAGCTAAAGCAGTGGGCTTCCGGCGGATGTTCTCGTGAATTCCGTTTTTCCGTCTTCCAATGCTTTTCATTCCCAATCTTTTCCCCTGCGCGAAGTTTCTTTGGATTCGTCCACTGATCGTGTACAATACATAAAGGGTGACAACATCGTTCATCTCGGAAGGAGGAAAGCCATTGACAGACAACGGAAAACAATCGTTCATTACGGACATTCATCAGTTGGATAAAAAAGGAGCGGGACAAGCGGTCGTTTGGCAGGAAGAAGAAGGGAGGAGAAAAAAGCTCAAACTCACTGTTCCGTCCACGCTTCCTGGTGAAAAGGTGCGGGTTTTGATCGATTGGCCGAAACGCCGGAGGGCCCATGCCCGAGTGGAAGAAGTGATCGAGCGGCATCCAGAGCGGCTCGATCCGCCGTGTCCGCACTTTGACCGCTGCGGCGGCTGTGTCTGGCAGCACTGGCGCTATGAGGGACAGCTGCGCCATAAAACGGAGCATGTCAAGACTCTCTTGAAAGAGCACGGATTTGACCCTGGCGTTGTCCGCGAGACGATCGGGATGGAGCATCCATGGCATTACCGCAATAAAATGGAGTTTACGTTTTCCCCTGAGGGCTTGCTTGGCCTGCACGAGCAAGGGAATTTCCGGCAAGTGATTTCGTTGGAGACATGTCTCATCGCCGGCGAGAAGATCGTCAAAGCCGCTATGGAAGTGGCGCGTTGGGCGCGCGACCATCAGCTGCCTGGGTATCACAAAGACACCCATGAAGGCCTGCTTCGCCACGTCATGGTGCGCGAGTCGTTTGCGACAGGAGAGGTGATGGTGGCGCTCTTTGCGACCGAGGCGCCGGAAGGGGAGTTGAAAGAAGCGGCGGCTGATTTGACGGAGCGGATCACGAAGGCGATCCCGGACGTAAAAAGTTTGCTTTGGCTGGAGAATCGGGCGTGGGCCGACCGCACCCAGGCGGAACGAACGCACGTGCTGGCCGGACGGGATTTCATTTACGATGAATTGTGCGGGTTCCGCTACCGTCTTTGGTTCGATACGTTTTTCCAAACGAACCCCGTGCAGGCAGCCAAACTAGTCGAACTGGCGTTGGAAATGGGGAAACCGCAGCCTCACGAAAAAATGATTGACCTCTTCTGCGGAGTAGGCACGTTTTCCTTGCCATTCGCCAAGCGGGTGAAGGCGTTGGCGGGCATTGAAATTGTGGAAACGTCGATCGAGTCGGCGAAACGAAACGCGAAAGACAACGGCGTTGACAATACGTACTTTTTGGCGCGGGATGCGCGGCGCGGGATTGATGACGTGTTGGAGCAATTCGGGCGGCCGGAGCTGCTGCTTTTGGATCCTCCACGTTCTGGCGCAGGCGGAAAAGTGATGCGCAAAATCGGCCGGGCGCAACCAAAGCGGGTGGTGTATGTCTCCTGCAATCCGGAGACGTTTGTGGCTGATATTGCGGAGCTAGCCCCGTTCGGCTATGTGTTGAAAACTGTCCAACCGGTGGACATGTTTCCGCATACGGCGCATGTCGAGTGCTGTGCGTTGCTTGTCAAATCATCATAAATCAGGAAAAGCCCGTTCCCCCAAGTGAGAGGGAAACGGGCTTTATACAAGAAGGGTTTCAGTTGCCACCCGCTCGTTTTGCATGAAATTCAGCTTCGATGATGACGGCGGTTTTTTCTTTGCGTCTCTTCGCATATTCCGCTGTTGCGGTGAAAAGAACATCGGAAGAGGAGTTCAGGGCCGTTTCACATGAATCTTGCAACACGCCAATGATAAAACCAACCCCTACTACTTGCATGGCAATATCATTTGGGATGCCAAACAAACTGCATGCCAACGGGATAAGGAGAAGCGAGCCGCCCGCGACGCCGGATGCCCCTGCAGCGGCGATGGTGGAAAGAATGCTAAGAATCAGCGCTGTACCTAGATCGACTTCAATCCCCAATGTGTGAACCGCAGCAAGCGTCAACACGGAAATCGTAACGGCGGCGCCAGCCATATTAATCGTTGCACCGAGAGGGATCGAGACCGAATACGTATCTTTGTTTAATCCGAGTTTTTCAGCCAAATTCATATTCACCGGAATGTTTGCGGCCGAGCTGCGCGTAAAGAAGGCGGTTATTCCGCTTTCCCGAATGCATCTCCACACGAGCGGGTACGGATTTTGGCGAATGTTCACAAAGACAATCAGCGGATTCATGACGAATGCCACGAAAAACATCGTCCCAAGAAGAACGGCCAATAACTTTCCGTATTCGATGAAAGCGGAAAGCCCGTTGGTGACCATCGCGTCAAAAACAAGCCCCATGATTCCGATGGGTGCCAAATTGATGACCCATGTGACAATGTTTGAAATGGCGTCAGAAAAACTGGCGATGACGTTTTTGACCGTCTCCGGCGCAGGTCTTAATGCGATGCCAAGCAGCACCGCCCAAGTCAGGATACCGATATAATTCGCATTGATCAGTGCATGAATAGGGTTATCAACAATATTAAGCAACAATGACTGAAGTACCTCTGTTATGCCGCTAGGGGGAGAGATATCTTTCATCCCTTCAGCTAAAGATAAATGAACCGGAAAGATGAAGCTGGCCACGACGGCGGTAAGACCGGCTAAGAACGTGCTGGCCCCGTATAGGACAAGAATGTGTTGGATATTTGTTTTTTGGCCGCTTTGATGGCGGGAAATGGCGGAGACCACGAGAAAGAACACCAATACGGGTGCGACGGCCTTTAGAGCGCTGACAAACAAGGAACCAAAAATGGACACCCATTTTGTTGATTCCGGGACGGCCATGGCGAGGACAATCCCGATGATGATACCGACAAGGATACGTCTGACAAGGCTAAGCTGATTCCACCTTACAATGAGTTGCTTCATAACGTTCCTCCTGACACTCATGGATGATCAAGAATGAAATTCACCGTACATGCACAAGTGTTTTCCAGTGGTGAACAAACACTATTTTAGCATGAATATTAGTGATTAACGAATAGATTGTTATATTAGAATAGTTTGAATTATCCAAACGTTGCATTGCCTTTTGCGCTTATGGCAAGGTCGAAAAAGAAGCCAGCCGCGATGGGGCTGACATCGGTTGCAAAGCAAAAAGCTCACTGAATCCTAGCCGTATGAATCAAATAAAACAAAAGGAGTGTGTGGTGCAATTTGAAATTGTAGTAATGTGGTTTTTGCAGAACAGTTGGGTCGACTGCAGGGAAGATAGACAAGCTTTTCACTGCATCCGTATAGCACATAGTACAAAAGGGCCGAGTGGCCCCTTCGTTTTTTGCCCCTTTTAGCTCAGCTATACCGGCTAATTGCATTCGCCAACCGTTGCGCCAATGAAGCGACATCGCTCGGCCCATAGGTGAACCGGACAAGCGTTTCGTCCATATCAAGCGCCTCGGAAAGCAATCCAGCAAACCCGCGCGCTTTGCGGTCAATCTCTAAAATGGCTTCAACCCCATGCTCGGAGACAAAGAAAATGGCCTCCAGTTCGTCAAGTCGGCCTTTAAACGGTCCGCTTGCCGGCTTGAATTCAAACTCTTGGACAAACGGCAGCCGCCGTTGCCAATAGCGCGGCGCTTGTTCGCATTGCACATGGCGAAGGCGGAAACCTAATTGGCGGGCCGCCTCGAGAAACGCGGCGACAAGCGGGTGCGGCTCGATGGTGAGATAGTCGCGGTCTTGCGGGTCGAGCGCCATTTTAATGTCAAGGCCGGTTTGCAGCCATACCCGCGAAGAACCGAGCGTGACCGGTACGTCGTACGGCAAGGCGAATTGAAACGGGATCGTTTTCGTTTCGTTCGGCGCGATCGTCAGCGGGCCGCTCACTTTGTAGCGCGCCAGCACGGCTTTTTCTTCAAATTTCTTATCATCGATTTCGCGGATGTACGTTGTGACTAATGCCAAATAAATTTCATCAATGTGCTGTTCGACGCTGCCGCCGCGAATGTCGACAACCCCTTCGACGGTTTCGCCTTGGACATATTGCGCTTTGGCGAGCTTCGTATCAACAGTGGCGGCACCGATGCCGATCGAACTTAACAGTTTTTTGAACAACACGTTCTCCCCCTTGTCAGCGATTTCAGTTGAGAATACGGAGCACCTGGTGAAAAGGTTCTGCTCTTCTTTAAAGTTAACATAACGACTAAAGGGGTTCCACTGTTTTGGAAAGCGAGACGGTTTTTGCTAAAATGGCGTATATGGATGAGAAGGGCGGGTCATGAATGAAACGGGTCATTCATGTTGTCGGGGCAGCCATCTTCAATGAACAGAGGGATGTGTTATGTGCGTTGCGCGCGCCGAACATGTCGCTGCCCAACGTGTGGGAGTTTCCGGGCGGCAAAGTGGAAGAGGGGGAGCGGCCCGAAGACGCTTTAGTTCGGGAAATTCGCGAGGAGCTTGGCTGCACCATTTCGGTCGGTGAGTTGTTGGCTGATGTGTTCCATGAGTATGAACACGCCATCGTGCATTTGCGGACGTATGAAGCCCGCTTAGTCGATGGGGAGCCGCGGGCGCGGGAGCATGCTGAGCTTCGGTGGGTGCCGCTTCAAGCATTGCGCTCGCTTGAGTGGGCGCCGGCGGATATTCCGACTGTTGAGGCGTTGTTGGTTGAGGGGGAAGCGCAGAAGGGTGTTTTGGACGTTCTGATGAGACCGAGATCTATCGACGATTGAGGTGAAGAAAGCCTGGTTGCGGCCGTTTGCCATGTGGCCGCACCAGGCTCTTTTGGTGTCAGCAGTTAGCGGATGTCAAGTGGGTCGACTGCTTTATCCGTCACGGTACACGCTTCCGCCAAAGCGAGGTCGGCGGCGGTGTCTTCGGCGGTGACGAGGACGCGCCAGCTCGGGTTCTCGATCAAACGGCAAAAATCAAGAAAGCGCGTTTGAGCGATCGCTTCGTACCACCCGTGGCGGTCCGAGAGCACCACGGTGCGCTCGTATGGGCGGCGCGGAGCGGCTGAAGGTTCCGTGGGCGGCAACAGCCGGTCGGCCGCTTGCTGCAGTTGTTCGATAGCGTCAGCCGACGGCTTTGTCGGGATGGCGTCAAGCCAGGCGTCAATGCAGGCTGCCTCCTCGTCAGTGACGAGGCCGGAGACGGACAGCTGCGTCGGAATCCAGCCTTCAAGCACGATGCGCCCGCGTTTCGTATGAATGTCCCAGTGTGTCGATTCCGAAGCGGCAGGGTCCATCGTAAAGCCGTGGTAATAATGGACGGGGATGCGCCGTCCGTTGCCTTCATGAATCACCGTAGCGCCGACGCGCGGCCGTGTGCCGTCTGTTTCCCTTAACGCGAATCCGTGCGCGGAAACCGCTTCGCCAAACCAATCGCGACCGACTTCAAAAAAGTGGACGCCGTGCTCGATCAGGATGCCGCCGCTTCGCCGCTCGTCCCAAAACCAATGGCCTTTGGCGACGCGGTGAGCCGCGTTGTGAAGGCTTGCGTAGTCCACTGGGCCAAGAAGCGCGCGGTGGATGAGTTGCTTGACGGCTTCTGCGAGCGGATGGTAGCGCAAGACGAGATTGACCGCCAACGCCCGGTTTTGGCGGGCGGCGAGCTGGATGTTCGCCCGCAGCGCCTCGGCGGTGAGGCCGCCTGGCTTTTCAAGGAGCACATGTTTTCCTTCCTCAAGCGCCCGCTCGGCAAGCGGGGCGTGCAAATGCGGCGGGGTGGTGAGAATGACGATGTCAACGTGCGGGTCAACGATCAATTCTTCAGCTTCGCGGTATTCGCGCACGTCGCCCGCCTGCGGCTGACGGCGGCGATAGGCGTCGATGACGCGCTGGCGTTTTTCGTCCGTCCGCCCGGCGACAGCGGCGAGATGGAAGGAAGGAAGCGGGGCGAGCGCGCCGGCGAGAAATTCAGCGAATGCGCCGGCACCGGCGATGCCGACACGGTAACGGAAAAATGAAGAAATCATGGCGTATTCTCCTCCTCCCTCACATATATATATAGCATTAACGATGTTCATTATACCGCAAAGAAAAAGAAGAACGAGAAAATGAAAGTTTTGAAATTTGCAAGCATCAATCATTCCTCATCGACACCATCCGACAATCATTTCGCTTGCGCAACAGAAGGAATATTATGTATATTATTATTAGCAACCATCGCAGCCGAGTGCTAGCAATCTATGAATCACTTTCATTTTCTCGTTCATCCATCAAGAATCGTGTCTAGTTTTGTGAAAAAAATCGTATGGAGGGATGACGAAATGAAAGCATTGTTGCTGGCAGGAGGATTAGGCACACGTCTTCGTCCATTGACCGAAAACATCCCCAAACCGATGGCCCCGATTGCGAATCGGCCATGGCTTGAGCACCTCATCATTCATCTTCGCGACCAAGGAGTCAACGAATTTGTCATCGCCGCACATCATTGTTCAGAAGTGATCCGTCGCTATTTCGAAGATGGGAAGCGCTGGAACGTCAAGATTACATACGCGCTCGAACCGTTCCCGCTCGGAACGGCTGGGGCGATCAAAAACGCCGAGCGCTGGCTTGATGAACGGTTTCTCGTGTTTAACGCCGACATCGTGCATTTGCCGCAATTGATCCCGCTGCTTGATTTCCATCGTCAACATGGCGGTTTGGCGACCATTGTTTTAACGGAAGTAGACGATCCTTCTTCCTATGGGGTGGTCGAACAAGACGACAGCGGGAGAATTTTGCGCTTTGTCGAAAAGCCGCGCCGGGAAGAAGCGCCATCGAACCGGATCAACGCCGGCATGTATATTTTCGAGCCGGACGTGATGCGCTATATTCCGGCTGAGCGGGAAGTGTCGATTGAACGCGAAACATTCCCGCTGCTGATCGAGAAGAATGTCGGTGTATATGGCATCGTCAGCAACGGATATTGGCGTGATATGGGGACGCCGGCACGATACCGCCAGGTGCATTGGGATGCGTTGCGTCGGGAGTTTCCGATTCCGCTCAAAAGACGTGAAATTCAACCGGGCGTGTTTGTCGGTGAAAACGTGGAGATTGGGTCTGGCGTCTTGTTTGTGCCGCCTGTGCTCATCGGCGACCATGTGAAAATCGGTCCGCAGGCCGTCATTGGCCCGAATGCGGTCATCGGTGACCACTGCCAAATCGGCGCCCGCGTCCATTGCGCGCAAACCATCGTTTGGGACCGCTCTGTCATCCGCGACCGCAGCCGGTTGCAAAACAGCATTTTCGGCTACCGGACGGTGACGACGGCGGGAGAAGTGTTCGAGGATTCAATCATCAACCAGTTTAAGGAGGCGGTGCAAGCATGATTCGAATCGCGTACGTCAGCACGTATCCGCCGCGGCGGTGCGGGCTGGCGACGTTTACGGAACATTTGCGGCAAAGTATTGACGGCGTCCGCGGACCGTCCGATGGCGACCGCGTCATCGTGTTGTACAACGAAAGCGACGGCGATGACGCCTATCGCCACAACCCGGCGTATTGGCCGCTCCCGGCGCAAAACCGCACGGCGTATGCAGAAATGGCGAAACGGGTGAATGAGAGCGACATCGATGTTGTCGTCCTGCAGCATGAATTTGGCATTTTCGGCGGCGAGGCGGGCGAATACATTCTCGATTTCATCGCGGCGCTCGAAAAGCCGCTCGTGACGACGTTCCATACGGTGTTTGCCGAACCGCCGCTGCCGTACCGCCCGATTCAAGAAAAAATCGCTGCGGCAAGCGACGCCATCATCGTCATGAACCGGCAGGCGATCCCGTATTTGGTCAAAGCGTTTGGCTTGCCGGAAGAAAAAATTGTCTACATTCCGCACGGTGCTCCAGGCCCAAGCAGCGAAAATCGCGATTCGCTTCGCCGCCGCCTCGGATTCAGCGGCCGCAAAGTGATGTTGACGTTCGGGCTTCTAAGCCGCGGCAAAGGGATTGAATCGGTCTTGGCCGCATTGCCGGGCGTCGTGCGCAAGGTGCCGGAAGCGCTGTATGTCATTGCCGGACAGACGCACCCAGAAGTGAAAAAGCGGGAAGGGGAGGCGTATCGCGATGAGCTGAAAGCGTTGATTCATCGGCTCGGGCTCGATGGCCATGTTCGCATGGAGGACCGGTATTTCAGCGAGGAAGAGCTGATTGATTATTTGACGGCATGCGACTTGTACGTCACCCCGTACCCGGGCATGCAGCAAATTACAAGCGGCACGCTTGCCTATGCGGTCGGCGTCGGCCGTCCGGTCGTTTCGACGCCGTATGAGCATGCGCGCGATTTGTTGCAAGGTTGTGAAGAGCTGTTGTTGCCGTATGGCGATACGACCGCCTGGGAAGAGCGGCTCGGGCAGCTGTTGGCCGACGAGGCGGCGCTGAAGCGATGGGAGGAAAAGGTGCGCCAAATCGGGGCAAACACGCATTGGCCGCGCGTCGGCGAACAGCATGTCGCCTTGTTTGCGCGCATGTGCGCCGCGAAACGTGGGGAGGTGAAGACCATTGGCACCGTCAGTCATTAAGTTCGACCATCTCGAGCGCATGACTGACGACACCGGGTTGCTTGAGCATAGCCTCGGCCGCATTCCGCGGCGGCGCGAAGGGTATTCGACCGATGACAACGCCCGCGCCATATGGGCGTGCCTCGAGTGGCTGGCGTTGCTCGACGATCAAGAAACGAAGGAGCGGCTGTATCGCCTGCTTGACCGATATTTGGCCTTTTTGCTTTGGGCGCAAAACGATGACGGGACGTTCCATAACAACTTTTTCTTCGATCGGACGAAAGAGGAAGAGACGCCCTCAGACGACTGCTTCGGGCGGTCGTTTTGGGCGGCGGCGATCGCGTATAGGCAATTGGATGACGCGGCGCGGCGCGAGGCGGCTGCGGACATGTTGAGGCGGGCGCTGCCGGCGGCATGGGAGCTTCGCTCGCTGCGCGGCATCGCTTGGGGGCTGGCGGCGTGCAGCGGGTCGCTTAAAGAGGAGGGGGTGCCCGGCGTTGACAAGAAGGAGTTGGCCGCGTTGGCGGGGCGGTTTGAGCGTCAGCTGCTTGAGGCCTACGAAACGCACGCGGATGGCAGCTGGCGCTGGTACGAACCGGAGCTGACATACGCCAACGGGGTGTTGCCGTGGTCGCTTTGGACGGCATATCGGCGCGCGCCGCGGGATGAGGTGAAGGAAGTGGCGGAAAAAAGCCTTGCTTTCCTTATTGAAAAAATGAGCGGACCGGGAGGTGTCATCCGTCCGGTCGGCAACCGCGGCTGGTGCAGCCGCCGCTACCGCGCTGATTGGGATCAACAGCCGCTTGATGTGATGAAGCTCGCTTTGGCGGCGCGCGAAGCGTATTGGGCAACGGACGACGAGCGTTATCGCGGCGTCGTCCGCCGCTGCCTCGCTTGGTTTTACGGACAAAACGACGGCAACGCGCCGCTTGCGGACCCAAGCGACGGCAGTTGCTGCGACGGGCTTGGCCCGAACGGCCCGAACCCGAATCGGGGGGCGGAGTCAACATTGTCGTACTTGTTAACAGCAGCAATCGCTCAATCGATTTCGGTGGAGGTGGTTGTCGATGAATACGTCAACAACGAAACCGTTCGCATGGCCGGCACACGTGTTTAAAGAATACGACATCCGCGGACGAGCCGGTGAGGAGCTCGATGAGTCGTTCGCGTATTGGCTCGGACGGGCCTTTGCCGACATGATGCAAAAGGAAGGCGAGAAGAGGGCGGTTGTCGGTCATGACAATCGTCTGTCATCGCCTGGCTTGCATCGGGCGCTCAAAGATGGGCTGCTCGATGGCGGCTGCGATGTCGTCGATATTGGGCTTTCGACGACGCCGATGTTTTACTACAGCTTATTCTACACGAATATTCCATGCGGCATGATCATCACCGCCAGCCATAACCCAGGGGATGAGAACGGATTTAAAATTGCCATGGGAAAAACGACAATTTATGGCGAGCGCATCCAAGCGCTGCGGCGGGCGATGGAGCGGCTCAGCCAGGAACAGCCGCGTCCTGAAACAGCGCGCGGGCGCGAGGAAACGCTTGACCTTGCTCCGGCCTATATCAAGATGTTGAAGGAGAAAATTAAGCTCGGTCCGCGCAAGCTGAAGGTCGTCGTCGACTGCGGCAACGGCACCCCATCGATCATTGCGCCACAAGTGCTCAAAGAATGGGGGTGCGATGTCGTCCCGCTTTACTGTGAATCCGATCCGACGTTTCCGAACCATCATCCGGACCCGGTCGTGCCGGAGAACTTAACGGACTTGATTGAGATGGTGCGCAAGGAGCAGGCTGATCTTGGCATCGCGTTTGACGGCGACGGCGACCGGATCGGGGTTGTGGATGAAACGGGTGCGATCCGTTGGGGCGACCAACTGATGGTGCTGTTCTGGCGCGAGATTCTTAAGCGTCATCCGGGAGCCGACGCGCCCGTTGAAGTGAAATGTTCGCAAGCGCTTGTTGAGGAAATTGAGCGGCTCGGCGGGAAACCGTTCTTCCATCGCACCGGCCATTCGCACGTCAAAGCGACGTTGCGCCGTCGTCCGGAGATCCCGTTTGCCGGTGAAATGTCTGGTCATTTGTTCTTCAATGATGAGTTTTACGGCTATGACGATGCGCTGTACGCCGCTGGGCGCCTGCTTCGATTACTGTCGCACGATGAGCGCCCGCTGTCCGAGTGGTTTGCCGATGTGCCGCGGTACGCGGCGACGCCGGAGACGCGAGTTGCTTGCCCGGAAGAGAAAAAAGCGGCTGCCATTGCCAGAGTAAAAGAGAAATTTGCCGGCCGTTTCCCTGTTGTCGATGTGGATGGCGCCCGCATTCAGTTCCCAGACGGCTGGGGGTTGGTGCGGCCGTCGAACACCCAGCCGATTCTTGTGTTGCGTGCAGAAGCCAAGACGGAGGCTGCATTGGCGGAGATTAAGCGGCAGCTGGCTGATTGCCTCGCCACCCTTGAATTGCGCATTGACTGGTGACGCCTTTTCTCCGAATGGTCTGCGCTTGTCGCCCTCTGTCCGTTTCAAAAGATTTGTTCCGGCGTGGGTCGTCCGTAGGGCTCCCACGCCGGTTTATTTTTGTTGTGAGGGGGCTCATGCTTGATTTCTTGCAAATGGTTTGTCCATAATAGATAAGGATAAAAATGTATTGTAGGAGAGTTGAAGGCGTGGTGATCCGTGAATCGTTGCAATATATTCAAGATGCATACGCGGCATTGACGGAGTTGAGCATGCTGATCGTCGATGATCACGGCGCTCCCGTGACGAAAGTATCGAATATGACCGAGTTGGCGGAGTTCGTTTTGTTTGCCGCTAAAAGGGAAGCGCCATCGTTTTTCTGCCCGCAGGAGCTTGTCATGGACGGATGGCAGCGTCCATCGGTCGTGCCGGTCGGGCGTTTTGGCATGAAGAGCATCGTCGCTCCCGTGTTTGTCGATGAGAAGGCGGAATATTGGATTTGGGCAGGCGTGTTTATCGAGGAAGAAACGAAATGGCTCATTTGCGAACAACCGCTGATGGACACTGGAGAATGGATGTCAGCGATCGAACAGGTGGCGGCGTTGCCGGCGCGGGCGGTCGAAGCGAAGTTAAAAGATATAGAAAAGATGGCGGTCATATGCGGGGAATTAATCAGCGGCGAGCGCCGCAAGCAACAATGCTGTGAATACGGAAAACGGCTCGAAGCAGTGGTTGCGGACAGCTCCGCCCTAGCGGACGTGGACAAGCTGCTTTTTGAGTTGCGGGCGTTCGATGAACGCGTCGATATGGCGTTGTATATCGCCAAATGTCCGCAAGGATGGATGGTGGCGGCGGCAAGCGGGGAAAAGGCCGGAAAGCTGCGCGGCAAGATGATCGATGCGTTGTTTCCGCCGCTTTCGTCTTCGGAGCCGCCGCTTCGTTCGGTTTACGTTCAAGATGCCGCTTTGGATCCACGCTTTTCCTTTTTTGTTCGCCATGGCATCCGTCCGAAAGCGATGATTGCGTATCCGGCGACGTACGGGAAAGCAGTGGAAGGATGGATCATGATCGGCAGCGAGGCGTCCTCTTCACTGCCGGCGGCGCTTCGTTCGGTCGGTTCCGCCCTCGTTCAACATTGGCTGCTCCTGGCTAAATGTACAGAGGTTGATATGAAAATGGACCGCCACTTGATGCGCCTGTCGATGTTGATGGAAATTGGACGGGCCATGCGTGTGGTGCAGAACGAGGAAGACATCATCCGGATGATGGCCGAATTTGCCGCGGAGCTCGCTTACGGCGATTTCGTCTGCGTGGTATGGTCTAGCGATGGCCAAACAGCCGTTGTCCGCGAAGGAGCGATGGACGTAGAAATGGCTGTTCGTTATCGGGATGATGTCTGCCGTCGCTATGGCTGTCACGGCGAGAAGGCGAAAAGCGAGGTGCCGGCGCTGCTTGATGTTGAGGGCAAATCGGTGATGGAAGTGCCGTTTTTCGTCAGCGATGGCCGCTATGGCGTTCTCGCCGTTCATATAAAGAAAGAAAGGGAAGCGAAAGAGGCGGAAGTGTATATGACGGCGTTGGCCGCGATTGGGGCGATGATGATCAGCGGCAAGGCTCACGGTGGGAATGATGGGACGGTCAATATCGACATGTTGTCCAAGCAGTTGACGGCCCGGGAGATGGATGTATTGGAGCTGCTCATTCAAGGCTGCAGCAATCGCGAAATTTCAGAACGGCTGTTCATTAGCGTCCATACCGTGAAAAATCATATTACAAACATTTTTCAAAAAATTGGCGTCAACGATCGGTCACAGTTGATTGCCCTTGTGTATCAACTAAACCACCGCCGGCAGCGCCGTTAAGGGGGACATCATTGGACGATGGGTGCCATGATGTCTTTTTTTTTTGGATGTAGGAAATTGGAATGAGCCCCATTTTGTATTATAATGAATTGTAGTAAATAAGAACTATTTTTCGATAGATGGAACAATAAAGGAGAAAAATAGCATTCGAATCCGTTTTCCCCAGCGCTGGAACGTGCGATAGTGGAAAAGCTGCCATGTTGCTTTGGCCGGTGTATAAGCATAACAAAGATAGGGGAAATGCCGATGAAGCCCAGGACCATGATCCGAACGATGGCGATCATGAAAACGGCGGACATTTTAAAAGCGATGGACATTACCGAGGAACTGGCGAAGAGAATGGGGTTTTTGCCGCGTGATTGCCTTTTTCTTCGGCTCGCGACAGAGGAAGCGTGCACGAATGCGTATGAATATTGTCAAAAAACGAGAAAACTGCCATTTAGGATATTTTGGAAAATGGAAGCGAGACAGTTTATGATCATTGTCAAACAGCGAGGAGGATGCTTCTCCGTAGCCCAAACCGATGTCGTCAACACAGGGCCGCGCGGCAGAGGGCTGCAGCTGATCACCCATATTGTCGACGATGTATACGTGAAGCGAGCGGGAAACAACGTCTTGTTTTGCATGTGCAAATGCAAAAAAATGAGTGACCATTGGAGGAAGCAAGATGAGGATGAGACAAGGGGCAATTTGCGCGCTGACATGGGCAGAAGATATTACCTTAAACAACGTCGAATCGTTCCGTCAAGCGCTGGAAAGGCTGCTGGACAAACAGGCGGATCAATTGATCGTCAACATGGAGGGGGTCAACTACATAAACAGCGCCGGACTCGGTGTCATCGCTGACAGCGTCATGGAGGCGAGAGCCCGACAAAAAGAGTTGGTCATTGCCGGAGTGGAAGGGTCGCTTGCAGAAATTTTCCATATTGTCAAATTTTCTTCGTTTATCAAACTATTTGCCACAGAGAAGGAAGCCATGGATTATTTCAGTGGAGAATGACGTTCTATGGTGGATGGGTTTTGGGAACATGTTCAACGTTATGACCACCTCGCGTGGCGGGAGTTGCTTCTCGGCTTGGAAAAAATGAATGTGTTCGTTGGGCCGGGCGACTATGTGTATTGGCTCGCAACGCCGGAACGAAGGCGGCTCTTGTTCATTTCGTCATCATGCGAGCAGCTGTACGGCCTACCTCCGGACGACTTTTACCACGATCAAGACATATGGGCAAAGGTGGCTTACCCAGATGACCGCGCCAAGGCGGAAAGAAAATGGTCGCTTCTTTCAGGAGCGGATGCGGGCGCCCAGACGTATCGCATCATCAATCAGCGGGATGGCTCTGTCCGTTGGGTGCTTGAACGGACGTTTCCTGTGCTTGATCAATTCGGGGAAGTGAGGCTCGTCAGCGGGTTTGTCGCTGATCTGACAGAAGCAAAGCGAAACGAGAATGAACGACAGCTCGCTGAACAAGTGTACAAAGCGATGGAACAGGCGATGCTCGTCACCGATGGCCAGTTTGTCGTTCAGTTTGTCAATCCGGCGTTCACAAAAATCACTGGTCATGATGTAGAGATTGTCGGTCAGCCGTTGCATACGCTTTACGCGGGTTATTACGAGGCCTGGCTTTATGAGGTGATTCAAGCGAGCACTGGGGAAAGTGGAGAATGGAGGGGGTGGGTGCGCTGGCGGCGGAAAAACGGTTCGGTCTATGTCAGGCAGACGACGGTGCGGGCTGTGCCCGGCCATGATGGAGAAATCGCGTTTTACTTGTTTTTATTTGCCGGTCCAACTTACGAGAACCTATACATCGCAGCGATGAAAGATGACTTGCGGCTGGCCCGCGAGGTGCAAAAGCGCGTGTTGAGCAAGCCGTTGTCGGCCAAAGGAATCCAGATTGCCGGAACGTACATCCCATCGCGGGAGCTGGGTGGCGATATGTACGCCTGGTATCCGATCGACAAACAGCGGTACGGCATTTTTTTAATGGATGTGATGGGTCATGGGGCAGCGGCTTCGCTCATTTGCATGTCGGTCCGCTCGCTCTTAAACGGCGTCATCCGCAAAGGGATCGTTCCGACGGAAGTGTTTCGCGAGTTGAACCGCCATATGCGCCAGTTGTACCATGAAAACGGGCGGATGACGTATTATTTCACCGCCGTATATGTTCTGGTGGATGTCAAGGAACGGATGATTGAATATGCATCAGCCGGCCATCCGCCGGGGTTTTTGTTCCAACCGGATGGAACGGTGGCGGAGTTGGACCGCGGCTGCGCGCCGATCGGGCTGCTTCCGCGCCTTTTTGTCGACAGCGGCCGGTTGCGCTACGAGCCGGGGGCGACGCTTGTGTTGTATTCCGACGGGGCGATCGAAGGGGAAACGGGTTCCGTCCGGCAAAAGATTGAAGCGTTCCGCGATGCGCTGGCGCCGCATATTTTATTGGACGAGCAAGTGCTTTTGGACCATCTGCGCCGCCATTTTGCGCAAAAAGGGCCGCTTCCAGACGATTTTTCGGCTGTGGTGGCGAAGCTGGGCTAAAGAAATTGCTGCAAGAAGATCGATTCCATCATCTTGAGCGTGTGCAGCAGGGACCACCGCATCGAAGCAAAAAATCGATGTGATGTCGAAAAAACCGATTTTCTTTTATACGCCATTTACGGTAAAATGAAGACAATTATACTGTTAATGGAGAATACAATATAGAAAAGGCAACAGGAGGGAAGGCATATGGCGGTGACAAATCCGGCTGGATTTTGGAAGCGGCTGTTGGCTAACTTGTTGGATGCGATTGTCGTCGGTATTCCGATTTCGATCATCGGCTATTTCATCACTGGCAGTTGGGAAACGAACTGGTTTACGTCATTAGCGAACATCCTTTACGCGTTAATCGTTCCGGCTGTTTGGTACGGATATACGGTCGGCAAGCGGATGCTTGGCATCCGGATTGCGAAAGTCAACGGCGGAAAAGTCGGCATCGGCACGATGTTTTTGCGCTCGTTCGTTGGCGGACTCGTATACTTTATCACGTTCGGCATTGGTCTCATCATTAGTGCGATTATGGTCGCGGCGAGAGAAGACAAACGCTCCATTCACGATTTTATCGCTGGAACGTATGTGACAACGGAAAAACCGGCGGTGTAAAGCGGAAAACAACAGGTGGTGCCCCAATCGAACGGGGCGCCTTTTCTTATTTTCGTCACCGATTATAGGCGATCAAAAGCATGATGTTTTTGAGCGGGTCCTTGTTAGATCAGAAAACTTTGCAACCACCCCTATTCATGATTAGGGCTAGGAAGGAAAATGAACGTTCATTCACGAATCTATTTATGTGGTAAAGAAATAAGAAAGGTGTTTGCATCATGGCAAAAGGAGGAGAGCGTTTTGTCATTAGCAAGTTATATCATCCGCACCATGTTCATCGTCATCCCTGGCACAGCGGCGATCGGCATGGCCACATGCCTGGTCAACGGCATTCGCGGGGCGGCATTTTGGTGGACGCTTGTTGCTACGGTGCTGTTTGGCGCGATGCTCGGCTTCGTTTCGGCAACGCTCAACTATCGACGGTTTGTTGCCCCGATTGCCGTTATTAACGAACATTTAGGCAAGATGACAGGCGGAGATTTGACGGCGCGCATACCGCTTGATCGCGTGCAGCAGCTGCGGCCGATTGCGGCGTCGTTAAACGATATGGCAAACGCTTGGCAAAGTGTGATGGGGCAAATCCAACATCATGCCGAAGAAGTAGCGCAATATTCTCAGCAGCTTGCCGCCGTCGCCGAACAGACGACGAAAGCGACAGAGCAAATTGCGACAACGATGGAAACGCTTGCGGCAAGTGCGGAGGAGCAGGCCGATGCTGTCCGCACCACCGCCGCGTCCGTGCATGATATTTCCCAAACATTGAGCGACGTCGCTTTCCATACGAAAGAAGTGGCGCACCGGGCTGAGAAAACATCGGCGAAAGCAGAGGACGGCAAGCAGTCAATCGGACAAATGTCCGAGCAAATGCAGTTCATTTACGATCATGTGCAAACGCTCGGCCAGGTGGTGAAAGGGCTTGGGGAGCGCTCCAACGAGATTGGACAGATTACGGAAGCGATCACCGGCATTGCGTCGCAGACGAATTTGTTGGCGCTCAATGCGGCGATCGAAGCGGCGCGCGCCGGCGAGCAAGGGAAAGGGTTTGCGGTTGTCGCGGATGAAGTGCGGAAGCTCGCAGAACAATCAGCGCGCTCAGCGCAACAAATTTCCGAGCTGATCGGTTACATTCAAGAAGAAACGAAGCGGGCGGTTGCGTCTGCCGAACAGGTGATCTCCGAAGTGGCGAAAGGATTGAACGTGGCGGCGGCATGCGGCCAATCATTTGCCCATATTCGCGAGGAGGTCGGCCAAGTGAGCAAACAAATTGGACAAGTATCGTCCGCCATCGAGCAAATGACGGAGCATGCCCGCCAAGTGAACGACGCACTCCAACAGATGACCAATATTGTCGAACAGTCAGCGTCCGGTGCGGCCAACGTATCGGCAGCGACGCAGGAACAAATGGCTTCCGTCGAGGAAATCGCCTCTTCGTCGACATCGCTCGGTCAAATGGCGGACGAGATGCGGGCAATGCTGAAGAAATTTTCTGTGTGAGTGAGGAAAAGGACGCTTTCTTCGAGAAAGAGGGGCTTTCAAACGACGTGTGGGAGTCAACGTTTGGAATAAAATGGTTTGCATCTTTGCCAATTGCCTGATAAAATAAAAAAAGTCAGTCATCATTGTGATACGCTTATCTGCTGGGGGAGTCCGAGAGCCGGGCTGAGAAAAGAACGCGATGAAGTTCTTTGACCCTTTGAACCTGATCTGGGTCATGCCAGCGTAGGGAAGCAGGCAGCGGGAACAGATGGACGCACAGGCTGTTCATTTGGCCTTTTTGCCTTGATCGGGTTCCGTTCGTTTTGCGGAACCCGTTTTTGCGTAAATATCCCCCGTTTTTGCCTCTCTTTTGCTGGTGCGGCTGCAGGTCTCAACCACCATTTCAAAGGAGGAAAGCCGCATGGAAAACATCCGCTCGTTTATGTCGTTTCCGGAAAGCCGCAAAGTGTACATCGAAGGGTCGCGTCCGGATGTGCGCGTGCCGATGAGAGAAATTGCTTTGTCGCCAACGAAAACGCCGCAAGGAATGGTGGAAAACAAACCGGTGCGCGTCTACGATACGACGGGCCCGTATACGGATCCCGATTTTGAACCGGACGTGGAGAAAGGCTTGCCTCCTCTTCGCCGCCGCTGGATTGTCGAGCGCGGCGATGTCGAAGAAGTGAAGCCATCAGCGACCGCCGGCGTCCGCCCGCTGCCGTTCGTGCGCCGTCCATTGAGGGCAAAGCCCGGAAAAACCGTGACACAAATGCATTACGCCAAACGGGGAATCATCACACCAGAGATGGAGTTCGTCGCCATCCGTGAACGAATCGACCCCGAAATCGTTCGCCAGGAAGTAGCGGCCGGACGGGCGATCATTCCGGCGAACATTAATCACCCCGAGAGTGAGCCGATGATCATCGGCCGTCGTTTCCATGTGAAAATTAATGCCAATATCGGCAACTCGGCTGTTTCTTCATCGATTGAAGACGAAGTGGAAAAATTGCTTTGGGCGGTGCGTTGGGGCGCCGATACGGTCATGGATTTATCGACCGGCAAACACATTCATGAAACGCGCGAGTACATCATCCGCAATTCGCCGGTCCCCGTGGGAACGGTGCCGATTTATCAGGCGCTCGAAAAGGTAGGAGGGGTGCCGGAGAAGCTGACATGGGACGTGTACCGCGAGACGCTCATCGAGCAGGCTGAACAAGGAGTCGACTACATGACGATCCACGCCGGTGTGCGGCTTCATTACATTCCGCTCACCGCCAACCGGACGACCGGAATTGTCTCGCGCGGCGGCTCGATCATCGCCCAATGGTGTTTGGCCCACCATGAAGAAAACTTTTTGTATACGCATTTTGAAGAAATCTGCGAGATTTTGAAACAATACGATGTCGCGATCTCCCTTGGCGACGGCTTGCGTCCCGGCTCCATCGCCGATGCGAACGATGAGGCGCAGTTTGCGGAACTCAAGACGCTCGGCGAGCTGACGAAAATCGCCTGGAAGCATGATGTGCAGGTGATGATCGAAGGGCCCGGACATATTCCAATGCATAAAATTCGCGAAAATGTCGAGCAGGAACAGGAAATTTGCCACGGGGCGCCGTTTTATACGTTAGGGCCGCTTGTCACCGACATCGCGCCCGGGTATGACCATATTACGTCAGCGATTGGCGCCGCGATCATCGGCGCTTATGGAACGGCGATGCTTTGTTACGTAACGCCGAAAGAGCATTTAGGGCTGCCGAATAAAGAGGACGTACGCGCCGGGGTCGTGGCCTATAAAATCGCCGCCCATGCGGCTGATCTGGCAAAAGGGCATCCAGCCGCTCAGCAGCGTGACGATGCGCTCTCGAAAGCGCGCTTTGAATTTCGTTGGAACGATCAGTTCAATTTATCCCTCGATCCGGAACGGGCCCGCGAATACCATGATGAAACATTGCCGGCTGAGGCGGCGAAAACGGCTCATTTTTGTTCGATGTGCGGGCCGAAATTTTGTTCCATGAACATTTCACATGAACTGCAACGGAAAATCAAAGAGGAGGGGATGAAAGAAAAAGCGCAACAATTTATTCGGCAAGGGTCATCGCTGTATCAATGACAAGAAGCGGGCTGCGATGCTCGGCATGGTGGAGAGGATATGGAAGTTCGATCAACGGAAAAAGCATGAGCTGGAAAGCGCTCAGTGCTGATCGAAGCAGCGGAGGGGGGCGAACGTTCATCGCCCCTCTTGTTTGTTGTGCAAATTGGTGTGGTTCTTTATTATTTTTAAAATATATAATTTTCAAAAAATATATTTACAAATCGTTTCAGATGGATTATGATAATGGCATAAGGTGCAAATTTTGAATCATAGAATGATCATGAGGGGAAAACTGCGCAGTCTATCGCGACGCCTTCGCCGGCGCTTCGCTTCCATAGACAGCGGCCAGTTGCGTCATCGAACCGTGGATGATGCCGGCCGCTTCTTTTTATGGCGAAAGGGTCGGGTTTCAGATGGTTGGATCGCGTTTTTCCAGAAGGCTGGTGAAAAACCGCTGTTTGCCTTGATCGATGGGTGAACGTGTGAAAATAGGGTCGATGCTACAAGCTTTTTCTACTTGAGAAGCGATTCCAGTAAGCTGTTGCTCCAGTAAATCACCGGCCTTCTAGCAGCTTCGTGAAAAAGCCTGCTATTCGAGAAAAAAGATTTTGATGATGTCTTGATGTGAGAAAGCCATTGGTATTATAGGCTGCTTCTTGAACGTGAGACGGGCATGAGGGTGATGGGCGTGCGCATAAACTGAAACGAAGGGCCATGAGGAGGGATGGGATTGAACACATTTTCCGATATTGTGCAGACGATGCCGCCATATTTGTTCTCCCGATTTCAGAAGAAAAAAGAAGAACTGCTAAAGCTCGGGGTCGATGTCATTGATTTAGGGATCGGCGCCCCCGATTTGCCGCCCCCTTCCTTTGTCATCGAAGCGTTGAAAGAAGCGCTCGATGCGCCAGAACACTATACGTATTCGCCGTATGGCGGCTGCAGGGAGTATCGGGAAGCGGTCGCGCGTTTTTATGAACGGGAATATGGCGTCAAGCTCGATCCGGAGACCGAGGTGTTGGCGTTAATCGGCTCGAAAGAAGGAATCGTCCATTTGCTGCAAGCCGTTCTCAATCCCGGCGAGCTCGCCTTAGTGCCTGATCCGGGCTATCCTGTCTACCGGACGGCCGTCCATTTTGCCCGCGGCCAGAGCCGATCGCTGCCGCTCGATGCGCAACATGGTTATATTCCTCGGTTTGATGCGCTTCCCTCGTCCGTTTATGACCAAGCGAAAATCATGTTTCTCAATTATCCGAGCAATCCGACGGCCGCCGCTGTCGATTTGGATGTATTGGCCGAAGCCGTTTCACTTGCCCGTCGCCACCGGATGTTCATTGCTCATGATGCGGCCTACTCGTTCGTGACGTTTGCTGGTTTTCAAGCGCCGAGCATTTTGCAGGTGGACGGGGCAAAGGAAGTGGCGGTGGAATTTGGATCGTTGTCCAAAAGCTATAACATGGCCGGCTGCCGCATCGGATACGTAGTCGGAAACCGGGACATGATTCGAGCGCTTTCGGTGATCAAGAGCAACACGGATACGTGCCAGTTTATTCCGATCCAGAAGGCGGCGGTGGCCGCTTTGACGAACGGACGGACGTTTATTCGAGAAAATAGCCGCATTTATGAACAACGCATGAATATGATGGCCGAGAGACTTCGAGAACTGGGCATCGACGTGCAGCGGCCGAAAGCGACCTTTTTCTTGTGGATCCCGGTCTATGACGGATACTCGTCCGAACGATTTGCCGCCAAACTGCTGGAAGAAGCGGGAGTCATCGTAACACCGGGAACAGCGTTTGGATCCGCAGGGGAAGGATATGTCCGCGTATCGCTGTCAGCGCCGATGGAGCGTCTAGAGCAAGCCGTTGAACGATGGAAGCAAGTGGATTGGGAGGAATCGGCGCCATGAAGAGAACGATGCGTCACATCACGGTGGCTCAAGCCATCGTCGAATGTTTCAAACAGGAACAAATCCGTTATGTGTTTGGTGTGCCGGGGGAAAGTTATTTGCCCCTGCTTGATGCCATCTATGATGAGCCATCCATCGAGTTCATCTCCGCCCGCCATGAAGGGGGTGCTTCCTTTATGGCGGAAGGGTATGCGAAAGCGTCGCAAAAGTGCGGCGTCGTGCTGGCTACAAGGGCGGTTGGCGGAGCGAATTTGGCGATTGGCGTCCATACCGCGAGGCAAGATTCCACTCCGATGGTCGTGTTTTTGGGGCAAGTGAACAGCCGCTTCCTAGGGCGTGAAGGATTTCAGGAAGTCGATATGGAAGCGTTTTTTCGTCCGATTGCCAAATGGGTGGTCGAAATTCGCGAAGCCGAGCGGGTGCCAGAGCTGGTGCAACGGGCGTTTCGCACCGCGAAAACAGGGCGGCCCGGCCCCGTCGTCGTTTCACTGCCAGAAGATGTCTTTTCCAAAACGATAGCGGAAGCAGTGATAGCCGAGACTGATGTGCCGAAGCCGGCACCAAGGCAAGAGGATATACAGAACATTGAAGAGATTCTGAAGCGCGCCAAACGGCCGCTCGTGATTGCCGGCGGCGGCGTTAAATGGTCGGGAGCCGAGCAGTTGCTGCGCTTATGGGCGGAAAAGTATGCACTTCCGGTCATGGCGGCGTTCCGGCGGCATGACGTGTTTCCCCACAACCATCCGTGCTATGTCGGGCACCTAGGTCTAGGGGCGCACAAAGCGGTCATGGAAACGGCCGAGCAGGCGGATGTGGTGATGGCGTTGGGAACGCGGCTATCGGAAGTGACGACACAAGATTACCGTTTGCTCTCTCCCAATCAGACGCTGATTCACATCGATATCGACAGCGATGGATTCGGAAAAGTGTATGCACCGGATCTCGCGGTTTGGGCTGACTGTCAGGAAGTGCTGTCCCGTTTGCTCGATCTCGCGGTGCGGCCGTCTTGGCAAGAATGGGCGGCTGAACGGAGGAAACGGTACGAACAAACGGCCAGGCTGCCGGTGGAACATCGCAATCTCTATGAAGCTGTGATGGCCAGTTTGGCGCGCCATTTGCTAAAAAATGCGGTCATTACGAACGATGCCGGGAATTTCGCCGGTTGGCTTCATGCTTTTTTCCCGTTTGGGGATGGGCACACGTACATCGGCCCGACGTCAGGAGCGATGGGATATGGCATGCCGGCTGCCATTGGCGCGAAACTGGCCTTTCCCGCCCGGACCGTCGTTTCTTTATCCGGGGATGGCGGCTTTATGATGACGGTGCAGGAGTTGGAAACGGCCGCTCGATACGATATTCCGATCATCAGCATTGTGTTTAACAATCATATGTACGGCACCATCCGCATGCATCAAGAATTGCAGTTTCCGGGGCGGGTCATCGGCACCGATTTAGGCCGCGTGTCGTTTGCCCGTTTGGCAGAATGCCTAAACGGCCGCGGGTTCCAAGTACAGACGGAACAACAGTTCACGGAAGCGCTTCTGTTGGCGCTTGAGGCCAAGAAGCCGACGGTGATTGAGGTGTTGGCCGATCCGGACCACATTTCGGTGGCCGCCACGATCCAGGACTTGCGGGCCAAGAGGAAGTCCTGACGATCATCGCTCGGCGTTCAATGTATAAATTATCTCAATAAATCATCTGGAAAAATGGGGGGGAGTATACAGTGAAAATCCAAAACTATATCAATGGAGAATGGAAGGAGCCAAGCACCGGGCAATTTGCGCCGGTGATCAATCCGGCGACGGGGGAAACGATTGCCGAGGTGGCGATGTCCGGGCCAAACGATATTGACGAGGCCGTTCAAGCAGCCAAAGAAGCGCAAAGACAGTGGGCCCTCGTGCCGGCGCCGAAACGCGCGGAAGTTTTATATCGAGTCGGCATGCTGCTAAAGGAGCGGAAAGAACAATTGGCAAGGCTGTTGACGATGGAAATGGGCAAGGTGATCGAGGAAGCGCGCGGCGAAGTGCAGGAAGGCATTGATATGGCGTTTTATATGGCGGGGGAAGGGCGGCGGCTGTTCGGCGATACGACGCCGTCTGAACTGAAAGACAAATTTGCCATGAGCGTCCGCGTGCCGGTGGGGGTTGTCGGCATCATCACTCCTTGGAACTTTCCGATTGCCATCGCAACGTGGAAGTCGTTCCCCGCGATTGTGGCCGGCAATGCGGTCGTATGGAAGCCAGCGCCCGAGACACCGATCATGGCGCAGGAATTAGCTCGCATTTTTGAAGAAGCGGGCTTGCCGCCGGGAGTGTTTCATGTGGTCCACGGTGACGGGCCGACAGTCGGCAATGCGCTCGTCGAGCATCCTGATGTCAAGGTCATCTCATTTACCGGATCGAATGAAGTCGGGCGGGTGATTGCGGAAAAATGCGGACGGCTGTTGAAAAAAGTGTCGCTCGAAATGGGTGGGAAAAACGCGGTGATCGTCATGGATGATGCCGATTTGACATTGGCGGTTGACGGCATCATCTGGAGTGCGTTCGGCACATCAGGCCAGCGGTGCACGGCGTGCAGCCGGGTCATCGTCCATGAGCGGGTGAAACAGGAGCTTGAGCGGCGTCTGCTTGAAGCCGTGAAAGCATTGAAAATCGGCAACGGGTTGGATGAAACGGTCAAAGTCGGACCCGTCATCCATGAAGAGGCGCTGCAAAAAATCGACCGCTACGTGCGCATTGGCGTAGAAGAAGGGGCGAAACTGCTTGTGGGTGGCTATATATTGCGCGAGGGCGACTATGCGCGCGGCTTTTATTACGCGCCGACGATTTTCACCGATGTCACGCCGAATATGCGCATCGCCCGCGAAGAAATTTTCGGCCCGGTTGTATCGATCATGTCCGTCCGCAGTTTGGAAGAAGCGATCGCCGTCAACAACAGCGTCGATTATGGGCTGTCAAGCGCCATTTTCACACGCGATGTCAACCGCGTCTTCCGAGCAATGCGCGATTTGGACACCGGCATCGTGTATGTCAACGCCGGCACAACGGGAGCGGAAATTCATTTGCCGTTTGGCGGCACGAAAGGGACGGGCAACGGCCACCGCGACTCCGGCGTCGCTGCGCTTGACGTATTCACCGAATGGCGGAGCATTTATGTCGATTTCAGCGGCAAGCTGCAACGGGCGCAAATCGATACCGATGATTGAACCGGGCTGTCGCTTGCAACATGGTCGGCAAAAGAGAAGCGAAGATCAACGTGGAACCTATATCGTGAATCGAAGCAGCGGCCGCGGCAAAGATGTGAAAAAAGCGGCTGTCATGTGAGCGTATGGCAAAGAATCGGTGACAGAGGGGGAAAGAACGATGAAAGTGCTCGTGCTTGGAGCGGGGCTGATGGGCAAAGAAGCGGCGCGCGATTTAGTGCAAAGCCAAGATGTTGAGGCGGTGACGTTGGCGGATGTCGATTTGGCCAAGGCGGAGCAGACGGTGCGGCAGCTTCATTCCAAAAAGCTTGCCGCTGTGCGGGTGGATGCCGGCGATCCGCAACAACTGGCAGCGGCCATGCAAGGGCATGATGTCGTCGTCAATGCCTTGTTTTACCGCTTCAATGAAACGGTGGCGAAAACAGCGATCGAAACGGGTGTTCATTCCGTTGATTTAGGCGGCCATATCGGCCATATCACCGACCGGGTGCTTGAGCTGCATGAACAAGCTCAAGCCGCTGGGGTGACCATCATCCCCGACCTTGGCGTCGCGCCGGGGATGATCAACATTTTATCCGGCTATGGGGCGAGTCAACTCGATGAGGTGGAATCCATCTTGCTGTATGTTGGCGGCATCCCCGTCCGCCCCGAACCGCCGCTGGAGTACAACCATGTGTTTTCGCTCGAGGGGCTGCTTGACCATTACACCGATCCGGCCTTGATCATCCGCAACGGCCAAAAGCAGGAAGTGCCGTCCCTTTCGGAAGTCGAGCCGATTTATTTTGACCGGTTCGGGCCGCTTGAAGCGTTTCACACCTCAGGCGGGACGTCGACGCTCTCGCGCTCGTTTCCGAACTTGAAGCGGCTCGAGTACAAAACGATCCGCTACCGCGGCCATGCGGAAAAATGCAAGCTGCTTGTCGATTTGAATTTGACGCGCAACGATGTGGAAGTTGAGATCAATGGATGCAGAGTCAAGCCGCGCGATGTGCTGCTTTCCGTCCTGAAGCCGCTGCTTGATTTGAAAGGAAAAGATGATGTGGTGTTGCTTCGGGTCATCGTCGGCGGCCGAAAAGGCGGGAAGGAAACGGTATTGGAATACGAGACCGTCACGTTTAATGACCGCGAAAACAAGGTAACGGCGATGGCGCGCACGACGGCCTACACGATTTCTGCTGTCGCTCAGCTCATCGGCCGCGGGGTGATCACAAAGCGCGGCGTCTATCCGCCGGAGCAAATCGTTCCGGGGGATGTGTATATGGACGAGATGAAAAAACGCGGCGTTCTTATCAGCGAGAAGCGGACGGTTCATAGCTGAACAGCGAGCGCCATAAGCAGGAGGATGGAAGCAGTTTCGTGAAAAAGGGCAATGCTTCGCCGCCGCGAACACGATGACAAAATGGCTGCGGCCGGGAAGCGAATTGTGAACAACGCCCGTTCCCGTCTGGAACGGGCGTTTTCTGATTTTAGACGCGAAATGATTGTGATCGCCTGTTTTTTTTACGGCTATGCCGTTTTGGGTGCCGAAGTCTTGCGCTTGCGCCAAGAAAGGAACAGAAAGGCGATGAGCGCCAGCGCCATGGCGACCATAAACGGTGCTTTTGAGGAAATGGTGTGGCCGATGATGCCGGACAGCACCGGAGCGATGGCCGCTCCGAGCCAGCGGACGAAGTTGTACGTGCCGGACGTCACTCCCCGCTCATATGGCGATGTTTCCATCACATAGCTTGTAAACAAAGCGTTGTTGAGTCCGGAGACGAGCCCAGACAAAATGATGAGCGTTACCATAAGCCATGTCGGCTTGGCGACTACAAGAAGCAGCAATAAGGCTGCGAACATCAGCAAACCGTATGGCAAAATTTCCCTTGGTTCATATTGTTTCTCAAGCTGATGGGCGAGCACCGCTGAGCCATAAGCAAGGCAGAGCCCCCAGCCGAAGAAAACGAGGCCGATTTGGATGGCCGACAGTCCAATGATCAAAGGCGAATACGCCAATACGACGAAAAAGCCGTAATAGTAAAGCATGCCGCCGACCGCCCCTTTTAAAAATGGCGGGAACGAAAGCAACCGCCGCATTTCTTGCAGGCCGACCGCTTTTTTCGGCTTTCCTTTGTTCGGATCATAGACGAAAAAGGTGACGAGTAAAAAGGCAATGAAAATCAAGACGCTCGTGCCGATAAACGGATAGCGCCATGAATGTTGGCCAAGCAGTCCGCCGACGAGCGGACCGCCGGCCATGCCGAGGCCGATCGCCGCTTCATACAGGCCGACCGCGGTGCTTGCCTGCGGCGTCAACGCGATCAACAACGTCATGGCTGTGGCGAAAAACGTCGCATTGCCCAATCCCCAGCCGGCGCGAAAGAGCGACAGCTGCGGGATAGTAGAAGCAAAGCCGCACAACAACGAAAAAATCGTAACGAGGCCAAGCCCGATCACCATCATTTGTTTATCGCCGATACGGTTGACAACAAGACCGACCGGGATCATCATGACCGCCATCGTCAAAATGTAGGCGGTAAACAACATTTCGACTTGCCAATGGGTGGCGCCGATGCTTTCGGCGATGACCGGCAAAATCGGGTCGACGATCCCGATGCCCATAAACGCTAAAAAGGCGGCGGCGACGGTAATCCATCGCGCCTTTGTTTTTCTCCCTTCCTCCACTATTCTTCTCTCCTTTCTTGCAAGAGGGCGTCTACCCGCTCTGCCATTTGTTCCAGCTCTTGCTTCAGCATGGCCATCTTCTTCATTTTCTCTTCCAGCATGGCGATTTGCCGACGCAATCCAGCGCTGATTTGTTCCAGTTCACGCCGTTTTTCGCTCCCAGCAGCCGCATGTCGATATTCCGCCCGATGCGTCTCCATCGTTTCTTTCAGCGCCAAAAAATGCTGCAGCTCCTGCAGCGAAAAGCCGAGCACTTCGCGCGCGGCAACGATGTTTTTCAGCCGTTCGATGTCCTCAGCTGTATAAAGGCGTGTGCCGCCTTCGCTGCGCGCCGGCGGCTTGATCAAGCCAATCTCCTCATAATAGCGAATCGTCCGTTTTGTTAGGCCGGTTGCTTTGGCGACGTCATCGATTTTGAATCGCTCCATTCGGGGCCCCTCGCTTTCCCGTGATCACAGTGAACGATCTGTTTTACAAACATAACATTAACGTTAACGTTATATTTTTGTCAATAGCTATTTAGAAGGCCGGTGAAAAACCGCTGTTTTCCTTGATCGATGGGTGAACGTGTGAAAATAGGGGCTGATGCTACAAGGATTTTCTACTTGAGAAGCGATTCCGGGAAGCTGTTGCCCTAGTAAATCACCAGCCTTTTCGATGAGATGTATACCGCATCAAAAAAGAATATCCCGATTGGGTGCGGGATATCCATTGCTCGTCAAGGATCTGTTGGTTTTGCTTTTTTGGCTTCGAGCACTTCTTTGACCGCCGCTTCAATTTCTTGATAGCTTGTGCAGCGGCAAATATTCGACTCCAGCCATTCTTGAATCGTCGCCTCATCGGCGTTTGGGTGCCGCTCGATGAGCGCGTGGGCGTTCATAATGAACCCAGGAGTGCAATAGCCGCACTGAAAGGCGAAGTGGCGGACGAAGGCGTGCTGAATGGGGGCATCATCAAGCCCTTCGATCGAGGTGATCTCTTTGCCGACCGTTTCGATAGCCAGCATCATGCATGATTTGATCGGCGTGCCGTCGACTAAGACGGTGCAGGCGCCGCAGTCGCCGTTCAAACAGCCTGGCTTGGCCCCGGTCAGCCCCAGCCCATCGCGCAAAACAAACAGCAGCGTTTCGGCTTGGCGAGTGACGATCGATCTTCGTTCTCCATTAACGTGCAGCACAAGCTCCCGCTTTGTCGTTTCCTCCATGTCCGCATGCTCACCTCCTGTTTAGACGGTTTCTCCGTCTCCGAGCTCACGAAGCATATCTTCAAGCAGCTGGGCGGCCACGAACAGCCGGTAGTCTGCTGAGCCTTCAATATCGTGCAAAATCGGGCGCGGGAAGGCGTCAACCGCTGCTTGGATTCGTTCACCAACTGGGCGGTTCCGGTCGTTGAGGTGCGCCTCAACGTCAGCCGAGCGAAACGGAAACGGGCAGATGCCGCTTAGGGCAACGCGAACCGTCCCGTCTTTTTTCAGCGCTGCAATCGTCACAAGCGGGTAGCCGACTTCCCCTTGCTTGCGGCGCTTGCGGTGGAAATGGGGCAGGGTGGCGGTGGCACGGTCAACCTTGAACTGGACGACAAATTCACCGCGGCCAAGCTGCAGCTGTTGATGAAACAAGTCAAGGAAGCGGCATTGCCTGATGCCGTATGGTCCGGCGATGATGACATCCGCCTCGGCGACGAATAGCGGCAGTGCGGTCTCACGGTAAAAAATTTGTCCGCAGATGTTGCCGCCGAGCGTAATTTGGTTGCGCGCTGTCCGGTCGGCGACTTCTCGCGCCGCTTTTGTCAATAACGGGAACGGATTTGCTTCTTCGAGCTCGGCGAGGGAGAGCGCCGCTCCAAGCACGAGAGGATCGGCGCTCGCCTCAAGCGCCCGGCACTCAGGGATCGATTTTATGTCAATGACGGCCGCGGTGCGGACAAGGTTCAACCGAGACAACGTGATGATTTCCGTGCCGCCGCCGTAGTAGAGCGGTCGTTTTCCATCCCGCTCGAGCGCCGCAAACAGCGCTGTCGCTTCGGCGATCGACTGCGGCCGGTAGTAGGCAAAGTCAAACGGAACCATAGGAGTCCCCTTTCTGTGTCCGCCAAATGAGTTCAGGCACAAGCGGCAGTTCATTGAGCGGCACGCCGGCAGCGAGAGACAAGGCGTTTGCCAAGGCGGCGGGCATGCCGATCAAGCCATGTTCGCCGATGCCGCGAGCGCCGTATGGGGCATCGATTTGCGGCGTTTCGACAAACTCAACGATGTACTCTGGATGTTCGCCGAAGCGAATCGGCCGGTATGTGCGCAACTGTGGGTTTAACACGCGCTGTTCGTTGTCAAAAAGAAACCCTTCGCGGCTGGAAAAGCTTAGCCCCATGCTCATCGCCCCCATCGCTTGGCCAAGCGCTGCCTTTGGGTTGAGCACTTTGCCGGCATCAATGACCGCATACGCTTTGACAATGCGATACGTGTAGTCGCGGCGGTTGAACTCAATTTCCACTCCCTCGGCGCATACGCCCCATTCCGGTCCCGGTTTGCCGGCGCCGGTCTCCGGATCAAGCGGGGTCAAGTGGCGCAAAATGTAGCGGCCGCGCCCGATCACTTGCCCGCCGATGGCGTTGCCGTTCGGAAACTTGTAGCCATAGGCGATGTCTTTGATCGGAAGAAAGATGGCCGGGTCATCGCGCAAAAAGACGCGCCCGAACCCGACTTCCAAATCGTCCGGCGAGGCCCGCAAGACGCAGGCGGCGATGTCTTTTAACTGACGGATGGCGTCGTCGGCAGCGGCAAGCGCCGCACGTCCGGCCATAAACGTCCCGCGGCTGGCGACTGTTTTCCAATGTTCCGGCGTCGTTTGCGTATCAATATCCATTTTGACATGGACACAATCGACGTCCATCTTCAGCCGTTCAGCAACGATTTGCGCGAGCACCGTTTTCGTTCCGGTTCCGATTTCGACGACGCCGGAGATGACGTTGACACTGCCGTCGGAGTTGAACGTTAAGATGACGCCCGAGCTAGCATCTGTGTCGATCGTCGATGTTTTCCAGCCGCTGCTGATTCCCTTTGCTCTTACCGTATAAGCGTCCACTTCGACGCGCTGCCACTCGTCCCAGCGCATCAGCTCGCGCAACCGGTCGAGGCAGGCTGATATGTTGCCGACGTTGCTTTTCGTGAGCCGCACTTGCGTCGGGGTCGTATGCCCCGGGCGGATGGCATTTTTGCGCCGCACCTCCCATGGGTCAAGTTGAAGCGTTCGTGCCAATTCATCGATGGCCCGCTCGACGGCAAATGCCTGTTCGCAATGGCCAAAACTGCGAAACGGCGTCGCGTACGGGCGATTCGTATAGACGCACAATGAATCACAAAAGACGTTTTCGACATGGTACGGGCCGGTGCAATCGACGGCTGCGGCGCGGCTGACATCGATCGCCTTGTCGGAATAAGCCCCGCCGTCAAATAGAAATAAGATTTCCATGGCCTTGAACAAGCCCTCTTTTGTCGCGCCGATTTTGACGGTTGCCTCCAAACCGATATGGACGGGCGAAGTGACCATGTCATGCTCGCGGCTGTTCCAGACGCTCACTTTTCGGCCGCCGACCGCTTTGGAGGCAAGGTAGGCAAGCAGCTCAAGCTGGACGGGCGCTTTTCCTCCGTAGGCGCCGCCGACAAGCGGCGTATGGACGATGACTTTGCCGGTTTCTTCGCCAAAATACGTATGAAGCAACTTCTTGATCATAAACGGTGACTGTGAGGAGGCGGAAATATGGATCGTGCCGTCCGGCCAAATTTCTGCCGTGGCGCAGCGTGTTTCCATCGCGATATGATCGGAAGGGGCGAACGATACGCTTGTTTCGACGATGACGTCGCTTTCAGCAAACCCTTGTTCAATGTTGCCTTTTCGGATTTTCGTCCGGTGGGCGACGTTTGTCCCTGGCTCAGGATGAGTCGTTTTGTTTTTTTCATAGCGGTCGAGATGTTCATGCAATAATGGAGCGCCTTCTTTCAACGCCTCGCGCGGCGAGCCGACGGCTGGAAGCGGTTCGTAAACGACGCGGACGAGGCGGGCTGCTTGTTCGGCTTGCGCGAGCGTATCGGCTACGACGACGGCGACGACTTCGCCATAGTAGCGCACTTTGTCGACGGCGATCGGCGGACGATCGCGCATGTCTTCACCGGTGAGCGGAAGCCCTTCACCGGTCACAACAGCATGGACGCCGGGGGCGGCGAGCGCGCGGCGTGCCTCCAGCGAGAGGATGCGCGCGTGGGCGTATGGGCTTGTCACCAAAGAGGCATGAAGCATCCCCTGTTCTTTGAAATCGTTCGTATATTTCGCCCGGCCGGTCACTTTATCCCACGCTTCTTTGCGGATAATGCTTTTACCGACGGCCATGGGGGCGTCCCTCCTTTTCTTCTCGAACGATGACGGCATGTTTATAATCATCTTTCGTGTCAATGTCGAGGCTGGCTGTTTCGCCGCCTTCATACAAAAGGCCGCGCCAGTGGGGGTCGCGAAGGAGCGCACGCCCGCCGGCATCGCCCTTTAGAGAAAGCAGGGAAGGAAACATTTGTTTTCCAAAAATGACTGGGGGCATCGGCGTGCCGAAGCGGGCGAAGGCGACGTAATCAGGACGGTGGCGGCGATAAAGGCCGGCCAGCACCTCAATCGTTTCAGACGTGACAAACGGCTGATCGGCGAGCAGCACAGCGGCGGCGTCGGCCCCGCTAGCGACTGCTTCTTGCAGGCCGCAGGCAAGCGAATGCGCTTGACCGCCATGATGGGCTGCGCAGCGGACGAAGCGGCACTTTTTATGATTCCGAAGTTCAGCCGGAAGCCACGCGAGCGCATCGTCTGGAGGGACGACAACGATGACGGGCGCAAGGCAAGAATGAAGCGCAGCCTGAAGGCCGGCAGCGCCCAGCGTGCTTTCCCCCCAGGGCAAAGCGCGTTTATCCGTTCCCATCCGCCGGCTTTCTCCAGCCGCCAAATAAATGCCAGCGATGGTTGGGCGACTCATCATACTCTCTCCGTTGACCGCCTGCGAAGGACGCTGATCAATTCGGCAGTGATGCTGACGGCGATCTCATACGGACCGCGTGCGCCGATGGAAAGCCCTGCCGGCGAACGGACAAATGGAGGCGTCGAGCCGGAAGGAAAGAGGCGGTCCGTGCGCCGCCGCGGACCGAGCACACCGAGATAAGCGAGTGGCATGTCGGCTAACAAGGAAACGAGTTCGCGGTCGCGTTCAAACTGGTGGGTCATGATGACAACAAAGTCGCGCTCGTTTAGGCGAAGCCGCGGAACAGTTTCATGGGGAAAGCCCATGACGAAGGCATCGGCGTCCGGCACGTGGGATGGATGGCAAAACGCCGGACGCCAATCGCTTACGGTGACGGAGAACCCGGCGGCTTTGGCGGCTGAGACGAGCGGCGGGGCGTCTGATCCGGCGCCGAATACGACAAGGCGCGGTTTTGGCCAAAAGTGCTGAACGTAAAATGTTTCCCCGTCCACTTCGTACAAACCGCTTCGCCCTTGATAAAACGGCGTTTTGTGAAGCCATTCGCGCCATTCCCGATGCGGCGTCCGACGGCAACCGCCGAATTGTTCGCCTGTTTCGCTTTGGAAAAACGGCCGCTCGTCTGGATACATGATGCTTCGGACCATCAGTACATGTTCGCCGCGGTCAAGGCAACGCTTGAGCGCCAGCCAATCGAGTTTTGCGTCGCTTGTGACCGGCTCGAGCCAAATGTGGACGAGGCCGTTGCAGCCGGCGCCCTGCCCCCACGACCAATCATCCTCAGTCCGCAAGTCAAACGAAACAGCGGTTGCCTGGCGGTTCGCCAATACCTCACGCGCGTAGGCCGCCACCGCTTCTTCGAGGCATCCGCCGCTCAGCAGCCCGACCGTTTCCCCGTTTGCGCCAATCCACATGCATGTTCCTTCTTTTTGATAAGCCGAGCCTTCCACACTGATGATGATGGCTAACACGCCGTCGCCTGGTGCGCCGGCGATCGCTTCGAGCACAGCATAGTAGCTTTCCATGCTCATCCTCCTTCCGCATGGCGCCAAAGGCGGCTAAGTTGTTGAAAGCGCGGCGGGACGATCCATAAAATTTCGTAATGGCTGTAAGCGGCGACAGCAGGTGGGCCATTAGGTCGTCCCTCTTTCGAAAAAGAGCTCTACTATCATTATATTTCGGCAACAAATGCCCATGACTGAAAAACAAAAGAAGCCAGCCGTCATCGGCTAGCTTCCTTGTTTTGGATCGTTTTTTCCTTTTCCGAGCCGTCCAGCGCGCTTTGCCGCCTCCCGCAGCAAATACTCGATTTGGGCGTTGACGCTGCGAAACTCGTCTTGCGCCCATTGCTCTAGTATGGCGTACAGGTCATAATCAATGCGCAAAGGGAATTGTTTTTTCTTTGTCATTGCACTCCACAACCATCAGTATAGACTGCCGGTATTGATCACCGGCTGGGCGGCGCGCTCGGAGACGATCGCCACCATTAAGTTGTTCACCATTGCGGCTTTTCGTTCATCATCTAACTCTAAAACGTTTTCTTTGTCAAGCTGTTCGATCGCCATGCGCGCCATCGAGACGGCGCCTTCGACGATCTTTTTCCGGGCGGCCAAAATGGCGGCGGCTTGCTGGCGTTGGAGCATGGCGCCTGCGATTTCCGGCGAATAGGCCAAGTGGGTGAGGCGCGCTTCCATCACGTCGACTCCGGCAATGCGCAGCCGTTCTTGCAATTCTTGGGCAAGCTCATCGGAAATGACATCCGCATTGCCGCGCAGCGTGATCTCGTTGTCGTCTTCAAACGTGTCGTATGGATATTTCGTTGCGACATGGCGGATGGCCGCTTCGCTTTGAATCTCAACAAATTGTTCATAATCATCAACGTCAAACACCGCCTTGGCTGAATCGATGACGCGAAAGACGACGACGGCGGCGATTTCAATTGGATTGCCTTGAACATCGTTCACTTTCAGCTTCTTGCTCGTGAAGTTGCGCACGCGCAGCGATACTTTCTTGCGAACGGTGAGCGGCACGGTGAAAAACAGCCCGCTGTCGCGAATCGTGCCAAAGTAGCGGCCGAAAAAAATGATCACTTTTGCTTGATTCGGCTGAACGATCGTGATGCCAGTCGCCAAGAAGGCGGCAAGGGCGAAGCAGAAAACGGCCAATAAGAGCTGCGCTTGAATGAGGCTGACAAAACCAGCCAGAACGAAAAGAGCGATGCATCCGATGCCGATAAATCCATCCATGCGCCATGCTTCTTGTTCTCTCATAACCTATCCCCCTAATAGTGTCAATTTGATACTTATATGATATCATATAATCAAAAAAATGGAAACCGGAATTGATCATGGTAAGACGAGAAGAGGGAGTCGCCCATAGTTCGCCACGAGGCAGATGTTTCTAACTATTTTCCATCCAGAAGCATAAAGGCGATCGTTCAGCCTGTTACTGTTTTAATGAACTAAAAAATGGAAATTTATCATTGACATCGCTTTCATTGTCATCATACAATAGAAAAAAAGACCAATAGGTGTGTAGAAGCCATGGAAACACGACAAGCGCGCATCGGCCGGCTGGCATTGCTGCTGGCGATGCTGGACGAGGGAGAGGAAGACCTGATCCTCAACCAGCTTGAGGCGCTCGCTTGGCGCTATTGCCAAGGGCGGGTCGGGGCGATGGAGCCGCAAAAAATCGTCGCGGCGATTGAGACGGCGGCAAAGCGGCATGGAGTGGTGGACGGCGGCTTGTACCGCGAGATGCACGCCTTATACCATGCGATTTTAGAGGCGGTGCATGGCGTGACGAGAGGGCAGGTAGAGCTGGGAGATTTGTTGAGAACCGCTGGCCTTCGTTTCGCCGTCGTGCGCGGCATGCCGTATGAACAACCGAACGAAGGGGAATGGATCGCTGTCGCCTTGTACGGGACGATCGGTGCCCCGGTGCGCGGGCTTGAGCACGAGGCGGCGGGGCTTGGAATCAATCATATATAAGCACGCTCCATGCCTAGAGCGATGAGTCATGAGGAGGCGAACACTGCCATATGGCAGGCCGCCTCCTTTTTATTTGCCCAGGCGTTCGATTAGGAAAACAAACGAAGGGGATGGAATGATGATCGTATTGACCGGACATACATTGACAATCGATGAGGTAAGACGTGTTGTCTATGAGCGGGAGCGGGTGGCGGCTGCGGAGGAAAGCATGAGGGCTGTCGAGAAAAGCTGCGCGGCAGTGGAGCAAGCGATCTCCAACGGCCGGACGATTTATGGCGTGAATACCGGTTTTGGCAAACTCGCCGATGTGCGCATTGAAGGAAGCGACCTTGAACAGCTGCAAATCAATCTTCTTCGCTCGCACGCCTGCGCGGTCGGCGAGCCATTTGCCGAAGATGTCGTGAGGGCGATGCTTCTTTTGCGGGCGAATGCGTTGTTGAAAGGGTATTCCGGCGTGCGTCCGGCGGTCATTGAGCAGCTGCTCGCGTTTTTGAACGCCGGCATCCATCCGATCGTGCCGCAGCAAGGTTCCCTCGGCGCGAGCGGCGATTTAGCGCCGCTCGCCCATTTGGCGCTGGCGCTGGTCGGCGAGGGTGACGTGATGTACGAAGGGCGGCGGATGTCTGCTCATCAGGCGCTCTCAAAAGCAGGGATTTCGCCGCTTTCTTTGCAAGCGAAGGAAGGGCTGGCGCTTATTAACGGCACGCAGGCGATGACGGCCGTCGGAGCCCTTGCTTACTTAGAGGCGGAACAACTGGCGTATGACAGTGAATGGATCGCGGCGCTGACGACTGAGGCGCTTTATGGCATTGTGGACGCGTTTGACGCCCGCATCCACGCAGCCCGCGGGTTTCAGGAACAGGCCGAGGTGGCGGAACGGCTGCGCCGCTACTTAGCTGGCAGCCAACTCACAACAAGGCAAGGGGAGCGGCGCGTGCAAGATGCGTACTCCATCCGCTGCCTCCCGCAAGTGCACGGAGCGTCGCTTAGGGCGCTTCGTTATGTGAAGGAAACGCTTGAAATCGAAATGAACGCTGCTACGGACAATCCGCTTATTTTTGCGGACGGGACGGTGCTCTCTGGCGGCAACTTTCACGGCCAGCCCGTTGCGATCGCCATGGATTTGTTGAAAATCGCGGTGGCGGAGCTGGCCAACATCAGCGAACGCCGCATCGAACGGCTCGTCAATCCGCAGCTTAGCGAAGGCTTGCCGCCGTTTTTAAGCCCACAGCCTGGCTTGCAGTCGGGAGCAATGATTATGCAATATGTCGCCGCTTCGCTCGTATCGGAAAACAAGACGCTCGCCCATCCGGCCAGCGTCGATTCGATTCCGTCATCGGCCAACCAGGAAGACCATGTCAGCATGGGAACGACCGCCGCCCGCCATGCGCACATGATCGTGCAAAACGCTCGAAAAGTGTTGGCGATTGAGCTCATTTGCGCTTTGCAGGCGGTGGAGGAACGCGGCATCGAGCGCATGGCCCCGTCAACGCGGCGGTTTTACCATGAGGCGCGCCGCATGGTTTCCTCCATTACAGCTGACCGCGTCTTTTCCAATGACATTGAAGCGGTGGCTGCGTGGTTGAGCGAAAGGGCAAAACATCACTCCCTCCGCGATGAAGCGAAAGCTTAGAAGTCTAGTGAGAAAGAGCCAGGAAGTTGTGGGGTTGCAAGGTTTTTCAACTTGAGAAATACTGTTGGGGGACAGCATTTCCCCTTGAATCACCAGCTTTTTCAAGAAGGGCAAAGCATAGTGGGCGTAGAGGCATGGGAGCGTTCAAGGATAGGTGTTTGAAAAAATGGCAGTGATATAGACCTTTTCCGCTAGAGATAGGGAAGCAGTCATCAGTGAAGATGGTTTGCCTCCTTTACTTTTTCTGCGAAGTTCGGACGATGCAGAGAGCCTTTCCCATATTGGTTAGGGCGAGAGCATGGACAGACTATTCGACAGTTGTCCCCCAGTCGAATTTGCAGTATGATGAAGAAGAAAGGCAAAGGGGAGGGGGGCTTTTGTTGACCATTTCTGCCGCGGCGCTGTTGGCGTTATGGAAGATTATTGCAATTGATATCATTTTGTCGGGGGATAATGCGGTCGTCATTGCGATGGCGACGCGCCGGCTGCCAAAAGACCAGCAAAACAAGGCGATCTTTTGGGGAACGGCCGGGGCAGTGATGCTGCGCATTTTGTTTGCGGCGGTCATCGTCTTTTTGCTCAACATCCCGTTCGTTCACTTCGCCGGAGGGTTGCTGCTTGTCTGGATCGCCTATAAAGTGCTTGTTGAGCGGGAGGAGGAGGCCAACGTTCGAGCGGCAGACCGGTTGTTGAAAGCCATCATGACGATCGTCATCGCCGATGCGGTCATGAGCTTGGACAATGTCGTCGCCGTCGCCGGGGCGGCGGAAGGGCATCTGGGTATGCTTGCGCTTGGGGTCGCCATCAGCATCCCGATCATGATTTTTGGCTCAAAAGCGATCGTGCGTCTTATGGAAAAACACCGCTGGATCGCGTATGTCGGCTCCGGCATTTTGGCGTGGACGGCCGGAAAGATGATGGCGGGGGATGAAGGGGTGCTTCATTGGCTTCATCTTTCTTACGGCCCGTTCGTTTATGTGGTTGCCGCCGGCGTGACAATTGTGGTATTGGCGGCCGGCTATATCACGAATAAAAGAGCTGAGCGTGAGGAAGGTACATTGATTTGAACGGTTGAGGGGTGGTTTGACGTCATGGACATCCAACGCATTCTTGTGACAGGAAGGCTTTATGCCGAGCTTGCCGCCCTTCTTCCGGACAAGCGGCCCGATAAAGCGTTTCGCTTTGTGGCGGAAGAAGAATTGACGGCCAATGATTTCGCCTGGGCGGATGCGTACGTCGGCTTTCGTCCGGCCGGGCCGTTTTCGCTCGCCTCGCTCCGCTGGGTGCATTCCCTCGGCGCGGGTGTTGACGCGTTTTTGTGGAGGCGACAATGGAAGACGGACGTGCTGTTGACGCGGACGGTCGGCTCGTTCGGCGAGCAGATCGCCGAATATTGTCTCAGCTACTTGCTGCGCGACGCCCAATGCCATGACGTGTATGCATGGCATCAAGAGCAGCGGCAATGGAAGCCGTTCGCTCCGAAGCGGCTTGGCGAACAGCGGGTTGTCATTTACGGGACAGGCGAAATCGGCCGGCGCATCGCGGAAACGCTTCGTTTATTTGGGGTTTCCCCGATCGGCGTCTCGCGAAGCGGCCGAGACACGCCGCCGTTTTCGGTTGTTTACCGCCATGAAGAGGCGGGGGAAGCGCTTGCCCGTGCTGATTGGGTGATCGCGGCCCTTCCACTCACCAAGGAAACGCATCATCTCTTTGACGAGACGTTTTTTGCCTGTTTGCACAACGCGGGCTTTATCAATGTTGGGCGTGGGGCGACGGTCGAGGAGACGGCGCTTGTCGGCGCGCTCGAAAATCGAAACGTCCGCCTCGCGGTGCTTGATGTGTTTGAAGAAGAGCCGCTTCCGCCGCACTCGCCGCTATGGGCCCATCCAAACGCCATCATCACCCCGCATATCGCGGCGCTCACGTCAGCCGAAGACGCCGCCCAAAGCATTTTAGACACGCTCCGTTGCATCGAAACCGGCGAACCGCTTGCCAATGCGGTCGATGTCAGCCGGCAATATTGAAGGAAAAAGGTGTCTCAAAAACAATGGGACGCCTTTTTTCTATAGCATCATTGTGAAAAGAAGAAGGAATGTTAGAAATCCTGTTGAAATTTACAGAAAAAGCCATCTAAAAGCCTACGGTTTCAATCGAGGGATGAAAGCCGGCATTGCTCGGCAATCCCTCAAGAGGATGGCTTCGAGCCACCATTTTTCTCTTTCGGTGTGGAATCTCAAAAGAAAAGGGGGCGAAGCCATGCCCACGATTACACTCAGGCTGGAGCGGCACAACCTAACGAAAGTTGCCAAATTTGTTCATGCAATAAAGACATTGCCAAAAAACATCACACGAGCCAACGAACGATAGAAAGACGCTTATCGCGCATCTTCACGAAGCTGCATGTATCTTCGAGGGTAGAAGCCGTGGAAAAAGCAAAACAATTAGGGTTCATTCCAGAACTTCATATGTTGTTAACGTCTTCATCTGATAGGTGAGGGAGTTTTCTTTTTGAAGTCCGCCATTTCGTGTCGGTATTCCGCCAAAAAATGGCGGGGTTCCGACACAAATTGGCGGTGAAAAAATGATCGTGTTGATTTATATTAAAAATTAAACCACTAAGGAAGGGGGATCGATAAATTAGGGTGACTTCGAGATATCTTTTTTATAAACTGACTTGGTGTTGATATGGTGATGAAAAATGGTGTAGAGGGGGAGAGTGAAGGTTATGTTTCACCCATTACACTTGAAACGATTGGTCATTTCACTGATTGTGTTCGTAGGAGGACTAACGAGTCTGTTCATTTCAGGAGGCAGCTTGGCTGGAGCTGCTAACTTAGTGGTAAATCCTTCAAATGATAGTGATCTTGCTGCTGTGAAGCAGAAGGTTGTCCATGCTTTAGAGGCTCGATGGCAGTTGATGATTGATCCGCAAGTGAACGTGAAACGGTTTTATGATCCGAGTGTTTCCGAACAAGAGGAAAGCCGTGAGCGTGCTTACGTAAGAAGGCACTACTTGGAACCTGCTTATCGTGCTGGATTTCGATATTCAAATGTGGAGGTTCACCCTGTTTTTGAAAGTGTTGAGATCAATGGTAAAATGGCTAAGGTCCGGGCCCTGGTTTCTGTTGAGTATGAGTCCGTGTTTCCGGGATCGAATGAATCTGTGATCACCAAAGAGGCTAACATTCCTTATTCGGCTACATTGATCAAACGTGATGGAGATTGGCTGATTGTTGGGATGAACTACCAAGATACGTATTCGAAAAGAGGACAGGAAAACGTGCGGAAGGTTGGGGCATCGGGTTCAGAGACTCCACCTATCTCAATCGCTGGAGGCGATGTTGTCATTCAAGGTTTTTACACCTACTACTCTCGCCAAGGAGCTGTCAACTACGCGAATCGATGGTGGAATGGGCGTAACCCGAAATACCGATCTTTTTCGAATGACTGCGCTAATTTCGTGTCTCAGTCGTTCTACGAAGGAGGCTCCGCTCGGCAAGCTTGGGCGGAACCGTATGTTTGGTGGTACAATACCAAAGGAACTTCAGGGACCGGGGATGACGCATGGACTTACAGCTGGTCCGTGGCCCACGATCAAGCGTATCATCTTTCCCGCAACAATGAGACAGATGAGCATCGCGGCACATACGTTTCCAGGGCAACTGATTTGCAATTGGGTGACAGCATATATTACGATTTTGACGGTGATGGCATCTTGGACCACAGCGCGATTGTCGTTGAGATCAGGAATGGTCAACCGTATGTCAACTATCATACCAATGATACGTACCATCGCTATTGGGATTTGGGGGCCAAGACGACCCGGTTCCTCCATGTGACAGATTACTATTGGGTGAACTAAATGGGAAATCGCGATGGATGATCAATCCATTTGGCCGTCAACGGGCTAATTCCAAAGCTAGTATTCTACGGGAGGGGATGAAGTGCGTATAGGCATCCCGCTAGTTTTGCTCCTTGTCATGATTTTCTTTTCAGGTTGTGAGCAACAACAGACGGTCCCAGGGTATGACGATATTCCCCTGCACCCAAAGGCGAGTGACATTCGTTCGGTGGATGAACGGGTGGAGTTTGTTGTTGCGTCTTCTTCGGCGGAGGAAGTGGCTGACTATTATCTTGACGAATTGGAGAAACGTCAATGGACTCAAGTTGACCGGTGGGGGTCAGCTTTTGTGTATGAGAAGAAGGGAAGGCTGATTTTGCTGGTCGTTACGGATGTGAAAAATCACGCGAAAGTGTCTGTCAGTCCGTTCCATCCGAATTGATCAAGACGTCAAACCGTTGCGAACAACCATTTTCGCTGCATCGAAACCGGCGAACCGCTTGCCAATGCGGTCGATGTCAGCCGGCAATATTGAAGAAAAAACGGTGCCCCATGATCAAGAAAGGGCACCGTTTCGTTTTGGTCAGCGGTCGGTGACGACGATATACGCCGCTTTCATCGGGCCGTGAACGCCGACGACTAAGTTCATTTCAATGTCGGCCGAGTTGCTCGGGCCGGTGATGAAGTTGATGCACGACGGGACGAGCCCGCCTTTTTCGATTTGCTCGTGAATGACCGCCGCCGCTTGCGTCATGCGCGGCACGACCGTGCTTTTCGGGACGATGGCGATATATGTTTTCGGCAAAAAGTGAATGGCCCGCCCTTGTTCATTGCGCGAAAACAACACGACTGTCCCTGATTCCGCGAGCGTGATGTCGCTGAAGGCGATGCCGACGTTCGCCTGCTCGGCGGCGTCAATGTTTTGGCGTCCAAGCGCCGGATTCCAAATATGGACGGTCGTTTGTTCCGCGGGCCATTCGTCGCGAAGCAAGGCGGACAGCCCGTACTCGGCAAAGCGCGGGTCATCCGGCACGATGACCGGACCGCCGCCGTAGGCGGCCACTTGCCGCCTCAGTGCGCCGGCAAGTTCGGCGCTTGTCGTCTCGATGTAATCGGTATGGATCAATCCGCATTGTTTTTGCAGCACGTTCAGCAAGTCGTCTTGGCTATAGCCGGCAAACACCGTCCATTGCGGCGCACAGTCCCATTGCGGCCGGGAGACGCCGGACAGGCGCGGGCTTCTCCCAAGGCGCTCGGCGATGGTTTGCAAAAACGCATCGCGGTTTTGAATGGTGCCACGCGTCATGATGGATTCCCTCCTTTTTGGCGTGTTTGGAACCAGTCACGGAACCGTTCTTTGCTCGGCGCCGGAAATTCGCGGCTTTCCGTCCATGCTTTCAGCGGCCCGGGTCCTTTTGTGACGCGCCCGTCCTCTACAAACGGAGCGAAGGCGCTCGGTGCGAATTTCGTGCCGAAGCGGTACAGCGACGATGAGGCTGTCCCGAGGCGGAACGCTTTCATCGCCAGTTTTTCTGCGACCGGCGCTTTTCCTTCCCGCTCGACGATGATTTGGCGATGCTTGATGAGCAGCTCGTGAAGCGGGATTTTCACCGGGCACGCCTCGGTACAGGCGGCGCACAGCGAGGAGGCGTACGGAAGCTCCTTGTAGTCGTCGTAGCCGCCCAACAGCGGCGACAAGACCGCTCCGATTGGGCCGGAGTAAATCGAGCCGTACGAATGGCCGCCGATATGGCGATATACTGGACAAACGTTGACGCAAGCCGCGCAGCGGATGCATTGCAATATGGGCTGGAATTCCGTCCCTAAAATCGAGGAGCGTCCGTTGTCAACGATGACGAGATGGAATTCTTCCGGACCGTCAGCGTCTCCTTCGTCGCGCGGACCGGTGAGAACGGTGATGTAGCTCGTCAGTTTTTGCCCGACGGCGCTGCGTGTCAGCATGCTCACAAGCACTTCCATCTCCTCAAACGTCGGAACGATCCGCTCCATCCCCATGACGGTAATTTGCGTTTTCGGCAATGCGGTCACCAAGTCGGCGTTGCCTTCGTTCGTGACGAGCGTGATCGAGCCCGATTCGGCGATGGCGAAGTTGCACCCGGTGATGCCGATGTCAGCGGTCAAATAGTCGCGCCGCAGCATCTCACGGGCATGGCGGGCGAGTTCAACCGGATCGGACGACTTCGTATAGCCGAGCTTGCGGCGGAAGACGTCGCGGATTTGCTCCTTGTTTTTATGGAGCGCCGGACCGACGATATGCGACGGCGGGTCATGGTCATCGATTTGCAAAATGTATTCGCCAAGGTCCGTTTCGACCACTTGGCAGCCGATGGCTTCGAGCACCGGGTTTAAGTTGATTTCTTCTGTCACCATTGATTTCGATTTGACGATTTTTTTCGCCTGTTTTTCCAAGGCGATGCGGCGGATGTAGTCGTTCGCTTCTTCGGCCGTCTGGGCGAAAAAAACGTGGCCGCCTCGTTTGGCAACGTTTTCACTGAGCTGCATTAAATAATAGTCCAAGTTTTCCAGCGTATGCTTTCGGATTTGTTCGGCGAGCGAGCGCCACTCCTCCCAATGGCCGAGCTCTTCGATGACGCCAAGCCGCCGCACATAGCCGCGGTCTTGCATGCCGGCGACCGCCCCGCGCATAAAATCATTTTGCAAGTTTTCCTCGACCCGCTTCCAAAACGGACCGTTTTCAATTTTCATCGGCATGTCCGAGTCCCCCTCTCTTACTTTTGTTGATTGAGCACTTCGGCGATATGCATGACGCGAATCGGTTTGCCAAGCCGCCCGATGCGGCCGCCGATGTTCATTAAACAGCCGCAGTCGGCGCCGATTAAATAGTCTGCTTCCACCTCTTCGATATGCCCGATCTTTTCATCGACCATTTGTTCGGAAATCGGCCCCATTTTGACAGAAAATGTGCCGCCAAACCCGCAGCACTGGTGGGCGTTCGGCAGCGGAACGAGCTCAAGCCCTTTGACATGTTCCAACAGCCGGAGCGGTGCGTCTTTCACGCCAAGAAGGCGGGTCATATGGCAAGACGTATGGTACGTCGCCCGCCCGTGAAGCGAGGCGCCGACATCTTCGACTTTCAGGACGTCAACGAGAAATTGCGTCAGCTCGTACGTTTTCGCTGCGAGCCGTTTCGCCTCCGCTTCCCATTCCGGGTCGCCGTGGAAAATGTGCGGATATTCTTTTAACATCGCCGCGCACGAGCCGGATGGGGTGACGACGTAATCAGCGTGGGCGAACGCGCGCATCATCTGTTTCATGGCTTCTTTTGACTCTTTGACATAACCGCTGTTATACGCGGGCTGGCCGCAGCACGTTTGCGCCTCCGGAAAATCAACCTCGCAGCCGAGCCGCTCGAGCAGTTCGACGGTCGCTTTGCCGGCATTCGTGTAAAAGAGGTCGATGAGGCAAGTGACAAACAACGATACTTTCACTTCTTCTCCCTCCTGTTTTTTGGGGATGGGTGAGCAGGTCATCTGATGACTATATGTCTATTATAAACCATTTTTTCAGATTCGTAGCTCTTTTTTGCAAAAAACGCACTCAGTTTGGCTGCTGAGTGCGAATGTAGCGGCGCAATACGTTTTCGACATTGGTCAAATGTTCAAGCATGCGCGCCCGGGCGGCGTCCGGATTTTGGTCGCGAATGGCTTCGAAAATCGCTTGGTGTTCGGCAAGCAGCTTTTCGGTCGTCGTTTGTTTCGAAAACAGCCAAATGCGGCGCGTTTCCCGCATCGTTTCAACGATCATGCCGGAGACGCTGTTCATGATGCTTGTGAGCATCGGATTTTGCGACGCCTCGGCGATGGCCATATGAAACGCCCAATCGGCCTTCTCCCCAAGCTCACCGCTGCCGATGCCTTCTTTCATTTGCCGAAGCGCTTGTGCCATCGCCTCAAGGTCGCGCTCTGTCCGTTTGGAGGCGGCGAGCGAGGCGGCTCCTGCCTCAAGCAGCTTGCGCACTTCAAGCAAATGCCAAATATCTTCTTTGTTCATTAAGACCGCCATGGATAACGGAAACGTCATCATCGTCGGATCGAACTCACGGACGTACGTCCCCTCTCCTTGCCGCAGTTCGATCAACCCCATTGCTTTCAAGGCAGTGAGCGCCTCGCGAATGGCGGCGCGCCCAACTTGAAATTGCTCAGCGAGCTGCTGGACGGAATCAAGTTTGTCACCGGGTTTCAGCTCGCCGTTTTTGATCATATCAAAAATCGCTTCGGCCACTTCTTCATAGATTTTTTTCGTTTTGATTCGTTTAAATGCCAATGGTTCCACCTCAATGTTCGGAAGAATGGATTTCCCGTTTTCAAAAGCAATGCATCCGCACTGTCTATTATGATACAGCATAAAGGGGAAGGACAAGCGCTTTTTTGCGGACGGAAAGGAGAAGGGGATAAGAGAAAAAGTTAGAAAAATGAAAAAATACTATTGTCTTTTTTGTTGAGTACTTTTATAATGTGAGACAGACGGCGTTTCTTATCCGGTCATCTGATGACTAGAAGACTAGAATGAAAAGGATGGGCGGACGATCTCGCAAACGCCGCGAAGTCAGGCGCAAAGGGGAGGAGAAAACCGCATGTGGAAGCAGGACTTCACGCCAATCGCCGACCAGCTTTGGTTATCGGCCATTGTTGCACTCATTCCGATTTTGTATTTCTTTTGGGCGCTGGCTGTCAAGCGGATGAAAGGGCATGTCGCCGGGCTGACGACGTTGCTGCTTGCTTTGGTGTTGGCTGTAATCGCTTACAGGATGCCGGCCGGCAAAGCGGTCATGTCGGTGACGCAAGGGGCGGTGTACGGGCTGCTCCCGATCGGCTGGATCATCATCACCTCTGTCTTTTTATACAAGCTGACGGTGAAAACAGGCCACTTTGACATTATCCGCAATTCGGTTGTCTCGCTCACCGAAGACCGGCGGCTGCAGGCGCTGCTGATTGCCTTTTCGTTTGGCGCCTTTTTGGAAGGAGCAGCTGGGTTTGGCGCCCCGGTGGCGATTTCAGCGGCGCTTCTTGCCGGGTTGGGGTTCAACCCGCTGTATGCCGCGGGCATTTGCTTGATCGCCAACACAGCGCCGGTGGCGTTCGGGGCGGTCGGGATTCCGATCATCTCGATGGAAGGGCCGACCGGTGTGCCGGCGATGGAAATTTCGAAAATGGTCGGGCGGCAGCTGCCGTTTTTATCGGTGTTCATTCCGTTCTATCTCGTTTTGATTATGGCAGGATGGAAAAAGACAGTCGAAGTGTTGCCGGCCATTATCGTCTCCGGCGTTTCGTTTGCGCTGACGCAATATTTCACCTCGAACTTTTTAGGACCGGAGCTGCCGGACATTTTGTCCTCGCTCGTTTCGATCGTCGCGTTGGCTGTCTTTTTGAAATATTGGAAGCCGAAAAGCACATTCCGCTTTGCAACGGAGTCGGAGTGGCGGCCGCTGGTCAAATGGCTCGCATTTCGCATCGCGGCGGGGAAGTATTCCGCGCTTGGTCGCCGTTTCTTGTGCTGACGGCCTTGATCTCGCTTTGGGGCATCCCGCAAGTGAAAGCGGCGCTCACCGGCCATTATGAAGGGACAAACGGCTTGTTGAAGTTGGTCAACGCTATCGGCGTCCACTTGACGTTTATGCCGCCGGTGCCGGGGCTCAACAACCAAATTTTGAACCCAAGCGGCCAACCGATCGCTGCGGTGTATAAGCTTGAGCTGCTCGGCGCGGCTGGGACGGCGATTTTGCTGGCGGCGGTCGTCACCAAGTTCATCATCGGCATCTCGTGGAAAGAGTGGGGCCGCACGTTTGTGGAAACGCTTAACGAATTGAAATATCCGATTGTGACGATCGCTTCGGTCGTCGGCTTTGCCTACATTGCCAACTCGTCAGGCATGAGCACGACGCTTGGGATGGCGTTGGCCAAAACAGGCCCGTTGTTCCCGTTCTTCTCGCCGATTTTAGGCTGGCTCGGCGTGTTTATCACCGGTTCCGACACGTCGTCGAACTTGTTGTTCGGCAACCTGCAAAAAGTGACGGCGGCATCGATCGGCATGGATCCGGTGCTGGCGTTGGCGGCCAACTCATCAGGCGGCGTTGTCGGGAAAATGATTTCGCCGCAATCGATCGCGGTCGCCTGTGCGGCCGTCGGTTTGACCGGCAAAGAATCCGACTTGTTCCGCTTCACGGTCAAACATAGCGTGTTCTTAATCATCTTGATTGGCATTCTTGTTTACTTGCAATCGACGGTATTGTCGTGGATGATTCCGTAACGGCAACGAAGGGGGGACGAGGCTTGGCCGGGATGGAAACGGGCGCCAAGCCCGGCCCCTTTTCCACTGTCGACGAATGCAGACGATGTGGAAAGGGTGAGACCATTGATTCCAAATGAGGCGAAAAAACGGTTGATTCAAGTCGTGGGAGCTGAAAACTACGATGACACGAAAACGGGGCGGCTCGTCTATTCGTATGATGCCACGCCGCAGTTTCAGTCGCTCCCCGATGCGGTCATTGCGCCGCGAACTACCCAGGAAGTGGCGGAAATCGCGAAAATTTGCAACGAGTATCGCATCCCGATCGTGCCGCGCGGGTCGGGCACGAACCTTTGCGCCGGCACGTGTCCGGTCGAAGGCGGGATCGTTCTTCTGTTTAACCATATGAACCGCATTTTGGAAATTGATGAGGAAAACTTAACCGCGACTGTTCAGCCGGGAGTGGTGACGCTTGATTTGGCGAAAGCCGTTGAAGAAAAAGGATTGTTTTATCCGCCGGACCCGGGGTCGATGAAAATTTCAACGATTGGCGGCAACATCAGCGAAAACTCAGGCGGCTTGCGCGGTCTGAAATACGGGGTGACGCGCGACTATGTGCTCGGGTTGGAAGTCGTCCTAGCGAACGGCGATGTCATCCGCACCGGTGGCAAGCTGGCAAAAGATGTAGCTGGCTATGACTTAACCCGTCTGTTTGTCGGATCGGAAGGAACGCTTGGCATTGTCACCGAAGCGACGTTAAAACTTATTCCGATGCCAGAGACGAAGCAGACGATGCTCGCTCTTTATCAAGATTTGGAGGCGGCCGCCCGTTCGGTGTCGAAAATCATCGCCAACAAGATCATTCCAGCGACGCTCGAGTTTTTGGACCAGCCGACATTGGAAGTGGTCGAAGATTTTGCCCGCATCGGCTTGCCGACCAATGTCAAGGCCGTGCTGCTGATTGAGCAGGATGGACCGAAGGAAGTGGTAGAGCGCGATATGAAAAAGATGGCCGATATTTGCCGGGCCGAGCAGGCGGTGTCCGTTCAGCTCGCCCGCTCGGAGGAAGAAGCAGAGGCGCTGCGGACGGCGCGGCGGGCGGCGCTGTCGGCGCTGGCGCGTTTGAAACCGACGACGATTTTAGAGGACGCAACCGTGCCGCGCTCGGAAATCGCCAAAATGGTCAAAGCGATCAACGAAATTGCCGAGAAGTATCAAGTAAAGATCTGTACGTTCGGCCATGCCGGCGACGGCAACTTGCACCCGACCTGTCCGACCGACGCCCGCAATCGTGAAGAAATGGAGCAGGTGGAACGAGCGTTTGAAGAAATTTTCGCCAAAGCGATTGAATTGGGTGGCACGATTACCGGCGAACACGGCGTCGGGGTGATGAAAGCGCCGTATTTGGAATGGAAGCTCGGTCCGGCCGGCATCGCTGCCATGAAAGCGGTCAAGCAGGCGCTCGACCCGAACAATATTATGAATCCGGGCAAAGTGTTCGCCAAAAGCACGAGAAAACGGGTGGTGGTGACACGATGACAACGAAGATAGAACGAGCGCTCATTCAGAAAGCGTTTCAAGAACGGATGGATGAGGATGAACTGATGAACTGTATGCGCTGTGGCTTTTGCCTGCCATCATGTCCGACGTACATCGAATCGGGGCGGCAAGAAGCCCAATCGCCGCGCGGGCGGATTGCGTTGATGAAAGCGGTCGTGGACGGTTTGATTGAACCGGACGAGGAAGTGGAACGAGCGCTCCACTTATGTTTAGGATGCCGGGCGTGCGAACCAGTCTGTCCGTCCGGCGTCCGCTACGGCCATCTGTTGGAAGAGGCGCGTGACATTATCGCCCAGCATAAAAAAATGCCGCTTCCGGTTCGCCTCATCCGCAAGCTTGTGTTTGCCGGACTGTTTCCGCATCAAGAACGGATGCGGAAGGCGACGGCGCTTCTCGGTTGGTATCAGCGCTCCGGCTTGCGGACGCTTGCCCGCAAAACCGGGCTGCTTCGCCTGCTTCCGGCCTCGTTCCGGCAAATGGAGCGCGTGTTGCCGGACGTGCCGACCGCAAAAGAGATGAAAAACCGGCCGCATCGCTTCAACCCAGATGATGCGGTGAAAAAACGGGTCGCCTTTTTCGCCGGCTGCTTGATGGATACGATGTTTATGGCGACAAACGATGCGACGCTGCGTCTGTTGCAGCTCGCCGGCTGCGAAGTCATCATTCCGCCGTCCCAAGGGTGCTGCGGAGCATTGCATGGGCATGGCGGGGAGAAGGAGATGGCGAAAGAGCTGGCAAAGCGAAACATTGCCGCTTTTGAGCAGCTCGACGTCGACTACATTGTGACGAACGCCGGCGGCTGCGGGGCGTTTTTGTTGGAATATGAACATTTGCTAAAAGACGATCCCGAATGGCGCGGACGGGCGGCGGCGTTTGCGGCGAAAGTGAAAGATATTTCCGAAGTGCTTGTCGAGCTGGGATTTCATCAACGGCCGCTCCGCGTGGCGCCGCAAACGGTCACCTACCAAGATTCGTGCCATTTGCGCAACGTTATGAAAACAGCGGCAGCCCCGCGCCGTTTGTTGCGGGCGATTGACGGCGTCGAGTTCCGCGAGATGAAAGATGCTGACCGCTGCTGTGGATCGGCCGGCATTTACAACCTTGTGGAACCGGAGATGTCAATGCAAATTTTAGACTACAAAATGGAAATGGCGAAACAAACGAAAGCGACGACGATCGTGACGGCGAACCCAGGCTGCTTGCTGCAAATGAAACTTGGCATTGAACGGGCCGGGCTGTCAGGAAGCGTCCGCGCCGTCCATATTGTGGACTTGCTGCTTGAGGCCGCCGAGGGAGCACAGGCAGCGCAAGGGGAGGAGCGCATTTGGCAGACGTCCTAACACCACAGTGAGCGGCCTCTTGCGCGCCAGGGATGTCCATAGCCGGTCTAACAAGAACCCCCGCGATGACGCGGGGGCTTTGAGTTGCTTCCATGATTGGGAGTTGGAAATAAGCTACAGCGCTGCATCGAGGCGCTTTGGCATCGCCCGAAGCGCCTTCCCTGTGCCGATGGCGACCGCTTCAGCCGGATTGGGCGCGACATGCACGGGCACGTGCAGTTCCGTGCTCAGCCATTGCTCGATGCCATGCAGCAAGGCGCCTCCGCCGGTGAGCACGACGCCGCGGTCGATGATGTCGCCGCTCAGTTCGGCCGGGCATTCTTCAAGAACAGCGCGAATGGCTTCGGCGATTTGCCAAAGCGATTCTTTGATGGCCGTTTGCACTTCGGTTGGGTCCAAGGACACCGCTTTGAGGAAGCCGGTGACAAAATCGCGGCCATGGATCGTCACCGACTGTTCCATGACCGTTCCCGGGGCGCTGCCGATTTCGATTTTCACTTGTTCGGCCGTCTGTTCGCCGATTAGCAAACTGTAGTGCTGGCGGACATATTGCATAATGTCTTCGTCAAGCTGGTTGCCGCCGATGCGAAGCGAGCGGCAGGCAACAACGCCGCCAAACGAGATAATCGCGGCTTCTGTTTTGCCGGCCCCTAAATGGACGACGACATTCGCGACTGGCTCGCCGACCGGCAAATCTGCGCCGATGGCGGCTGCGACGGGTTCCTCAATAAACTGAATATGCTTTGCTCCGCAATGTTTGGCGATTTCGTAAAAAGAGCGGCGCTCGACGGAGGTGGCGTGGAATGGGACGCTCATGACGACGTCTGGTTTTTTGAAAGCGAGGCCGAGCTGTTTGCTTGATTGTTTAAAGACTTGCTGCAACAGCGCCTTGGCGCGGTCAAAATCAGCGATCACGCCGTTTCGCAATGGATACGTCACTTCAACATGGGGCGGAGTTTTGCCGATCATTTGTTTTGCCTTTTGGCCGATTGCCATGAGCTTGTCCGCCTGGCGGTTATAGGCGACTGTTGCTGGTTCGTCAAACAGAAGCCCTTTCGTCTGGCTGAACAGCCTGACATTCATCGTCCCTAAATCAACGCCCAGCTGTGAGGAAGCGAACAACGGAAACACCTGCCTTTGTCAAAAATCGATGAACGGACAACCAGTCATCATCTATACCATTCGACAAGAACGGCGGTTTTATGTCCACATTGTCGAAACGAGAGGGAGAAGCTGTTGCGGCTGGGGATCATAAAAAATTTTTTTGTTTTCATGTATAAAAGACGAAAAGGGAGGAAATGAATAATAGCGTAACGTTTTCCAAGTATTCCCCCGATCCCCTATGAATATATATTGGGCCCTTCGGTTTCGGAGGGCCGCTTTTTTTTTTTTTTTGCATAATAAAAACCCCCTGCCTATTAAGCGCGCTTAATATGACAGAGAGCTTTTGCAATGAACCGCTACAGACGCTTGGCTCCGACATATCTTGTTTTCCAATAGCTGCTGTTTAAGCTGTCGATTTTGACACCGCGGGAAACGGCATGAATCACTTGGTTGTTGCCAATATAGATCGCGACGTGGGAGACCCCTTTCGTCTGTTTGGAAGTGTCGAAAAACACTAAATCTCCCGGCTGCAATTGGGACTTATGTACGTATGCACCTTCTTTGTACATTTCTCGCGAAGTACGAGGCAACGTGACGCCGACTTTTTTATGGGTATAGTAAACAAATCCCGAGCAGTCAAATCCTTTTGGCGTTGTGCCACCATACCGATACGGAGTGCCGACCAGTTTTTTGGCCTCGGCGATCAGCCTCGTCTTGTTGGCGGCTGCGTCAGAACTGGAAGTGCTTACAAAGAAGGAGGAAAATAGAACGATCATGGATACGAACAGGAGAGAATACCATTTTTTCATTTCCCCTAACCCCCGACAAAATCTTTTCCGATTCGACGTCTCTCAACTAGAGTATAGCAGAGGAAACTAGACTTGTTTTTTACAGTTGGATTAAATAATGTTACAGCGCCGTTACAAATATAGCACCTCGTCCTAAAGGCTTATACCAATAGATAGATCTTTTCGTTTCGGCCGACCTGGCTTTATGGTCGTAAGCGTGGAAACGGTGTCTCATACCCGAGTCCTATGACCGGTAGATGAATGTCGTAAGCTGTCGAACAAATAGGAACGGTGGAGGGAGGCAGAGCGAAGAATGGTCGTCTTATAATGAAAGCAAAGCGTCGAAGAATCGATGACGGTGATGGAGGATGTCGAATCAACTGGAATATATCTTGTATATTTTTGGCCTTTTTTTAACGGTCGGCGGTGTCTATGTATACGGCCATTGGATGGCAAAACGGCACTGGGGAGGCATCCCATGGCTGGCGGCGCCGAGACTGACTGTTGTGTTTGCCACCGTTTCCTTGCTTTTTTTAGGGGCAGGGATGATCTATATCCATTATGCTGAAAAACAAGAACATCGTGAATATGAGGAAGCCACAAAGCAAATCGCCGGCATGATCGCCGGCGATTTGGCCGCCATGGGGCACGAACAGCTCGATGAAAGGGCGGAACATCTGCCTGCGTATCACACGGTGATGGCGGTGCTGGAGCGTTGGCAACATTATGGCCGCGTGTTGAGCGTGTATACGTTAAAAAAGAATGAACACGGTGAGCTATATTTCGTGGCAGCGCCAGCGACTGACTACAATCGGAACGGCCGCATCGACGGCGAAAAGGAACAAGCGGTTCCACCTGGGACAGTTTACCGCCGCCATTTTCCAGAGATCGAAGAGGCGTTCCACGGCCGGTTTGCGATGGAACAGCATCCGATAACGGATGAATGGGGAAGGAGCATCAGCGCGTTTATGCCGATTCGTCAATCGGACGGGACAGTGGATGCGGTTGTTGGCATCGATTTTGATGCCAAAACGTATGAGCAACATTTGCAACGAGGACGGAAAAAGGCCCTGTGGACGATGATGGCCATGTTTTTGGCGTCAGCGGTTGCCTATTTGCTCGCTTTGCATCAACAAATGGAACGGAAGGCGTTGGCTGTCTATAAAAAAACGCTCGCATCCAACGAGCATCGACTGCGGAGGCTGGCGGAAATGACGATGGAAGGCTTGATCGTCTATGCGGGCGGCAAAATTATCGAAGTCAATGAGGCGGCGTGTCGCTTGCTTGGTTATACAGAAAGTGAATTGGTTCATTTGCCTGTAGATGATCTTGTAGTTCAAGGGTCGATGACAGAAGCTCGCTCGGATGGGGAGCGCAAGCGGTTTGAAATCGAACTGCGCCGAAAGGATGGAACGGTGTTTCCGGCGGAAGTGTTGCAGCGCCGTTACGATTACGAATGGCAAAATGTGATGGTTGCTGCCGTCCGCGACTTGACCGAGCAGAAGCAAAACGAAAGGCGGCTGCAATACTTTGCCAGCCATGATGAACTGACCGGTCTCCCGAACAAGGAAGCGATGTATAAACAGATCGAACAATGCCTCGCCGGCGCTAAACGGAATGGCCAAGAAGCGGCTGTCATGTTTTTGGAAGTGAGCGGCATTAAGACGATCAACGATTTTTACGGCTATGCTGTTGGAGATGAGGTCTTGCTCCAGCTGGCCCGCCTTTGGCGAGAACAGAAAGGAATTATGGTTGGACGTTGGAGCGGAAATGAATTTATCGCTGTGCTGCCGGATAGCGCCAATGAAAAAGCGGAGGAAGCAGCGAAACGGTTGATTGAAGCTGCTGACGAACCGATCGTTGTCAACGGCCTTGAGCTATATGTGACCGTGAACATCGGCATCAGCGTCTACCCAAAAGATGGGGAGGATGCAAAAACGTTGATTCGCAAGGCGGATATTGCCCGCTACGAGGCGCGAAAAAAAGCGGCGAGCGATTTTCTCTTTTTCACGGAGCCGATGGCGATTCGTCTCAATGAAAAGATGGCGATGGAACGCGACTTGCGGCGTGCGCTTGAACATGAGGAATTTGAATTGTACTATCAGCCGCAAATTCGGCTTCACGACCGGCAAGTGATCGGCATGGAGGCGTTGATTCGCTGGCGCCATCCGGAAAAAGGGATGGTTTCGCCGTCATTGTTTATCCCGGTTGCCGAACAGACCGGCATGATCATTCCGATCAATGAATGGGTCATCCGCACGGCTTGCCGGCAAACAAAACAGCTGCTTGACCGGTTTCCGCACTTGTCTGTCTCGGTAAATTTGTCGCCATACGAGTTTGAAAGCCGCCGATTTGTGGATAAGCTCGCCGGCCTGCTCGCCGACACCGGGCTGCCGCCGCACCATTTAGATCTGGAAATTACGGAACGAATGACAATGGATACGGAGCGTGCGCTCGATATTTTGTCAAAGCTGAAGGGGCTTGGTGTGACGATCAGCATGGATGATTTCGGCACTGGTTACAGTTCGCTCAGCTACTTGACGGATTTGCCGATCGATCGGCTGAAGATCGACCGTTCGTTTGTTCAGCATATTCAAGGAAAAAAAGATGTCATCTTGCCGGCGATCATCCGACTCGGGCATAATATAGGTGTAAAGGTGCTGGCTGAAGGGGTCGAAACGGAGACCGAAGCGGCTTATTTGCAAGGAAAACGGTGCGATGAGGCGCAAGGCTATTATTTTTCCCCGCCGCTTCCGTATGACGAGCTCGTCCGGTTCTTAAACGAGCAGCGCGTGAGGCGGCAGGCGCAGGAGCTGAGGTAACATGGACGGATTTTGGCGCATCGCCGAGGAGAAAATTCGCGAGGCGATGAAAAACGGCGAGTTCGACAACTTGCCCGGCTTCGGCAAACCGCTTGAGATTGAAGACCTTTCCCGCATTCCAGAGGAGCTGCGGCTCGGGTATTTGTTGCTGAAAAACGCCGGCTATGTGAGGGAAGAAGCGGAGTTGCGCAAAGAACTTTTGACGCTCGAGGACTTGCTTCGTTGCTGCGAGGATGATGAGGAAAAACGGGAGCTGGAGAAAAAGCGGACGGAAAAACAGCTTCGGTTTGCGGAACTGATGAAGAAACGGGGGCAGACAAACTCGAAGGCATTGCGCGACTACGGGCGGCGCATTGAAGAGAAATTTCGCTAGACGATTCCTTCATATCTTGAGGAAACACGATTGTTTTGCGGGTTTCCTCATTTTTTATGCAAAGATGTCCAAAAAACGGGGAAAATAAGGAAGGAGTAAATGATCGGAAAGGAGGCAGCGCAAAGGAGGGAAAATAAAGAATGATTGATCCCAGCTGTCTAGTCGTTGATGGATCGTGAACGAAATGAAAAAAGGAGTGCACATGATGAGAAAATTATGGGTTGCCTTTTTTGCTTCGCTCGTTCTGGCGATGCCGTCATGGGTGTCTGCTCGAAGCCATGCAGGCGGGGGGGCCGATGTGCATTTGCCGGTCGGCCATATGTGGAAGCATGAGGGACTTGACGAGCAAAAGTGGATGGAGATGGTCCAAAAATATACGCCTGAGCAGGAAGAAGAATGGAAAAAAGTGCTGGATGAGCGGAACGCGTTGCGTCAGCAGTTGAACGATGAAAATGTGAAACAGGCCATCAAAGAAAAGTGCAAAAAGATGAAAAAAGAGCGCGAAGCAGCGCTTGACCGGCTCATCGACCAGCTGGCCAATAAAAAAATCACCAAAGAACAGTTTAAACAAGAGCTGAAACAGTTGCATAAAAAGAAACGGTGGATGACGAAAGAAGAAAAACAACAGCTTCACCAGCTTCATGAACAAACGAGGCAAGCGATGGAGAACAACGACCAGGAGGCGATGAAAAAGCTGCTTCCGCAATGGCTTGAGCATATGAAAAAGAAAAATGAACGGTTGGCGAAATGGCTTCAGGAAGTGAAACAAGGATGATATAATGAAGAAAAAGGCCGTGTTCAATGCACGGCTTCTTTTTTTACATTTTGGTTGGAAACGCCTTTTGGTTGTCTGCCAAGGCAGGCAGTCCGGGAAGATTGCGCCTGTTTTTGCGCAGAAACCGACTCAGTCTGCCTGATGCTGGAATGGGAGGGTTGCGCCGTGGGGTATCCGATTGTTCTTCATGTGCGCGGCCGCCGCGCGGTCGTTGTCGGCGGCGGGAAGGTGGCGGCAAGGAAAATTCATGGATTGTTAGAGGCAGGGGCGGAAATCGTGATGATTGCGCCTGAAGCGGAGCCGGAGCTTCAAGCGTTGGCCGCGGGGGGGATGATCGTTTGGAAGAAAAAGCGGTTTGACCCAGACGATTTGGCGGAGGCCTTTTTGGTGATTGCCGCGACGAATGATCGCAAGGTGAATGAAGCGGTGGCGCAAGCAGCAACACCCGGTCAACTCGTAAATGTCGTGGACGACCCGGAGCGATGCGATTTTCACGTTCCCGCTGTTGTCCGCCGCGGTCCGCTTACCATTGCCGTGTCGACCGGGGGGGCAAGTCCGGCGGTGGCCCGCCGCATTCGCCGCCAGCTTGAGGAGAAGTATGGCGAAGAGTATGGGCCGTATCTTCAGTTTTTGCAGCGGGCCCGCGACGTTGTATTGCGCGAAGTGGAGGACGCTGAGGGACGGAAGCGGCTGTTTCAGGCGCTCGCTGCTGATTCTTTCCGGCAGCGCGGCCGATGGGATGAAGAGTTGGCCCAGCTATTGGCGAACGAAAAAGAACGAAATGGGGAAAGAGGGAAAGAGCTATGAACATTCCGATGTATATTGTCGATGCGTTCACTGACCGGCCGTTTGCCGGCAACCCGGCGGCCGTCTGCTTGTTGCCGCAGCCGGCCCGTGATGAGTGGATGCAGCGTGTTGCCGCAGAAATGAATTTGTCTGAGACGGCTTTTTTAGTTCCACATGAGGGCGGCTATCGTCTGCGTTGGTTTACTCCTAAAGCAGAGGTTGACTTGTGCGGCCATGCAACGTTGGCGAGCGCCCATGTGCTGTGGGAGCGCGGGGAACACCGCCGAGATGAAGCGATTGCCTTTTTCACGAACAGCGGGGTGTTAACGGCTGTCAACAACGATGGCTGGATTCGGCTTGATTTTCCGAATGAAGCGCCAATGTTGGACGAGTCGCCTCCTGCTGCGCTTGTTGGTGCCTTGCCAGCTGAACCGCTGTTTATCGGGCGAAACCGGTTTGACTATTTAGTGGAAGTTGATTCAGAACGAATCGTGCATGAGCTGCAGCCGGATTTTCACTTGCTTCAACAAGTGGATGCCCTCGGTGTGATCGTAACAAGCCGCTCGATGACGGAGGGAGTAGACTTTGTATCGCGGGCTTTTTTTCCAACTATTGGTGTTCCTGAAGATCCAGTCACCGGCTCGGCGCACTGCTGCCTTGGGCCGTATTGGGCGGACAAGCTTGGGAAAACGACGTTAGTCGGCTACCAAGCTTCAGCCCGCGGCGGCATTGTGCGGGTGACGATGGCGGGGGAGAGAGTGCATCTGGAAGGAAAAGCGGTCACTGTGCTGAAGGGGGAATTGGCCGAAGAAGCGTATGTTTGGCTATAGATGAAGATAGCAGCTGCCTGGCCGGACAGCGATGTTTGCATGCGTTTGGACAATGGGATCGCACCCAATAGGAAAATAGGGGGGCGGAACAAAGCGCCCCCACCCAAATCGGTGTCCGACCGCTTAATCATCCCACCGATACGTCCAAAACCGCTCCGTTTTCAGCCAGGCAAGCGCATCGCCGCGCTTGGAGGCTGCCTGCATCAGCCCTTCGGTTTGCGAACGGTGGGCGCGAATGGCGGCCAGCTTCGTCTCGATCACCGAGCTGACATCGCGCACGACATCCGGCTGGCCAAGGTCTTGTTCGCAGTTTTTCGCAAACGCAACGCAATGGACGGTTGGCCGTTCTTCTTTCGGCCAGCGCTTTAAGGCGCGGATGACAGCGGCTCCACACGCGTCATGATCGGGATGGACGCTGTAGCCGGGGTAAAACGTAATGACAAGCGATGGATTCGTTTCCGCCACGATGGCGGCGATCCGGTCAGCCAGCTCTTCTTCATCCTCAAACTCGACCGTCTTGTCGCGATAGCCGAGCAGGCGCAAATCATGAATGCCAAGAATGCGGCATGCTTCCTCCAGTTCTTGCTTGCGGATGTGTGGAAGCGTTTCGCGGTTGGCAAACGGAGGCACGCCCATATTGCGCCCCATTTCGCCGAGCGTTAAGCAAACGTATGTCACCGGCGTGCTGTTTTGCGCATGCTCGGCAATCGTTCCCGACACGCCGAACGCTTCATCGTCCGGGTGGGGAAAAACAACGAGCACATGTCGTTCATTCAACGGAACTCCCTCCTTACACAAACGGTTCGTTGCTTAGTTCGAGAGCCACGGCCAATTTCCCTTGATCATCATGGCCTGCTAGCAGCAACTGTCCTTTTTCTGTCCATTCCCAATGGGTCAGCCCTTCGGCGTACACCCAGCCAAGATCAAGCTTCAGTCCGACGCGATATGGCCCAGGGCCGGTAATCTTGCCGCGGGTGAAGCGAATGCAGGCGTTGCGGATGTAGGCGCCGACGGAATAAAAGCCATCGTTATGATGGGAGGCGTATGCTCCGTTCGTCGTTTCCAAATGAATATATACGTCGCGATTGGCAAAACGATTCAGCGCCTCTTGTACGGCGGCCGTGTCGATCGGTTGCAAGCGGCTCCCTCCTTGCTGTTTGTTTTTCTATTATTGTACATGACCGAGGCGTGTGAGCGGAACTATTTCGACTTCTATTGTATAATAAAAAAAGAGACACATCTTGGACTCATCCGCACCTACAAAGCGTTGAATGATGATTCAACGAAAGAAGGGTGATGATCGATGGGGTTTCAAGGCAATGGTGTCACGGTGTTGAATTTTGACGGCGTGTACCGGCCGCAAAAGCGGCTGTTTCAGTTCCCGCACGAATGGGTCGATCTCGCCGACGTGCCGGAGACGAATTTGTATTGCAGCGAAGCGGCGCTTGCTGAAATTGAGCGGCGGCTTGAGCGGCGGCGGAAGCGCGGGGCGGTGCTGATCGGCAGCGGCAACTACCATTATGTCACGTATTTATTGCTTAAAGAAATCAACGAACCGTTTACGCTTGTGCTTTTTGACCGCCATACGGATGCTGAAGGAGGGGATGATGTCATTTCGTGCGGCTCATGGGTCTCCTATGCACTTAAGCATCCGCGGCTGCAAAAAGTCGTGATCGTTGGCCCAACTGCTTCTTCGCATCAACTCCGTTTATCTCCGAAAATGACTGTTCTTCCATTTGATGATCATGATGAATGGCCAAAAGCGCTCATCGAGGCCATCCCGACCGGAAGCATCTATATCAGCATCGATAAAGACGCTCTTCGTCGCGAAGACGCGGTCACGAACTGGGATCAAGGAGTGATTCCGCTATCCCGGTTGCTCGCCTGCCTGCGGTTGCTTTTATTCCATAAAAAAGTGCTCGGCGTGGACATATGCGGCGAATACCCGCCCTCCGCTGTCGACATGTTCGACCCGCTTTGTCGCGAAGCGCGGGGAAAAAATGAGCAGGCGAACATGGCCATCTTGGAGACATATTTCCACTATGCGGCGCCGCATTTGCGGCCGACGTAATCGAGCGGCGAGAAGCGTGGGAAAGGCAGAACCGCTTTTGGTTTGGCGATCAGAAAAGCAAGGAAGACGCTGTCCCTTCGGATTTTGGCAAGCGAGCCGGCGCTTCTGCCGGCTCGATGGCCGAAAAAGCCGGGAAGGCCGCTGCTTGAGGGGATGAGCCTAGTTGTCAAAAGCCGCTCCCGTACATAATGCGAAATTGTTTTTCATCGGAGCGGACATCGCGCGGCTCGATGTGCATGCGGGCGACTTTGGCAAACATCGTTCCGGCTTCAATGGTGTCCAAAAAGAGTTGAAGGGCGCTTTCATCCCCCTGAACTTCCATTTCCACTGTTCCGTCATCATTGTTTTTCACCCAACCGGTCAGCTGCCGTTTTAGCGCTTCGTGTTGGACGAAGTATCGAAACCCGACGCCTTGCACGCGCCCTTCCACGATGACATGAACTCTTTTCACGCCGATGAGTCCTCCTTCATCACGGTTGTTCTGTTTCCATCATATAATAGATGAGGCGGAAAGTACATGAAAAGAGGAGCTTGATGGTTCAAGCTCCTTTTTTTACGGATGATAGCGATAATACTTGTTGTTGAATGAGCAGCACAAGCCGCGGGTGATCGCCTAGGTAAGAGCATAAATGCCACTCTTTGTCGGAAACAGAGAACCCCTGCAACTTCCGTTCGATCGTTTTCATTAAGACGCCGGTAAACAATAAGTACGGGACGACAAACACACGCCGATACGCCGATGCATGGGCCCGTTGGAGCCCTTCATCAAGCGTCGGGCGGATGGCAGCGAGAAAACAAACGTCCACGTGCGGCACGTTCGTTTTTTCTTTTAAAAGCGCAGCGATGGCGGACATGTCGCGCTTCGTGTCTGGATCACTGCTGCCGCGGCCGACAAGAAGGATCATCGATTCGCCGTCAAGCGGTGCGGACTGTTCGCTGATGCGGTCGATCACGATGTCGATCATCGCTTCATGGACGCCGAACGGAGCGCCGCAGAGGATATCAACGGACGGATGGCGCCGTCTCGCGATGTCCAATGCCGCTGGAATATCGTGTTTGGCATGCCCTGCAGAAAGAAGGAGAAGCGGAACGACGATGACGCGTGTCGCCCCTTGGGCGACACAACGGTCAACGCCGGTGACAATGTCCGGTTCCGCGAGCTCGACAAAGCATAGCTCTTGAATCGGAATATCGATGACCCTCCGGCACTGTTCGACGAAACGCGCCGCTTCATGGCGCGCGGCGGCAATGCGGCTGCCGTGGCTGACATATAAAACAGCTTCCATCGCCATCGCCTCACGATGTTGCCTCAGCGGCTGCCGATGACGCAAGCAACCGTTCGAACCATTGAATGTTGGCCCGCAGCCGGACGACGTCTCCGATCATGATCATGCTCGGATTTTGGATGTTTTCTTTGGCGGCGATTCCGGCGATCGTCGCGAGTGTGCCGGTGACGGTGCGCTGAGCCGTTGTCGTTCCCCATTCGATGACCGCCGCCGGCGTCTCCGGCGCTTTGCCGTATTTCATCAGCTGGCCGCAAATGTATGGCAAGTGATGAACCCCCATGTAAATGGCGATCGTATCGATGCCTTTGGCGAGGCTTTCCCATTTGATCTCGTCACGACTTCCGTCGCGCCGATGCCCGGTGACAAAGGCGACGCTTGAGCTGAACGCGCGATGGGTGACAGGGATGCCGGCGTAAGCCGCCGCCGCGATGGCGGAGGTGATGCCGGGAACGATCTCAAATTCGATCCCATGTTTGGCCAGCGCCTCGGCCTCTTCGCCGCCGCGCCCGAACACGAACGGATCGCCGCCCTTTAAGCGGACGACCGTTTTTCCTTTTTTGGCATGCCAGACGAGCGCATGGTTGATCGTTTCCTGCTGCATGGCATGGAAGCCGGGCAGCTTGCCGCAAAAGATGAGTTCGGCGTCCGGCTTGGCATATGAAAGCAACTCTTCATTGATGAGACGGTCGTACAAAATGACATCCGCCTGCTGGATGCATTTTAATCCTTTGACGGTAATGAGTTCCGGGTCGCCGGGGCCGGCGCCGACAAGATATACTTTGCCCATCGTTGTTTCAGCCCCTTCGTGCATGATTCAGCCAGCCGCCGGAAAACGGCATGGATGCTCGGCTGCTTTTATTGTAAATGGTCTGCCTTGGGATGAAAACGACCTTGTCAAATGACCTCCCGTTCTTTTTTGGCAGAGGACGGGGGAATCAGTCTGTTTTCGCATCCGGGATCATTCCTCGCTCGCGCAGGTAGGCGAGCACTTGCTCGACACATTCGTCAACCGAATAACGGTGTGTTTCGATCGTCAGCTCCGGTGCTTCCGGCGCTTCGTACGGCGAGTCGATGCCCGTAAATTCACGGATTTCCCCGCGGCGAGCTTTTTGATACAGCCCTTTCGGATCGCGCTTTTCGCATTCTTCAAGCGGGCAGTTGACGTAAATTTCGATAAACTCGTCTTCTTCGACTAAGCGGCGGACGAGCGCCCGGTCTTCGGCAAACGGCGAGATGAACGCCGTCAGCACAAACTGGCCGCTGTCGACAAACAGCTTTGCCACTTCGCCGATGCGGCGGATGTTTTCCGTCCGGTCGGCGGCGGAAAAGCCGAGATCTTTATTGAGCCCGTGCCGGATGTTGTCGCCGTCTAAGACATAATTCTGAATGCCGAGCTCAAACAGTCGTCTGGAGACGGCATTGGCCACCGTCGATTTGCCGGAGCCGGACAGCCCGGTGAACCAAAGGATGGCGCTATGATGGCCGTTGCGCTTGCGACGATCTTCTTTTGTGACCGATGTGTGATGCCAAACGATGTTCGTGCTCATCGCCATCCTCCTTTAGCGCGCTGACGGGGCGACCGTTTCGCGTTCTTGCAGCCCTTTGATCAAGACGGCGGCCACTTCCGGGCGGCTGAACGTGCTCGGCGGCACTTGGCCGTTGCGCAGCATTTCACGAACTTTCGTGCCGGAAAGGACGACATGGTATTTCGCGTCATGCGGACACGTTTTTGTCGATGCCATCCCTTCGCATTTCGTGCAGTAAAAGCTATGTTCGAAAAAGAGCGGCGTAATGCCAAGCTCTTCAGCCGTAAAGTTCAAGAAGATTTTTTGCGCATCATACGTACCGTAATAATTGCCGACACCAGCGTGGTCGCGGCCGACGATGAAGTGCGTGCAGCCGAAATTTTTGCGCACCATTGCGTGGAAAATGGCTTCACGCGGACCGGCATAGCGCATCGCAGCTTGGAAGACGCCGAGGAAAACGCGGTCTTTCGGGTAATAGTTTTCCAGCAGCACTTGATAGCTTTCCATCCGGATGTCAGCCGGAATATCGTCCGCTTTCGTTTCGCCGACGAGTGGGTTTAAAAACAGGCCATCAACGATCTCGAGCGCGCATTTTTGAATGTATTCATGGGCGCGGTGAACCGGATTGCGCGTTTGGAAGCCGACAACGGTGTTCCAGCCAAACTCAGCAAACTTTTTCCGCGTTTCCGCTGGATCAAAATAAAACGCGGCGAATTGGCCTTTGTCGGTCCGTTTGACAAGCGTAATCTCCCCGCCGACATACACATCCGGCTTTTCAAACAGTTTGCGCACGCCTGGGTGGGCAAGTTCATCCGTTTTATAAACGAGCTTCGCTTCTTTCGTTTTGTCCGGGCGGTAAATGTCAGCAATCTCAATGACGCCGTAGACGTCGCCACGATAAACGAGTTTCGCCTTATCGCCGACGGCGAGCTCTTTCGCTTTTTCTTCTGTTACCGCGAGCGTGATCGGAATGCTCCAGACGGTGCCGTCAGAAAGACGCATGGTTTCAACAACCGCGTCGTAATCCGTTTTCGTTAAAAAACCAGTGAGGGGGCTGTAGGCGCCCGTTCCGATCAGCTCCAAGTCGCTCAGTTCGGCTTTGGAGAGCTCGATCGTTTTGGTCGCCTCATCAAGCGGATAGTCCGGATTCCAACGATTGATCAATGTGCCGCCATGCGGGATGCTTACGCTCATGTTCATAACCTCCTAGATTGATAGATGTTGTGAAATGCCGCTGCCATGTTCATGAGGCAAGCGCTCTTTTTTTAGGCTAATGACGCCAAGCAGACGCTCAAGATGGCGATGACCGTATAGACGTCGCTGTCAAACAGCAGCTTGACGATTCGGAATGGCGTCCGATTCATCAGCGACGCCTATCGAGGCCGCCGCGCCGCTTGCCCCGATGTTCATGGCGAAGAAAAAGGATGCGATCAAAGCAATGGCAAGGAGCATGTCAATGTTCTCTCCTTAGGCGAGATGGAGACCGCATTCCGTCTTTCCTTGGCCAGCCCAGCGCCCGGAGCGCAAGTCGTTCGGATCTGTAGCCGGAGCGGTGCACGGGGCGCAACCGATGCTCGGGTAGCCGCGGTCGTGGAGCACGTTGTACGGAAGGCCGTGTTTATACACGTAATTCCAAACGTCTTTCCACGTCCAGTGAATGAGCGGACAAACTTTAATCGAACGGAACTTGTCGTCTTTGTTAATGTACTCGACATGCCGCCGCGTCGGCGATTGCTCGCGGCGCAAGCCGGAAATCCACGCCGTCACCCCGGTCAGCACCTCGCGCAGCGGAATGACTTTGCGCAGCTCACAGCATTTGTTCGGGTCGCGTTTCCATAACTCGTCGCCAAACTGCGCCTTCTGTTCTTCCAACGTCAAGCGCGGCTGCTTCATCACGATGCGAAGCGACGGATATTTTTCTTTCACTTTCGCGATCGTATCGTATGTCTCTGGAAAATGCAGACCGGTATCCAAAAAGACAATTTCGGCGTTCGGTTTGACCCGAGAGATGAGATCAATCAGCACAATCCCCTCGATGCCGAAGCTGCACGCGTATACGATCTCATCGCCGTATTCGCGATACGCCCAGGCCAGGACGTCAAGCGCCCCTTTTGTTTCATTATCGGACGGAAAAGACGGTTTTTCCGCCGTTTCCCACTGATCATACGTGAGCATCGGTTTCTCCTCCTCACAAAATCAAAGAAAATCCACGTAATTAGTCGGATATATAGCGGCCAAACGGCAATTCGGCGGCAAAAATCCTTCCTTGCATGAATCAGAAAGAGCGGGAGAAAGGGAGCCCCTTATTTTACTAAAGATCTTCTTTAGCTGGAATTGGCACTTTGCTATAGGCGGCAGGTTGTCGGAGTTCATTGAGCCCATTCCTCCCTCACTCTCGAGCAACGTATGCAACGCATGTCATTTAATTGATTAAAATTTTAGCACAATTGACGATAATGTCAATCATAGTTTTTCGATAGGAATTGTTTTTATACGAAACAGCTGCATTGCCTGCCTAACAGCAGATGGGAGCGTTATTTTTTGCGCAGGCTTCCGAGCTCTTCGACAATCGCCTGCATTTCGCTTGGGCTGAACGTCTCGCGTTTCATCACCATCTCGTAAATGTCTCTCAACTCATCGTACCATTCCTCGGAAAAATGGGACGGCTTGATGGCATCCAAGTTCAGCACTTTCAACTTTTGCTTCAACTGTTCGATCATGTAGGCGACGTTTTCCGCCGACCGTTTTGATAAATCCATTCGTTTACTCCTTTCATGGCAAGTTACTATGTATTGTACCATAGGTGCAGGAAGAATGGGGAGAGATTGCATGGCTTGCTTTTCTGATGAAAAACGGATGATGTGGTAAAATGTAGGTGCACATGCATAGTGCCAGTCTAAAAGGTTGGTGAAACACCGCGTTTTCTTCAAAATGGTTGTCGTGAACGCGCGCAAGAGTTGTTGGCCCATTCGCACACGCTCCCCCGCTGGAGTTGTTTTGTCGTGACATCCCCGTCCTTTTAGGGCCAAAAAGGGCTAGATGAAAAGAAATGAAGGAAAACTAACGGTGGAAAGCACCGTGGACATAGAGAGAGGGGTGGCTGTTTGGATGATTAAAGTGCTGTTTGTTTGTCTTGGAAACATTTGTCGTTCGCCGATGGCGGAAGCGGTCTTCCGTCATTTGGTGAAAGAGCGGGGGCTTGACGGTCTGATTGCCGTTGATTCGGCGGGAACAGGCAGCTGGCATGTCGGTGAGCCGCCGCATGTGGGGACAAGAAGGGTTTTGACGGAAAATAAGATCGACTACTCCGGCATCCGCGCCCGGCAAGTGAACCATCGTGACTTGGAAGAATTTGATTACATCATCGCCATGGACGCAGCCAACTTGAACGATTTGCGCCGATTGGCTGGCTCCCGTTCGAAAGCGGTGCTCGCCCGGTTGCTTGACTTTGTTCCCGACCGGGAAAAAGACGATGTGCCTGATCCGTATTATACCGGGAATTTTGCCGAAGTGTATCGCCTCGTCCGCTCAGGGTGCGAGCATTTGCTTGAGAGGATCATCCGCGACCATCGACTTGGTGTGGAGGAAACAAAATGACTTTGAGGGCGGCGCACCCGTCTAGGGAAAAACGGGGAAGGAGGGCAGCCGATGGTCGTAAATTTGGCGTTCATCCGTGAGTTGGCCCGCCGTTTTACGGAAGATGAAATCCCGCGCTTGTCGGCGGAATTGGCATATTACTTTCTTCTGTCGCTCTTTCCGTTTTTGCTGTTTTTAATGACGCTGTTGGCGTATTTGCCGATTCCGCATGAAGATGTGCTTGCGCTCGTGCGGCAATACGCCCCGAAAGAGGCGCTTCACCTCATTGAGACGAACGTTCATCGCCTCATCGATGAGCAAAACGGAGGATTGTTGTCGTTTAGCATCATCGCAGCGATTTGGTCAGCGTCTAATGGCATGAGTGCCATTATGAGGGCATTCAACCGCGCTTATGATGTGCAAGAAGACCGGCCGTTTTGGATCGTACGCGGGCTGTCGATTGTGTTGACGCTCGGCATGATCATGGTCATCATCGTTGCCCTCGTGCTTCCGGTCTTCGGGCGGATAATCGGGCTGTTTTTGTTCTCTGCTCTCGGGTTGTCGCAACAGTTTTTGAATGTTTGGAATGCATTTCGTTGGGTGACGAGTTCGCTGTTATTGTTTGCTGTCTTTACTGCCCTTTATTATTTCGCGCCGAACAAACAGCTTCGTTGCGTCAACGTCGTGCGCGGTGCGCTGTTTGCCACCGCCGGCTGGATTGCGGCGTCGCTGGCGTTCGCGTATTATGTCAACAACTTTGCCGATTACACGGCGATGTACGGCAGCCTTGGCGGGATGATCGTGTTGATGGTTTGGTTTTATTTGTCCGGCATGATTCTTGTCTTAGGCGGGGAACTCAACGCCATGTTTGACTGTGAGCGCGAAGGGAAAAGACGGCAGCGTTAGCGTGCATAAACGGTGCCGAGGCGGGATATCGTAACAATGCAAGGGATCTTGGCATAGGGGGGATCAAGATGACGAAACATACGAAAAAAGACGGGGGCACGAAGCAAAAAGGAAAAAACAGACCAAAGCATAAGACGAGTGGCAGCGCCAACGGCCAAAACGGCTATCATTGAAAGAAGCTGTCTCAAAAGGTGGTTCTTCGTTCAACATACCACAACATATTGTAATATTGTGCCCCGGCGGTCGTTTTATGTGTATAGATGGAAATCAAAAAAAGGTGCCCTTCCTTTTTTGAGGGCACCTTTCCTTTCATGCAAACACAGGCACATCGAGCCGCTGCCGCTTTATTCAACGATTTCTTCGTGATGGTGGTAATAGCGCTCATAAATGTATTCAATTTCTGCATCAGTCATATAGGCGAGTTCCTCGCGCGACAATCCCCGCACTTTTTCGATAAACTCGATCATATTTTTCCGTTCCGTTCTGCTCATGATCGCCACTCCTTTATACTGTTTTAAAACAGAAACTTGATATCTTGGTTTTATTATATAACAGAGGGAACAAAATGGTCAACGATTTTTTTGAAAAAATAAAAAATAAAAAACAAAAAAACGGTCAAGCCGCTGTTTCCTGTTCCCGGCGGCTGACGAGGCAAATGGCCGGAACGAGGAGGACAGCGCTGACCGCAAGGAAAAAGGCGCGACTAGAGAGATCCACCACGCTGCCGGCAAGCGGCGGGCCTGTCATGCTGCCGAGACTGTATAGCATCCCGCACAACAAATTGCCGGCGGGAAGCAGTTCTTTCGGCAACAGGTCGGTCATATAGGCGATGCCGAGAGAGAAGAGCGAACCGGTAAACATGCCAGCGGTGAACAAACAGGCAGCCAACCCAACCATGGACGCACCGACAGTGAGGGCAATCAAAAAACAACCGGCGCCGGCCAAGAGTGCACCGGTGATGATCTCGCGCCGCCCGAACCGGTCGCTGAGCGCTCCGAGCGGAAGCTGAAAGATGATGCCCCCAAGCGAGAAGCATGGCAAGATGAAGGCGATCTGCTCAGCGCTCATCCGCTCACGCAAGGCGTACAGCGGGAAGATGGAATGAACAGCCGCTTCTAAAAAACCGTACGCAAACGGCAACAAAAGCGCTGGCCATGCCTGTTTCCAAGCGCCAATAAACCGACCGGCCGCCGACGAAGAGCGTTCAAGCGGCTTTGGTTTTTCGTTCGGCAGCCAAAAGACGCCGATCCAACCGGCGAAACTAAGGAGAGCAGCTAAATAAAACGGAAGCGCCTTCTCGACCGAAGCGAGTGAAGCCAACAGCGGGCCGATGGTGAAGCCGAGGCCGAACGCCCACCCATACAGCGACAGCCGCCGTCCGCGCTCCGCCGGCGGCGAAAAGTCCGTAATCCACGTTTGCGTCGCAAAATGAAGCATATGATCGCCGATGCCGATGGCAAAGCGAAGAACGAGCCAAAAGAAAAGAGAAGGAAAAAGTGGAAAAAGAATAAGCGAACATATTACAATGAAACCACCAAGGAGAATGAGGAGCCGATAGCCATAGCGTCTCAGCGGCCGCTCCAAAAATGGCGAAATGGTCAAGACACCGATATACAGGGCGGCGGCGTGCGCCCCGTTAACGGACGAAGAGACGCCGTTTTCATCAAGAAGCATCGCCAGAAGCGGCAGCAACATCCCTTGCGACAGACCAGAGACGGCGACAATCCCGGTTAAGATGGCAAAACGCATCGTGCATCCCCATTTCAGTTGAAATCGCCGGCCGATCAAACAAGCGAGGCCGGATGTTTCCCAGGGCGAATGAATGCCCTTATCCATCGTACATAGAAACGGCGGTCAATGCAACGAAAACAATCAAGAGGAAAGGTGGAAGAGAAATGAACAAGGTGTTTGCTTGGATGACATGGATCGGCGTGCCGGTGTCGGTCATCGGCGGGTTTCTTCATTGGCCGACTGTCTTGATGTTTGTGTTGTACTGTTTGACGATCATTGCGCTCGCCAGCTACATGGGGCGAGCGACGGAAAGCTTGGCGATCGTCGCCGGACCGCGCATTGGCGGGCTGTTGAACGCGACGTTTGGCAACGCGGTCGAGCTGATCATTTCCATTTTTGCCTTGCAGGCTGGACTCGTTGACGTCGTGCTCGCTTCCTTAACCGGTTCGGTGCTCGGGAACTTGCTTTTGGTGGCTGGGCTATCATTTTTTGTCGGCGGACTAAAATATAAGCGGCAAGAATTCAACATTTATGATGCTCGTCATAATGCCGGGCTGCTGACTTTTGCCATCTTCATCGCTTTTGTCATTCCGGAAGTGTTTACCATGCATATGAATCACAGCGAACAAGTCGCGTTGAGCGTTGGCATTTCGATCATCATGATCTTGCTTTACGCCGCTGCCCTTTATTTCCGGCTTGTCACCCATCGCGGCGTATATCAGCATAAATCAGAAGAAGTGGAAGAACATGAAGAGCCCGAATGGGGCAAAGGGAAAGCGACCGCCATTTTGGCGCTGGCGACGGTTGCGGTCGCCTATTTATCGGAACGGCTCGTTCACACGTTTGAAACGGTCGCTGAGTCATTCGGCTGGAGCGAGCTGTTTATCGGGATCATCATCGTGGCCATCGTCGGCAATGCGGCGGAGCACGCTTCCGCGGTTATTATGGCGTACAAAAACAAAATGAATGTCGCGGTGGAAATTGCCGTCGGCTCGACATTGCAAATCGCCATGTTCGTTGCGCCGGTGCTTGTGCTCGTTTCGCTTTTGTTTCCGGAAAAGATGCCGCTTGTCTTTTCACTTCCTGAGCTGGTGGCGATGGCTGCTTCCGTCCTTTTGATGATCGTGCTGTCAAATGATGGTGATACGAACTGGTTTGAAGGCGCAACATTGCTCGCTGCCTATACGATCATGGGCATCGGTTTTTACTTGCTGTAAGTGACTGCATCCGGGCGTTCGCCGTCCGGGTGTTTTTTGCGGGTGCGGGAAGTGGGGCGTCAAACGGGGAAAATTTTCGCCGCCGCGGATAAACGGCGCATTTTGAAAGAAACTAACAGTGAATAACGTGGGAAGAAAGGAGTGAAGACGATGAAAAAGTGGGCTGTTTCGCTGTTTGGGAGCGTGCTTCTTCTTTATGCGGCGGCGTTTTCGGCGCTGGCGGCTGCCGGCAAACCGGCGCCCGGTGCGGTGATGGATATATCGAAGGAAAATACGTATCCGAACCCGACTCAAGATTTGCCGCATTTGGAACCGAGCTCGTTTACAAAACAGCTGTTAAGATCGGCGAATGTGAAAATTGAGAATCCCGAATTGATCCATCTCTTTAATGAATCTTCGGCGACCGACACGCCATGGGCCATTGGCTTCAGGGCGACGATTTATTTAGGCCAATGGCCGCTCAATTACCAGTCGATCGAAACGTCGACGAACTGGGAATATCAAAAGGTCAACACGAATTTCCTTGATAACCGCGGCGGCGATACGGCGCAAAAGTTGTACTATAAACAAGAAATGCAAAAATACGTCCGCGGCGGGTTGACGGTGAAAGTGCCGAATGAAGACGCGGTTAAGCGGATGATGTTAAACAAAGCGATGGAAAAGACGAACTTGCCGCTCTCTTTCAGCACGGTTGTCGGCCTTGGCACGAAAAAAGACCAACCGTACAACGTACCGGCGAAAAAAATAGGTTATTTGTACGCGTACGCTCCGGCGGTGAATGAAAAAGGGAAAGTAACATACGGGGAAGTGTACGTCGTGCTCAAAGGAAACAAAAAGAAAATTGTCGTCAAAAACGTGACGACAAGAGGGGTTGGGGCGTGGATTCCGGTGCAGGATCGCCTGTACATGTCATATGTGGTGAGTGAACAGCCAAGATAAAACGTCAAGGAAAAGCTCCTTGACGTTTTTTATCGGCCAATGCGCGCGGACCGCTTCGTAAAATCGACGCCGCGGTAATACGTCTGCTTCACAAGAACGTTCGGTCCGAGGCAGCGTGCCGACGGGCAGTGGCAAAGAAGCTCCCTAGCAAGCTTTGAGCGCCGCCATTTGTCATACACGTCTGGCAGCGAATCGTGAATGATGTTGCCAAGCGGCGGTTCATCACCGAAATCGGTGACGATGACATCGCCGGTGAAAATATTGACATTGAGCCGTGAACGTCCGTCTGGATCGTTGCGCACGGTGACGTTTTTGCTTTCATACAGCCGCTTCAATAGGCGCACATCTTCTTCGTTGTCGCTGCACGGGTAAAACGGCAGCGTGCCAAACAGCATCCAGACGTTTTCGTCGCGAATGTCAAGCAAATGGTGAATCGCTTCGCGCAATTCGTCCAAGCTCAACGTCTCTAAAGCGCTGGCAAAATCGCTCGGATACATCGGATGGATTTCATGGCGCCGACAGCCCATTTCCTCGACAACTTGGCGGTGGATCGCTTCCAAGTGGCAGACGGTCCGTTTGTTTAACATCGTTTCCGCGGATACCATCACGCCGGCATTTGCCAGCGCTTTTGCATTGTCAAGCATGCGCTGGAAGTATTTCTCGCGTTGGGCGCGCGTCGGCTTCCGCTCCATCATGGCAAAACCACCTTCGACAAAGTCGTCGACCGTCCCCCAGTTGTGCGAGATATGGAGCACATCCAAATACGGAATGACTGGTTCATAGCGAGACAAATCCAACGTCAAGTTCGAATTAAGCTGCGTCCGCACCCCGCGCTCGTGCGCGTAGCGGAGAAGGGGAACGACGTATTGTTCGACGGATTTTAATGACAGCATCGGCTCGCCGCCGGTGATGCTTAATGACCGCAAATGCGGAATTTCCTCGAGCCGGCGGAGCAACATATCAAGCGGCAGCGCCTCGGGATCTTTCATTGTCAACGTATAGCCAACAGCACAATGCTCACAGCGCATATTGCAAAGCGTCGTTGTGGTAAACTCAATATTCGTCAGTTGTAGTTGTCCATATTCTTCAATATCGACGTACGCTTCCCAAGGGTCATACGCCGGCGTAATGGCCGGTATGGTCGATGAACGCATCACTTTCTCCTCTCTCCATGACAAAGTCCTATCGTTCATTATTAGCCGCCTTAGCAACGCTTGTCAATCGTTTTGGATGTTTTGCCTCTACCCCATTCGTATGATGAGAAAGGAGCCATCATGAGATGGAAAAGAAAGATTTTTTACACAACAGCGAGAAACGGAGTATAATAGAAAAAGATAAGGACAACTGCCTATGCACGATGAACAGGGGAAGGGGCGTTTAGACAAATGGAAAAATTCCAGCAAAGCATGTATGACTTGATTGTGGAAACATCTACGAAGCTGCCAAAGGATGTCCGTCGAGCGATCGCTCGGGCGAAAGCGCGCGAAAACGCCGGCACGCGGGCGGCCATGGCGCTCAATACGATCGTCGAGAATATTCAGATGGCGGATGAAAACGTGTCTCCCATTTGCCAAGACACCGGCTTGCCGACGTTTAAAATCAAAGTGCCGGTCGGCGTCAATCAAATCGAAATGAAAAAAGCGATTCGGGCCGCCATTGTCGAAGCGACGAAAAACGGCAAACTGCGCCCGAACTCGGTCGATTCGCTCACCGGCAAAAACAGCGGCGACAATTTAGGGGAAGGCGTGCCGGTCATTAAATTCGAACAATGGGAAAACGATTACATTGACGTTCGCCTCATTTTAAAAGGCGGCGGCTGTGAAAACAAAAACATCCAATACAGCCTTCCGTGTGAACTCGAGGGGCTCGGCCGCGCTGGCCGCGATTTGGACGGCATCCGCAAATGCATTTTGCATGCGGTGTACCAAGCGCAAGGGCAAGGATGCAGCGCCGGCTTTATCGGCGTCGGCATCGGCGGCGACCGCTCATCCGGCTATGAGTTGGCGAAAGAGCAGCTGTTCCGTCCGGTTGATGACGTCAACCCGATCGAAGAATTGCGCCAACTCGAAGAATACATGATGGAAAACGCCAACAAACTTGGCATCGGTACGATGGGCTTTGGCGGCGAATCGACGCTGCTTGGCTGTAAAATCGGCGTCATGCACCGCATCCCGGCGAGCTTCTTCGTTTCGGTCGCCTACAACTGCTGGGCGTTCCGGCGCATGGGCGTGAAAATCGATCCGGCGACCGGTGAGATCATCGAATGGCTGTACCAAGACGGCGAAGACGTCGATTTTGCAAAAGAGTTGGAAAAAGCGGAAGCGGCCGCGGCGCTTGAACAAGGAGAGGCGCGCGTCATCGATCTCGTTCCGCCGCTGTCGGAAGAACAAGTGCGGAAGCTTCGCGTCGGCGACGTCGTCCGCATCAGCGGCGTCATTTACACCGGCCGCGACGCCATTCATAAATATTTGATGGATCACGATGCCCCCGTCGATTTGAACGGGCAAATCATTTACCATTGCGGCCCGGTCATGCTAAAAGACGAAGACGGCCGCTGGCACGCCAAAGCTGCCGGCCCGACGACAAGCATCCGTGAAGAGCCGTACCAAGGCGACATCATGAAAAAATTCGGCGTCCGTGCTGTCATCGGCAAAGGCGGCATGGGCGCGAAGACGCTGCAAGCGTTAAAAGAACACGGCGGCGTGTATTTGAACGCCATCGGCGGCGCGGCGCAATATTACGCCGATTGCATCAAATCCGTGGAAGGCGTTGATTTGCTGGAGTTTGGCATCCCCGAAGCGATGTGGCATTTGCGCGTCGAAAACTTCACTGCTGTTGTCACGATGGATTCGCACGGCAACAGCTTGCATGAAGATGTGGAAAAATCGTCGCTTGAAAAGCTGGCCCAGTTCAAAGAGCCGGTGTTCAAGTAAGAGGGAGAGCTGAATTTCAAGCACATGGCTATTGGTATTCACAAGCTGATCCCGTTTTCTTCTCTGTCCCCAAAGCGCTCGCTTTTGGGGCTTTTTTTTGCAAAAAATGGCGCGCGTAAAGCGGTCAGGGGTGAAAACAATAAGAAAGAGGAAAAGATGGCGGCCAAGGAGGAACTAGGCATGAGATGGCTCATTTCTCTCGTTTTAGCGCTCGCGCTTTTTCCCGCCCCTGCTTTTGCCATAAGCAATGCGCCGATCCATTGGGGATTGAAGCGAAGCGAAAACCACGAGCCCCCATCGGCGGGAAAAGAGCTCGATGAGCTGCTCGCCAAATATGACGCCTTTTATTTAGGCGACACGAGCGAAAAAACGATCTATTTAACATTTGACAACGGGTATGAAAACGGCTATACGGCGCAAATTTTGGACGTGTTAAAGGAAAAACATGTGCCGGCCGCCTTTTTTGTCACCGGCCATTATTTGCAAACAGCGCCCGATTTAGTCAAACGGATGGCGGCGGAAGGGCATATCATCGGCAACCATTCGTGGCATCATCCCGATTTAACAACTGAAAGCGATGAGCAGGTGCGCGAAGAGCTGGAAAAAGTCAAGGAAAAGACAGAAGAGTTGACCGGGCAAAAAGGGATGATGTACCTTCGCCCGCCGCGCGGCATTTTCAGCGAGCGGACGTTATCTCTCGCCCGCGACCTTGGCTATTATCACGTCTTTTGGTCGCTGGCGTTCGTCGACTGGCAAACCGACCGCCAGCGCGGCTGGCAATATGCTTACGACCAAATCATGAAACAAATCCATCCGGGGGCGATTTTGCTGTTGCATTCCGTGTCCAAAGACAACGCCGAAGCATTGCCGAACGTGATCGACGACTTGCGCAAACAAGGGTACACGTTCGCCAGCCTTGATGACCTTATGGCCAAAAAGACCGGCCTTCATCCGTGGCTGTTTCGCCCATAAGCCGCTTTCATCACTTGAGCACAAAAGCGGTACGAAACGTTTTGTGTCGGACCATTCGAAAACCCGCCTCGTTCTGTCAACCGAACCATATGCCGCTGCCTCGTCCTGCCAACAAGTTGGTTCGACGGGGCGTTTTTCGTTATAATAGGGGCACGGACAAATGAGAAAGGTGAGAACGATGTGGAAACGAACGATCACTGTGCCGGCGCCGTATGATTTCGCCCACGCGCTTGAACGGCTTGCATTGGATCCGCTCCTGGCGGTCGATTTAGAGCGGCGGCGCATCACCGTGCCGCTTCATCTCGATGGTTTAAAGGTGCCGGTCGTGATTGAAAGCATCGGCACAAAAGACGATCCTCGCTTTGTCGTCTCGGCGCCGCATCCCAAGCGGCAGGAAGACATCATCGAGCGCGTCTCTCATTTATTTCAATGGCGGACGCCGCTCGTTCTGGTGTATGATCATTTTCGCGCGACCGAGCTGGCGCCGCTGTTTGCCGAGTATGAGGGGCTGCCGCTTGTGCTCGATTTTGACTTGTATTTTTGCCTAATGAAATGTTTGATCCACCAGCAGCTTCATCTTAAAGTCGGTTACCGGCTCACAGAGCGGTTTGTGAAAGCGTTTGGCGAGGAGCGGGACGGCGTTTGGTTTTACCCGCGCCCGGAAGAAGTGGCCGCCCGTTCGTACGATGACTTGCGCGCCTTGCAGCTGAGCGGGCGGAAAGCCGAATATATCGTCGATGTGTCGCGCCTCATTGCCGAGGGGAAGCTGCGGCTTGATGAACTCGAGCAGATGGAAGACGGCGAGGTGATGGAGAGGTTGACCGCCGTGCGCGGCATCGGTCCGTGGACCGTGCAAAATTTCCTCCTCTTCGGCCTCGGCCGTCCGAACGTCTTTCCGCCGGCGGATATCGGTTTGCAGCGGGCGGTTGAAAAACAATTCGGGCTTCAACAGCGGCCAACTGTCAAAGAGATGGCGGCGCTTAGCGAGCGGTGGAAGCCGTACGCCAGCTATGCGGCGCTTTATTTATGGAGAAGTATCGAATGAGAGGGACCGATATGGCAAAGCAACAAATGAACATCAAAATCAAAAAAGGCGAGCAATTTCCCGTGACGATTCAACGGATCGGCATTAACGGCGAAGGGGTCGGTTATTTCCAAAAACAAGTCGTCTTCGTCCCCGGTGCGTTGCCGGGGGAAGAAGTCATCGTTGAGGCGACGGACATCCACCCAACCTACGCCGAGGCGAAAATCAAGCGCATCCGCAAGCGCTCGCCAAACCGCATCAAGCCGCCATGCCCGCTCTATGACCAGTGCGGCGGCTGCCAGTTGCAGCACTTATCGTACGAGGCGCAGCTCGAGGCGAAGCGCGACATTGTCATCCAGGCGCTCCGCCGCCATGCCCGGCGCCTCGATGTCGACAAGCTTGACATCCGCCCGACGATCGGCATGGACAACCCGTGGCATTACCGAAACAAAAGCCAGTTTCAAGTTGGAATGAAGGAAGGGAAGGTGCTCGCCGGGCTGTACGGCATCAACTCCCACCGGCTCATCGATTTATCGGAATGCCGCGTCCAGCATCCGCAAACGACGCGCGTCACGAACATTGTGAAAACGATTTTGCAAGACTTGCGCATCCCGATTTACAACGAGCGGACAAGAACGGGCGTCGTGCGGACGATCGTCGTCCGCGTTGGCTTCCATACGGGCGACATCCAGCTTGTGCTGGTGACGGCGACAAAAGACATCCCGCGCAAACAGCTGCTCATTGACGAAATTCGCCGCCGCCTCCCAGAAGTGAAATCGATCGTGCAAAACATCAACGGCGAAAAAACGTCGCTTATTTTCGGCGACGAGACAGAAGTGCTCGCCGGCGACGAATATATTCAAGAAACGCTCGGCGATTTGTCGTTTGAACTGTCGTCGCGTGCCTTTTTCCAGCTCAACCCGTTGCAGACGGTGAAATTGTACGACGAAGTGAAAAAAGCGGCCGCCCTCACCGGAACGGAGCGGATCGTTGACGCTTACTGCGGCGTCGGCACGATCGGTTTGTGGCTTGCTCGCGATGCCAAAGAAGTGCGCGGCATGGACACGATTCCGGAAGCGATCGAAGACGCGCAAAACAACGCCAAAAAGCATGGTTTCACCAACACGCACTATGTCGTCGGCAAAGCGGAATATTGGCTGCCGAAATGGGTGAACGAAGGCTGGAAGCCGGACGTCATCATCGTCGACCCGCCCCGCGTCGGCTGCGACCGGGCGCTGCTTGAAACGATTCTGCGCTTCCGCCCGCAGAAGGTCGTTTACGTCTCGTGCAACCCATCCAGCCTCGCCCGCGACCTCGACGCCTTGGCCGTGGCGTATCACGTCGACTACATCCAACCGGTTGACATGTTTCCGCATACGGCGCACGTTGAGGCGGTGGCGAAGCTACTGTTGGGCTAACTAGGCGTCCTGAACTTTCTAGCCGTCTTGACTATGAGTGACAAGATTGGCAGCGAAGCAGTCCGCACCCTTGGAATAGGGGCTAAACCGCTTCGCTGTCGTTTATTTATTTAAGGATGGAATACACCTGACAAGGTGTGGATGGCGCCGATCTAAAATGCCAGGCCAAGTGTTTCCCTGAAAAGCCGCCTGTCAACTTTCTTATACCGAAATTTAGGAAAGATACCATACTTCCGCTGTATATGAAGGTATGTATTTAAGCAACAGGAATTTCTGACATCAGGAATTCCAAACTGTCATGATTAGCGCGCATTCCTAGCCCAATGTGTTCGATAGGTATTTAACGCCCCGGCTGGAATGACTCAGTGAACCATTAGCTTAGACAGGGAACGGCGTTATGAATTGCTGCGGCTAAGCATTTCCTTTTTATGGTTTGAAAATTAAAAAAATTAAATCTATGAACATAAAAGTTCCTTTTTTATAAAAAATGATTTACAAAGTTCCGTCTGTTTAGTAATATATATTCAAAGGCAAATTGTTATGAATTTGCAGAATGTATTGAATTAAAAAATTAAACTAGGGGGGATAAAAATGTATAAACCTTTCGGAATGATCCCGGCTTTACCTACGCCGATGAAAGAGGACAACAGTATAGACTATAATGGGCTGGAGCAACTAATAGAACACCTGATAAGCGGGGGGATGAACTGTCTTTTAGTGGGGGGAAGTACTGGAGAATACTCATTAATGACCATGGAAGAAAGAAAAGAAGTAATTAAATTTGTGTGTGAAAAATCAAATGGTAGATTACCTGTTATGGCAGGGACAGGATGCCATAGAACAGAAGATACGATTGAGCTCACCCAATACGCAGCTGAAGTTGGGGCAGATTGTGCTTTGGTCATCACCCCTTATTATATGAAAACTAGCAAAAAAGGAATTATTGACCACTACAAGGCAGTAGCAGAGAACTCTAGCATTGGAATTGTCATTTACCATTATCCAGATGCCACAGGAGTTGAGCTTGAACCGGAACTAATCTATGAATTAAGTCAAATAGATGGAATTGTCGGTATTAAAAACACTGCTGATGGAATCCATACTTCTAAACTTATTGCATTAGTAAAAGACAATCCAAACTTTAAAGTGCTGACTGGATTTGAACATTTGATCTTACCTACTTTAGCACTAGGGGGACATGGTGCTGTTGGGGTAGTCCACAACTTGGTTCCGAAAAAATTAGCAAAGTTATACGATTTAATTGTAAATAAAAACAACTTGAAAGAAGCGATGAAGTTAAATCAGGAACTATTAGAGTTATACGATGCTATTGAAGAAGAACCTATTCCTGGAACAGTTAAGGCAGGCCTAGAAGTTCTCGGATTATCAGGTGGACCAAGTAGATTACCATTAGTGCCTGCCTCTGAAAAATTCAAATTAAAAATTGGAACGATATTAGATAAGTTAGGGGAACTAAGATTTGAACGAAATTAAATAAAATCAGGTAAATAGGAAGCATTAGGAGGAACTCCAATGAAAGATGTAATTATAGTAGGTGGTGGGCTTGCTGGTTTGTCTGCCGCATGGCGTCTTCGATTTCGCGATATTTTGTTATTGGAATCGGAAAAGCGTGTAGGAGGGAGAATTAAATCAGAACGTCGGGGGAATTACTGGCTAAATTGGGGAGGACACGTATTTGCCGGTCCTAATACCGCCACTGACGCTTTGCTTCGTTCCGTAGGGATAGATGCTTTGCCGGTCCCTGGAGTTGTGACGGCAATGGCGATGAATGGAAAAATCTTAGTCGATGGACGAGTTGAATGGTATCCTTTTAGAATTCCTATGTCATGGTCTTCTCGTTTTGCTTTAATACGGGCGGGAGCAAAGGTTCGTCTTGCAGTTAAGAAGTACGGAAAGATCGCTACGCGACGTCCGGGGGAAGATTATCGAATTCATCAGCAACGGATTTATAATTTCTTGGGCGACCGTACTTTTACTGATTTTGTGGGTGAATTACCAGAAGATGCTGACGCTATTTTTCGTCCAACGGTTAGCCGTTCTACCGGGAATCCGGAACAAATAACTGCAGGGGCTGGAGTAGGATACTTTCATTTAATATGGAACAAGAGCGAAGGGCTTTCTAGAAATATCGTTGGTGGGCCGTCCACTCTTACAGATACTATTGCGGCAGCACTAGGTGACCGGATACAACTTGGTGCTGTTGTTCAGGAAGTAGAACAGAAAAAAAACTCTGTCGTCGTACGGTACACCCAAAATGGAGTTTCTCACGAAGAGGAAGCACGCTATGCGATTCTTGCAACTCCTGCTCCTATTACACGCAAAATCGCTGTCAATATCGACCCTGAAGTTGGAGCAGCTCTTGATCAAATAAAATACGGGCCTCACGTTAGTGCCGCATTTTTGACTAATGAAACGGGCCCGCAAATTTGGGATAACGTATATTCCATCGCCACACCTAAGAGATCATTTGATATTTTAATTCATAGCTCTAATCTTATACGTTCTTTTGAAACCGTTAGACAACCAGGCAGTAGTTTTATGGTCTTCTCACCAGCGGATAGAGGGCGTCAACTTCTAGACAAAACAGATGAAGAAATCATCCAAAGGTATCTAAAAGATCTTGATGATATATTCCCTGGATTCAGCCGTCACGTAGTAGAAGCCAGTGTAAGTCGTTTCCCTCTTGGATCCGCTTACGTTTTTCCTGGTCGCCATAAACTTCAGCCTATTCTGACGCGACCTTCTGGAAGATTGTACCTAGCTGGAGACTACTTAGGTACCTTTTATACGGAAACAGCTATTCAAACTGGTTTTAGTGCAGCACAGGATATTTTGAGTTTTCTAGGAACTGAAGCTGTGAACATCGGTAATGAAGCTTCAAAGGCATTTAGAATGACGGGGATTTGATGTATGATATCTCCATTTTTGTGATTAAAATTCCTATGTAGCTGTTTGGCTTATGAAGATTCATCTATTCCTAGCCAATCTTACAGTTTGGAAAAACGGGTTTTTACTGTTATTCTCAACGTGATGTTAAGAAATCTTATAAAAGAAAGAAATCCTTGTGACTTTTACCTAACTATTTATCTTCTCCCATCGCCCAATAGGCAACAGTTGTTTGCGAAGCAGAAATCAGTGTATCAGTTGAGGCGATGGGAGAGTGAACTAGGCCATGTCATTCCGGCGATCATTCAAAAATGAATAGTGAAAGTGATCCCAGCTATTATAAAGGGGAGAAACATGAAACATAATTTTATTTGAAAACGCTTACCAATAACACGGTTTGATATTTGTAAAGTAACCACAAGTACGCAAGGGGGAGATTTGATGAAAGCAGCAGTACGTACTATGGAGGAAATGCCATTAAGTGGATTTCATTATAAAATGTTTGCCTATTCCGCTGGAAGTGCATTTCTCGATGGGTATATTATTGGAATTATTGGGGTAGCCCTTTCTGTTATGAAGACTCAGTTCGATATGTCTTTAACCATAATGGGCCTGCTTGGAACAGCTACTCTTGCAGGAATGTTTGTCGGTGGAATAATCGGGGGCTATCTTACAGACCTTATTGGCCGGAAGAAAATGTTTCTCATCGATATGTTTGTCATGCTTGTCGTGTCAATACTACAATTTTTTATTAAAGATCCTGTACAGTTGATTATTTTACGATTTATTTTAGGGATTGCGATAGGAGCAGATTACCCGATTGCAGGAGCCTTGATGGCAGAATTTTCACCGAAAAAAAATCGCGGTGCCCTGCTTGGAGGAATTAATTCGCTCTGGTATGTTGGTTACGCTAGTTCCTTTTTGATCGGATACTTTATGCTTTCTATCGGTGATACAAGCTGGAGATGGATGCTTGCAAGTAGTGCAGTCCCAGTACTTTTCTTGCTCCTCGCACGTTTAAATATGCCAGAGTCTCCTCGTTGGTTAGCTAGCAAAGGTAAGGAAAAAGAAGCAAACGCTATTATCCAGAGAATATTCGGAGAGCATGTGGTCATGTCAGTCGAACCAGTGACCAAAGCGAAAACCTCTTTCCTTGATATATTTCGAAATGGGAATGGAAAATGGACATTTTTCGTTTCAGTTTTCTGGTCACTCCAAGTTATCCCGACCTTTGGAATAGGTACTTATATTCCTGAGATCCTCGCAGAATTTGGTTTCGCCGATGGAGCAAAGGAGTATCTGGGATCAGCAATTATTAATATATTCTATCTCGCAGGCTTGGTTCCTTTTCTTTATTTAGTTGAAAAGTGGGGCAGAAGACCGACGCTTATTTGGCCATTTTTTGTATCTTCCATCTCTTTATTCATACTAGGAGCATTCTCGGGATCGGATATGCCATTTGTTTTTGTCCTTGTGCTCTTTATTATTTATGGAATATTCAATAACGCAATGGGCATGCATGAATGGATCTACCCGAATGAGCTTTTCCCAACCCATATTCGAGGTACGGCAGTGGGATTTGCTACAGCCGTAAGCCGTTTCGCTTCTTCTGTAGGTACGTTCCTTTTCCCATCTATTTTGGCGAATTATGGGTTGGCAGTTACATTGTATATTTGTGGTGCATTGTTTTTCATCGGTTTTGTCATCTCGCTTATCATGGCACCGGAAACAAAGAATATGAGTTTAGAAGAGGCAAGTTCCATCAATAAAAAAAGCAGTAATATGGGAGTAGATATTCACCAAGGAATTTAACCGTTTTATTATTGACTGAAAATTATGTGATTATTTGGATTAAGGTAATCTAGTCATCCATGATTTTGATTAAGCCAATGTGTGACGGTATGTATACGGGAACTCTTGATCCGTTATGGAGCAGAGTCCGTTTACATACCGTTTTTTGTCTTTTTGGCGTAGTGATCATGACATGAGAGTCTGCCCACGATGGGGCGAACCATTTTGTCCCTTGTCATTTGCGAAAATGGGTTCAAAACTATCGAAATAGAGTTTTCATTAGGTTTTTTTTGAACATGTTATATAATGGACTCAAGGTAGATCGACAATGTTGACAGATCATTGATAAGGAAACGAGGAGGGATATAAATGGAATTAGATAATTCAAAAACAACAATTGATAAAATAGTTCATATTAAAGAGTCCTTGCCAAAAAAACAAAGACAGTTATGTGATTATATTTTAAAAAATTATCAATCAATAGGCTTGATGACAATTAAAGAACTTGCCAATAATGCCAAAGTTGGGATCTCAACTGTAATGAGAACAATCAATGCCTTAGGTTACGAAAATTTTAATGACTTGCGAAAAGATCTCTACGATGAATCATTCTCTTTCGAATCAAAGTGGACATTAAAAAAATCCATTGAAGATATTAGAAAATGGGGAGGGGAAGCCCCCACCCTAGTACAAGTTTGGAATGAATCGGTAAATTTGTTAAACAAATCTTTGGACTCTAGTTTAATGGAGAACTTTGGGGTTGCGATTGATCTCATGGAAAAATCAAGCCATATCAACGTGTTGGGTACCCGGCCTTACAAAGCAACTGCATTATATTTTGAACAATTGCTTGGAGAATTTTATCCAAAGATAAGGCAACTAAGTCATGATACGGAGGTTATTTATGATAGGATTTTGCAATTTGAAAAAGATGAGATTTTAGTGGCTTTTGCATTTGAACCATATACTAACCGGGTTATCGAAGCGGTAAAACTAGCCCATGAGTTAGGCAATGATATTATATTGATCACTGACTATATTTCATGTCCGGTTATTTCATGCGCGTCTGTGACACTGAGAGTAGAAGTTAGCAAAGAACATTTTTCAATAGTTCCCCTTGTTGCGTTGATAGAGGCATTGGTAATTGAAATTGGTAAACGGTCATCAGAGGAATCAATTAAAAAATTTAAAAGGCTCGAAAAGACACTAATCGAAAAGAATGTGCTGTTTTCTTATTAAGAACGTGTTGCAAAACGCATAATGATGCATAAATGCACATAAAAAGATCCACCACCTTGTAAATCATATACAGTGACCAAAACCAACTACCAAGAGGTGGACACCATCATGATTTCCAATTTTAAACAAAGAACATGCATGGTCTTATGAAATGGATCCACTTTTAACATCCTTATTTCGATATATTGACTTCACCGCGAGATTGAACGGGTATTCAACGAGCTAAACAGGGTAGCGTCAAAAGTTCTATGAAAACTCCACACAGGCCATCTCATTGAGCGTCGCGAGACATCCTTGGAGCCGGATTCGCCCTTGACCAACACCCGCCAAAGGCGAGAAAGAGTCGTCAAGGGCGACGGGGACAAAAAAGAAGGTAATCAAAAAGCTGCCCTTGCCTTTACCGCATTTTACTTTTGGTGGTGTTCGGTTGGTCAAGGGTTCGCTTCGCCGAATCCGGCAGGTTTTCTCTTCAAAGGGCTCCAGCGGACAAAAAAAGTTAGGCCGTCTCTTGTTGGAGAAACGCTTGTGCCATAGCGATCCGTTTCGTCCACCGGGCGAATATTTGCGAGAATACATTCAGATGATTGAAAGCTACATATCGACAACGACGGAAGAAGAAGCGGTGTATTTGTATGTGCAGTTGGAAAGCGTCACGAAAGTAGTGCAGGGACTCAACAAAAAGAGCTATCGGATCGGAAATCGGAAGCTGACGACGGTGGATGTATCCAGCATTATTCGAAGCAAACCGAAAGATAAAATGCATGGAATGGGCAAGTGGATGTTTATGAAGAACAGGAGGTTGGGCAAATTCCGTGGCGTTTGAGATCATGATCGATTATAATTAAAAGTAATCAGGGACATGCTGTTACCGTATATTGTTTTAGGGGTGGTGATAGCATGTACGATTGGAAGAGGGAAGAAGAAATGGACCTGTTGCAGAAAGAATTGAATCAGAAGAAAAAGAACATCGATACACGTAAAATTCAATCCATTTTAAAACAAGGGATTAAGCGCTATGATAAAGCGCTAGAAAAGTTAGCTAAAAACTGAGATGATAGAAAGACTTTATCCTGAAGAGTTGCGCTACATCCATGATGAGATGTTGCGTCGCTATGGAGGGTTACCTGGGGAAAAAGACCCTGGCATGATTGAATATGTATGTCAAAAGCCATTCACAATTTTGTTCGGAGAAGAACAGTATCCTTCCTTAATTTGAAAAGGCTGCTGTTTATATGATAGCTATAGCAACAGGACATTATTTCTCAGATGGTAACAAGCGAACAGTGGTGATGGCTGCATATTCTTTCCTAATGAAGAATGGCTATGAGTTAATTGTTTCGGATGATGAATTATTTGAAATGTGTATCAAAGTTGCCAAAAAGGAAGTATGTCAGAAGAAATTGGCAAGTTGGTTATCAAAGAACTCACGTGTATCGATTGGAGAGGATAATGAAGAGTAGTCGGTTTCCAAGGATGAAATAAGAAACCGGCTGCTCGTTTTTTGATTGAACAAAATCAATAAAGGCGCCATTTCGGCAAAAAGATGGCACAACGTTTTGGTTTAGAGGTGTTATGATGATAACGTGAAAGACTTGGGTTGAAGCGGGACGCTACTTCATTTGACTCACCTTTCGCCCCCCTCCCGAACATACGACAGGTGACACGCAAAAACAAAGATGGAACGACCGTGGCGCATCTCCAGCTTGCTCACGACGAACAGGATCCGAAGGCTAAATATGCGAAAGCGAAGGTGATGGATTCGTTTGGGCGCGAAGACGAGGTGTTCAAAGCCATGGCTGACGGCTCCATTCATGATATTGACCCGGCGCTGTATGATGCCATTCCGGAGGCTGACAATCGCATCAGTGATCCAACAACAAGGGATGATCAACACTTCTAAATGGATGGGAATTGTTTCTGAAACTGGCAGTCATGTCAACATGGCTGTCAGTTTTATTTTTTAAGGCCTCGTGAAATCTCACATTTCGCACCCTAACAAGGTAGAAACAAAGGATTTTTTATTTAGTTTTTCAGAATAACTTTTTGACCAACACAACAAGCGATGGCAATCCTTTTTTTACCATAGCTAGTCGTTCCGTATGACCTTTACACGTAAATGCTCTCATCCATCCCTAATCCTTGCAGAATCCTTCGCTGATCAGGGGTGAGTGGTTTCCCCAGCCTGTGTTGGATTTGCCCATCCGGCCGTTCCAACAGGACGACTCTGACATACCAAAACAATTGAAAAATCGTTTGTCCGGTTGGTCGGGTCCATTTCCGGCCTCCTACGCCCTGTAATGGGCGTTCGGGTGTGATGAACGGACGCACCCGGCGCTGGAAGACGCGGTAAATGGCCAAGACCAGAAAAAACAAATCACCCAACACCGCCACTCGTTCTGGCTTTTTGACATATATAAGTTGCAATAAAGATTTTCCCAGTTGTTCGATTCTGTTTTTCCTGCATACAAAGTCGCTTTGATAGAGTGCGGCGAGCGCTCTACTGGATGTAAAACAAAGTTTCAACTTATATAGATCTCATCCGTGAAAAAAAGGGTCTTTCAAAAAAGCCAAGCTCATTTCCACCGTGATCTGCCCTTTATACAGCTTCAAGATCTCTTGGGCATCCATGGGTTGACTCTTCCATTCCTTTGGAACGGTCGTGACGAGGACAAACCGGGATGTTTTCCGTCTCCGAAAGCACTGTTTTGACGATGTATAGCGACGACGGCTCTCTGGTGATCAAAAAGGCGTTGGCGGCTTTCGTTTGCGCCAGCGTGTCCTTCGTCATCGCAGCGGAATCCGCCACGTACATCCATCGTCTTCGATCTTCGCTTGCCTCAGCTGTTCATAGACTCGCGACAATCAATCGCCATTGACATAACAAATAATACTGTGTATACTCAATATATACAGTATTGCTTGTTTTTATTTAAAAGAAATGAGTGATAGCAATGGATATTATTATATCTAACTCATCAGATGAACCTATTTATCAACAAATTGTCAAACAGATAAAAAACTTGATTATAAAGGGAGAGTTGGCGGAAAATGAAATGCTGCCGTCTATAAGAACTTTGGCAAAAGAACTGCAAATAAGTGTGATTACGACCAAAAGGGCATACCAAGAATTAGAAAATGAAGGTTATATTGTTACGGTGCAAGGAAAGGGAACATATGTAGCAGCGCAAAACAAAGAATTATTAAAAGAAAGCCAGCTAAAGATAATCGAGGAAAAGTTAACAGAAGCAGTCGAAGCGGGGAAATCGATTAACTTGACATTGGAAGAGATGCAGGAAATATTGAAAGTGATTTATGAGGAGGGATAATATGTCACCTGTTTTAGAAGTCAGAAATTTACGGAAAGAGTTCAAGGGTTTTTCATTAAAAAATATTAGTTTTGTTCTCGAAAAAGGATATATTATGGGGTTTATTGGTCCAAATGGCGCGGGAAAAAGCACAACGATTAAGCTTATTATGAACCTTATTCATAAAGATGAGGGAGAAATTAAAGTTTTTGGCTTGGATAATGTGAAATATGAGAAAGAAATAAAAGAACGGATCGGATTTGTCTTTGACGAAAACTATTTTTATGATGAACTAACCATATCCGAAGTGAAAAGAGTGGTCGCGCCTTTCTATAAAAATTGGGATGACAAGTTGTTTTATAAGTATATAAAAGAGTTTTCATTACCTTTAAAAAAGAAAATTAAACATTTATCGAAAGGGATGAAAATGAAACTTTCACTTGCAATCGCATTGTCTCATCATGCTGAATTATTGATAATGGATGAACCAACTTCAGGGCTTGATCCAATTATTCGAAGCGAACTACTTGATATACTATCTTCATTTATACAAGACGAAAACAGGGGCGTGTTTTTTTCTACGCATATTACTTCAGATTTAGATAAGATCGCGGATTACATCACATTTATCAATGATGGGAACATTATATTTTCTTGTACAAAAGACGAAATATTTGAAAACTACGGGCTTGTTAAAGGGCCAAAGGAACTATTACATAGTAGTATACAGCCGCTTTTCATTAGCGTTAAAGAAAATCAATTTGGATTTGAGGCGTTAACGAAAGATAAGCAAAAAATAAAAAGAATATTAGGAGATAAAATTATTGTGGATAAGCCTTCTCTGGAAGATATTATCGTGTATTTTCAAAGGGGGATGTAACAATGTTTCAGCTTATATTGAAAGATATACTGCTTCTTAAGAAAACACTTTTATTTGCCGCAATTTATATTATAGTGATGATGATATTTCTAAAACAAGATAGCGCAGTCGTTTTTCTTATTAGTATTATTGCGGTGAATTATGTCCTAATACTATCAGCATGTGCGCATGACGATAAAAATAAAGCTGATATTTTGTTAAATAGTTTTCCTTTGACACGGCGAACTGTTGTTATGGCAAGATATTGTTCTATATTTGTTTTTACTGTCATCGCTATTGCGTATTACCTAGTGATTGCGTATATACTGCAAATGATAAATCCTTCCGTTCAAGTTCACAATGTTTCACTCGAAAGTATAATAATTGCGTTATGTGCTGTCATTTTTATTAACAGCATTTACTTTCCGGTATTTTTTAAAGTTGGATTTATTCACTCTAGATTGGTGAGTTTTGCTTTATTTTTTGGCACATTTGCGCTTGTTCCAAAATTTTTTGAACAAGTTAATTATCCGTTTATTCAAAATGTAGTTCATTATCTTTATCATCTTTCTAAAGTTGAAGTGATGGTAATCATTATAGCGGTGATGATTTTATTGTTGACGATTTCCTTTTTGCTTTCGTTACAGTTTTATAAAAAACGTGAATTTTAATGTTGGAGTAGAGGCTCTCGTGGAAGTGTTAAGTGCGATGATAGATCGAATGGATGGAAGCCGATAGATGGCATCGATCATCGAAAATGTGCAGTGCATGCGGGTATGTAAAAAATCGTGAAAGCTGTCTGAACGGATAGTTCGATGTGATGCTTGTAGACTTGAAATGGACAGAGACCGAAACGCCAGTATCAATTTTTCGAGATATCCTGCATAGCGATTGATACCGTGAGTGACACGCGACGTGAGGTATTCGGAGCGTCAATCAAACGGGAGGAGCTTCGGTGAAGCTGGGCGCTATGAATAAGGAAGAAAACGTCTGTAAGTCTCTTGTAAAGTTTTGTGAGTTTTACGTAACGATTCGGCCAATTCCGTGGCGTTTGAGATCATGATCGATTATAATTAAAAGCAATCAGGGACATGCTGTTACCGTATATTGTTTTAAGGGGTGGTGATAGCATGTTGGCTGAGGCATGTTCACCTCTTTCCTGCAGGACAAGTTGGCCGAACAGGGGAAGAAACTGATCAAAATCGACAAATGGTTTCCAACATTGAAAACGTGTTCGTGCTATGGCAAAGTGAGGAAGTCTCTATCGCTTTCTGAGCGTATATTCCGCTGTAAATGCGGATTCGAGAGCGACAGGGACGTCAATGCGGCCATCAATATCAAACAGGAGGGCATGAAACGATTAGCGGTAGTCTAACTTGTCCTCGAACCGTGGGGCACACGGGGATTGCTCGGTCAACTTCCCATCATGAGATGGGATTACCCGAGAAGCCCCCACCATTAAGCGAAGCGCAGGTGGTGGGAGTATGTCACTGTGACAAAATCTTATGAAGTTACAGACACTGATCAAATTCAAGTTCCAGCAGGAAAAACCTATACCATCATTGCTAGACCGTATTACAAAGTTTATAACGTTGATGTTTGGTACGACCCGCTTATCGGATGGGATTCTAAAGTAGGATATGGATATGCTGCTAAACCTGTAGGGGTATGTTTTTATTACTATGAGTAATGTTTTGTTATCTGAGTAAGTTTTCCTGTGGAACTTGCTTCTGTTTTTATGCTTCAACTGGCCTAGACGGATAAGGAGGCACTCAAAATGAATATTTTCAAAGACTCAAACAGAATGAAGTTTGTTTCGCTTGTTCTTTCTCTCATTGGATTGTTGCTAATGGTCAACAGTCCTGAATTAGGGAGCCGCCTGGCGTCATCGTGGGTTCGATCAATGGGCGGCTCTGTGGACTCTCAAGAATACTTGCAAATGTTAAAAGAATATATAAGCACGTATAAAACGGCCGGTGGAATTTTTTGTTTGTAGGTTTGTTTTCTTTTCTCAACAGTCGTGATTCGTAACCGTCTTATTTGTTCACAGAACGTCTCAGAACCTGCCTTTGTGTACGTCTCGGCCTTTCAACCATAATTAAGCGACGTCGCATAATGATCCTCACATTTTGCATCCTCTCGAATGGGCTTGCGGTGGACAGGGAAATTGCCGACTAAGAGGAGTTATGCTTGTTTAGCCAATTGGCGAAGCTTCCGGTCGTGGTGGAGCACTTTCGTCGTCAACACTTCAACCGAGGTTTGCGTGTCTGTTAATTCTTCTTCAAGGTGGTCGATTCGTTCGTTCAGTTGTCTGTTCATCTGTTGCATTTCCTCACGAAGGGAGTCGATTTTGGCCTCAAGCCGAGTCTCAACAGCACGGATTTCTGCTCGGAGCTGTTGTCCCATTTCCTGCATCTCACTGCGGAGTCGTTGCTCCATTGTTTGCATTTCATGGTGAAGTCGCTGTTCCATCGTTTGCATTTCATGATGCAGTCGTTGCTCCATTTCCTGCATTTTCGAGCTGATTTTGTCAGAATGCTGTTCGAGCGCTTGAAGCACCGCTTGAATGATTGTTTTCTCTTCCACTTTTTCTCACCTCCTCACAGGTATTATACAAAGAAACGGGGCGAGAAAGAAAGAGAAAATATGGTGGTTTTCGTCGAACGTTGACGGTTCGGTTTTTGGTTTAGGATCGCGCGTTTTCGGTTTATCATGCCGCCCGCTTTGCCGTACAATAAACTCATATAAAAAGGCTGTTTTGGCCGCAAAGGAGATGACGATGTTGGACGCAGGATGGAAGTTCGACAACAGTTATGCAAGGCTGCCGGAGCGCTTTTTCAGCAACGTCCTCCCCACGCCGGTGCGCGCGCCGAAGCTTGCGGTGTTGAATCGTTCGCTGGCCGCAGAGCTTGGGCTGAATGAGGAAGCGTTGCGAAGTGAAGATGGGGTGGTCGTTTTAGCTGGAAACAAAATTCCAGACGGAGCTGAGCCGCTGGCGCAGGCGTATGCGGGGCATCAGTTCGGTTATTTTACGATGCTTGGCGACGGACGGGCGGTGCTGCTTGGCGAGCACGTCACCCCAAGCGGCGAGCGGGTGGACATCCAGCTGAAAGGCTCGGGCCGGACGCCGTATTCGCGCGGCGGTGATGGGCGGGCGGCGCTTGGGCCGATGCTGAGGGAGTACATTGTGAGCGAGGCGATGCACGCGCTTGGCATCCCGACAACGCGAAGTCTTGCGGTCGTCACCACGGGAGAGACGATTATGCGCGAAACGGAATTGCCTGGGGCGGTGTTGACCCGTGTCGCCTCGAGCCATCTGCGCGTCGGGACGTTTCAATACGCGGCGCAATGGGGGACGATAGAGGAGTTGCGCGCTCTGGCCGATTATGCGCTCTGGCGCCATTTTCCTGGCTTTGAGGAAGATGAGAACCGCTATTTGTTTTTGCTTGAACAAGTGATCGAACGCCAAGCGGAACTGATCGCGAAATGGCAGCTTGTCGGCTTTGTCCACGGGGTGATGAACACGGACAATATGACGATCAGCGGGGAAACGATCGACTATGGGCCGTGTGCATTCATGGATACGTATGACCCCGCGACGGTGTTCAGTTCGATTGATACGCAAGGGCGGTATGCGTACGGAAACCAGCCGTACATCGGGGGCTGGAATTTGGCAAGGTTTGCGGAAAGCTTGTTGCCGTTGCTTGATGAGAATGAAGAAAAAGCGATCGCGCTTGCCCAAGGGGCGCTTGACCACTATCCGAAGCAATACCACGACCATTGGCTTAGCGGGATGCGGGCGAAGCTCGGCCTTGCCGAGGAGCAGGAAGGAGATCAGAAGCTGATTGCGGATTTATTGCGGCTGATGGAGGCGCACCGCGCTGATTATACGAACACGTTCCGGGCGTTGACGTTAGGCGAGTACACCGGAATGGCGCTCTTTGATGCTTCCGAGTTTCGCGAGTGGCACGAGCGCTGGCAAACGAGGCTCAGCCAAGAATCGGTGTCAAGAGAGGAAGCGTATGAACGGATGCGCCGCCATAATCCGGCTGTGATTCCACGCAACCACCGGGTTGAAGAGGCGTTGGCCGCCGCGGTCAACTGCGGCGACTACAGCGTGATGGAGCGTTTCTTGGAAGCGCTGGCCGACCCGTACGCCTACTCGCGGGAGCAAGAGAAATACGCGGAACTGCCCCCGCCGTCCGCCCGCCCGTACCGGACGTTTTGCGGGACGTGATGGCGTTTTTGTTTAGCGGCAAAGGAGAAACGAGATCGCCTTTTGCATCGTCTAATTTGGATGGAGGTGGTTAAGTGAAGCGAAATGTTCTTCTGTTGGCCGCGGTGGGAATATTGGTTGTATGTGCTGTCCTCTTTCCCTTGCAATGGGACGGGACGGACAAAACAAAGGAACGATATGCGTCATTTCACCAGCGTATCATCATCCGCGATTCGGTTGGCGAGCCGCTTTCGCCTCATGTGAAACAAGCAGGGGCGATGGAAACAACGAGCGAGCCGCAGCTGTTGCCTAACGTCGATTTGAACCATTCGATTGTGATAACGAAGATGCCGCATATCGAGAAAACGAGGAAAAATTGATGAAAGGCATCGCTTTTAACAAATAAAACAGCGATTGTTCAATGAGGGGCTGGTCGTGAGCCCTTTTTTCTTTTTTCCTCTTTACCTTTACGTTGCGTCAAGGTGTATCGTCATGAATAAGGAGGTGAAGGAAGTGGAGTACACGGTGCATGAGCTGGTGAAACTGGCGGGGGTGACAAGCCGGACGCTTCGGTATTACGACGAGATTGGGTTGCTGAAGCCAGCGCGGTTGAGCGAAGCCGGGTATCGGCTGTACGGGCGGCGCGAAGTCGATCGTTTGCAGCAAATTCTCTTTTACCGTGAGCTTGGCGTCGATTTGGAAACGATCAAACAGATCGTCCATTCTCCGTCATTCGATGAACTGAAGGCGCTCAGACAGCACCGCCAGCAGCTGTTGGAAAAACGGCGTCATCTTGATGCGTTGATTGCGAGTGTTGAAAAAACGATTGCCGCGAAAGAAGGAGGAATGATGATGAGCGACAAGGAGAAATTCGCCGCGTTTAAGGAGCGGCTGATTGAAGAAAATGAACAGAAATATGGGGAGGAAATCCGGCAAAAATATGGGGAGGAACAAGTGAATCGCTCAAACGAAACACTGCGGAACATGACGAAGGAACAGTTTGATGAGGCAGAGAAGCTCAGCAAGGACGTGCTTGAGGCATTGAAAGAAGCGATGTTGTCCGGCGACCCGGCCGGAGAGGAGGCGCAGCGGGCCGTTGCCTTGCATCGGCAGTGGCTTAGCTTTTGGTGGGATCATTATTCTAAAGAAGCGCACGCCGGGTTGGCGCGCCTATATGTTGAGGACGAACGGTTCAAAGCGTACTATGACCGCGTCCACCCGGGGGCGGCGGAATTTCTCAAAGAAGCGATTTTGATTTATACAGGGATGAAAAATCGTTAAGCAGCAGGCGGCTCGTTCTAAAAATAGGCGGGCCGCTGTTTTTGCTGGTGATGGATGAAGGGGATGGGTTTGCGGTACAATCAAAATGGTGCATAGGGGCGCACAATGGTTGAACATGATGATGAACGTGTCACGCAGGACTATGGGGCATTCATGGAGTTGCCTCCAATTTCAAGGTGTCCGTGGAAAGATGAAGGGAAAAGAAAGGGGATGGTTGGATGGAAACGCTGAGACAACGGCTGCGGTCGATCGACCAAAAAGGCTATAAGGCGTATAAAGCGATTGAAGGTACATATCGATTTCCAATGTTTACGCTTGCGATTGACCATGTACAAGGCGATCCGTTCGCTGAGCCGTCCAAGGTGCGGGTGATCGTGCCGCGGGCGAAAACAGCGCTGGCAGCGGAGTGGACGAATACGAAACCGCGGCGCGTCCGCTGCGAAGATGTGCTAGCGCGCCGTATCCATCATGCATTGCGGCAATGGCCGCTGCGGGCGCGCGGGTCGGGAAAAAGTGGACTCGTCTTGATTGATGCGCCGGGGCAAAAAGTGCTCGAGCGGACGGCGGTGCAAGTGGCTGACGAGACGATTACGGTTTGTTTATCGGTCGGTTTGCCGGCGAATGGACGGCGCATTTTGGCGAAAGAAGCCGAGGCCATCTTTTTCGAGCAAATTCCATCCGTCATTGAGCGAGCGGTGTACGGCCTTCGGGAAGAAGACATCCGCCCGGCGGTGGAGCTGGCCGATCAGCAGCACGCCATTCGCCGTTATTTGCGCGAGCATGGTTTGGTGGCGTTTGTCAAAAACGGCGCGATTTTGCCGCGGGAGAGCGGAGTGAGCGACAAGCCGCTGCAACGTGGAGCGGTGCCGTTTCAAAGCCCGCCGGAGCTGGAGATCGCGATCCCCGTTCCGCATCGCGCTGAACCGATCAAAGGCATGGGCATCCGAAAAGGCATTACGCTTATTGTCGGCGGCGGGTATCACGGCAAATCGACGCTGCTTCAGGCGTTAGAGCACGGCGTGTATGACCATATCGCCGGCGACGGGCGGGAGTTTGTCATCACCGACAGCGGGGCGGTGAAAATTCGCGCCGAAGACGGCCGGAGCGTCGCCAGTGTTGACATTTCGCCGCTCATTGGCGCGTTGCCGTACGGCAAAGAGACAACGCAGTTTTCGACGGAAAACGCGAGCGGCAGCACCTCACAGGCCGCGAGCATGATTGAAATGATTGAAGCCGGGGCATCGGCGTTTTTGATTGACGAAGATACGAGCGCGACGAATTTGCTCATCCGCGATGCGCGCATGCAGGCGCTCGTGGCGAAAGAAGCCGAACCTATCACGCCGTATATCGACAAGGCGCGTCAACTATTTCGCGATTACGGCATTTCGACGGTTCTTGTCGTCGGCGGGTTGGGGGATTACTTGGACATCGCGGATTGCGTGATCAAAATGGAGCAGTACGTCCCGTTTGATGTGACCGGGGAGGCGAAGCGGATCGCTGCAGAGATGCCGTCGGGACGGAAAGCGGAAGGCGGAGAGTCGTTCGGCCGCATTCACGAGCGCATTCCGCTGCCCGAAAGTTTGAACAGCCAAAAAGGAAAAAAAGCAAAAGCCGTCGCGCGCGGACGGCACGTTATTCAGTACGGGCAAACCGATCTATTGCTTTATGCGCTTGAGCAGCTGGTCGATGACAGCCAGACTCGGGCGATTGCCGCGGCGCTGCTGTATATGGAACGAAAAGGATGGCTCGACGGGAAGAAAACCATCCGCCAACTACTCGATGCGATCGAAGAACAATGGGACCGTCAAGGGCTAGGCTCCGTTTCGTTCCGAAAAGGGAATCCGGGTGAACTTGCTCGCCCGCGCCGCTTCGAGCTGGCGGCGGCGCTGAACCGGCTGCGGTCGCTCCGGTGTATAAAGCAGTAGCCAGCTTGGAAAGGAGAAAGCCGGTTTGCTTGTTCTTGGCGACGTTTCCGCGCAGGTTGGATGACGGGGTTATTGGGGAGGAGGAATGGCTTGGTTTTTGTTTTTCCCAGTTGCAACAAAAAATAGGGTCACAGGATGTGCGGCAAGGGCGTTTGGTTTCCCTGCTGGCCAACGGAACAACGGATGCTCTTGTTTCAACAGGGGCGGCCGTGTGCCGGTATCGACCCAGGCGCGACCGGTGCGGGGCCGCTGCACTTGTTCCAATAGACGATGCCTCATGCCTCTGGCAAAACGCGAATGAATCCGCTTTCTGTCGGCGCCTTGCCCATTTTGCTCTAGCGCTATCCACCAATTACGGCTATAATAATGTTTATCAGTGCAACGTGGCGGATGGCGGCGAGAAGCCGCGGGTTGGTTAGGGGGATCAGGGCATGAACAAGTCAAAAGGTTGGATGGAATCGGAAATCAGCAAAGCGTTGACGAAATGGGAAAAAGATTTTCTCGGCCGCGGCTCGGTGTCAGTGAAAACCGATATTTTGCGCGATATGATCATTGTTTCTTTGCACGGCATCCTGACGCCTGCTGAGTACGCTCTTTGTGAATCGAAGGAAGGGATGCTGGCGGTGAAACGGTCGCGGACGAGTTTGGTGGAATCGGGCGTCGATGATTTGAAGAAGATGATTTTGGAAATCACGGGTGAAAAAGTAAAAAGCTTTCATACCGATTTAAGCACCCGAACGGGTGAGCGGATTATTGTCTTTAAGCTGTTCAACGATTTGGAGAAACAGTTGACAAAATAAATTTTTCCATGACAAATCAACAAAGTTATTGTATAATTGAAACAACTTTTGTATAGTAAGTATATATAAGTTGAAACTTTGTTTTACATCCAGTAGAGCGCCCGCTGCATTCTATCAAAATGACTTGTTATGAAGGAAAACAGAATCGAACAATCGGAAAATCTTTATTGCAACTTATATAGAATAAAATAGTGGACGATGCTGTCGGGAGCCCTTCAAAAAACCTACGTGGGCTTAGGTTCGTTGAAGGGAAACCGACCGTCGCCTGCCGCGCGACAACGAACGGGAGATCTTCAAACAATCGAGCGATGATTGGTTGAAGGTAAACCGGCTATGGGCAATCGATAGGCAATGGAACGGCCTTTTTCGGCCGTTTTGCCTGATTGACATAGCCGGTTTTTTCTTTTTTCTCTCGAACGATGTGCAAGCAGATGAGGGGAGGAGATGGCAATGGGGAACGAATGGTTCGCATGGGGATGGCTGGCGGCGATTGCGGTCGTTTTCCTAAGCGCGATCGTGTGGCTGTTTCCGCGCGTGTCGGAACGATATGTGCATGTGCACGTTTGGCTGTTGCTGTTGCCGGGGGCGGCGGCGCTATTCGGATGGATCGGCGCCGGCGCGGTCGACATCGGCCCGTGGCGGTTTGATGCGACGAGCTGGCTGTCCGCCGTTTATATTTCGCTTCTCAGCTGGGCGATTCAACGGTTTGCGGTTCGCTATTTGCACGGCCACCGCCGCTATCGGCTGTATTTCTCGCTCTTGACATGGACGTCGTTTGCCGCTTCGCTCACGTGGGCGGCCGGCGACTTGCGGTTGATCGCAGTGTGCTGGGGGCTGCCGCTTGTGGGGCTTGTGGCGTTGACCGCGTTGAAAAAAGAATGGGAGCCGGCTCAGTTCGTTGCCCGGCAGATGGGCATGCTGTTTTTGGCAAGTTGGATTGCTGTGGCCCTCACCGCTGTTTGGCTTGGGGCGAGAGTCGGTGAATGGACGCTCGTCTCGGCGTTGTCGGCGGAACGTTTAGCTCGTCTCGCTCTATGGGAAAGGGCGGTGATGAGCGGATTGCTCATGTTGGCTGCCGTCATTCCAGCTGGGCAATGGCCGTTTCATCGCTGGCTGATGGAATCAGCCGTGACGCCGACGCCGGTGTCAGCGGTGATGCATGCCGGTCTTGTCAACGCTGGGGGGCTCTTGCTTTGGCGCTTTTCTCCGCTTTTTCACGAAACATGGGCGCATGTGGCGCTGTTTCTGATCGCTTTTGCCTCGATTTTGATTGGCACGGGCATCAGCTTAGTTCACGTCGACTATAAGCGCCAGCTTGTCGGTTCGACGATGGCGCAAATGGGTGTCATGCTTGTGCAATGCGCCCTGGGCGCTTACGGGGCCGCAGTAGTGCATTTAGTGCTGCACGGGTTGTTTAAAGCGACGCTCTTTTTGCAGTCCGGGTCCGTCGTGCCGCGAGTCGGTCGGGCAGGATTGCGAAAAACAGGCAGTTCGTGGCCGGGCGGCATCATCCTCGGCGTGCTGCTTGGGTGGGCGTTTTGGCAGGCGGCTCCGCACGAACCGGCCCGGCTGTTGAGCGCGCTTTTGCTTGCGGCCTCGGCAACGGTTGCCTGGGGACGGCTTACGGATTTTCGCGAAGGCCGTTGGCTGGGCTTTGCGGTTGTCGTTGCTTTGGCGTTGGTGTCCGAAACGGTGCGCCATCAATTTATGGCGCTGCTTCATAACGGGATGTCGTCCGCTTTTTTGCCGCCCGCTTCGTTCGAATGGCTGGTCTGCGCTCTGTTTGTTGCCGCGGCGCTGGTTGCTGTATGGATCGCGAACCGGCGCAGTTCCATGCTTGCCATTCGCCTGTACATGTGGTTTGTTCATCTTGGTGAACCGCGTCCGGCGGCGACCGAAGCACACCCGCGTTATTTGGCGTCCTATCTAAAGGAGGGGATGGCTCATGAGTAGAAGCGTCATATCACTTGAACGGTCAACGGAGGCAAAAAAAGCAGCCGCTTGTCCGCTCGAGGCGATCGTCAGCGAAGCGGCGAAGGTGATCGCTCCGCTTTGGCCGATTTCTGCGTTTATCGCCCGCCATCCGTGGATGGGGATGGAAGACAAGTCGTTTGTCGACGCGGCTGACCGGCTGCAAGAAGCTTACGGCATCGACTTGTATCCGCCAATGGCCGTTTTTCATGCGGCGCTATCCAAAGGGGAGATTGACGTTTCCTTCATCGAGCGGCGTCTGCAACGATGGTTGGATGACGAGCCGCTTCCTGCGCCGCGCCATGAAGCGGAACGGCTATGCCGCGCCCTCCTTTGGAACGATGCGGTGCCCGAAGAAGCGCTTCAGATGCCGAAACTGATCGAGTTGGCCGCCGCTATGCCGCTGCGCTCTGTTTCCATCCGCACGCGGTCTGTGCGCCTTGGTTTGGAAAAGCGGTTGAATCAACAAATGATCAAATGGTGCAAGCTGTTTTACGATCGGGGAGAGGCGGTGTGGGCGCTGCCGCACCGTGAACACGGCTTTTACGGGTCTTGGCGTCGTTTGGCGCCTCTTGATCCGTCCTTGTCCAAGGAGGAGCGGAAACGGCTTTTCGATTGGCCTCACCATCCAGAGGAGGCGCTGCAACGGGCGCTTGAGCAGCTCGGGGTGCAGGATGAGGAAGCCGTGGCCTATTTAGAAGCGCATTTATTAGCTCTGCCCGGCTGGGCGGGGATGATGGTCTGGCAATCGCGCCGTGCAGGTGACGAAATCGGCGGGCTGATCAACTACTTGGCCGTTCGTTTGTCGCTGGAGTGGGTGTTCACAGCGCCCCATCTGCCGCTGAAGGAGGAAGAAAACGAAGACGATCGTGCGGTTGGGCCGCTGTTGGCCGCCTGGATCCACTGGGGCGGCATGACGCTGGACGACTGGCGGCGCCTGTCGCTCGAAGACCGCCAAGCTCGTCTGGTGTTCGCCGATCGGTTCTGGCGGATTGGCCGCCGCCATCTTTGGCTTGAGGCGTGGGAAGATACGTATGAAGCGAAGTTGAAAGAAGCGGTTCTCACCCGTCAACCTGAGGAGCCAAAAGAGCAGGCGGCAGCGCAGCTATTGTTTTGCATTGATGTGCGCTCCGAGCCGTTCCGCCGTCATGTAGAGGCGGTCGGCCCGTTTGAAACGTACGGCTGCGCTGGCTTTTTCGGCTTGCCGATCCAAACGCGCGTGCTTGACGGAGATGACGCCCATCCATCTTGCCCGGCGATTGTGGCGCCGCGGCATGAAATCAACGAAACCGCTTCTCCCGAAACGGCGGCGCCGTACCGCCGGCGGCGCGATCTGTTCCGCTTTGTCGGCCGGACGTTTAAAAAAATCAAGCAGCATCTGCTGGCTGGTTTGCTGCTTCCGGAAATGAGCGGCCCGTGGCTCGGTTTGCATACGATCGCCCGCAGCGCGGCGCCGGCTTGGGCCGGGCAAGCCATTCATCAGGCGGAAATGTCGGCGCAACAAAAACCGAAGACGACGCTGTCGCTTGATTGCCAAGGGCATGACGAAACGACTGGGCTGCCGATCGGGTTGACAAAAGAAGAGCAAGTGCAATACGTAAAACAGCTTCTCGTGAACATCGGCCTGACGTCTTCATTTGCCCCGCTTGTCGTCGTCTGCGGCCATGAGAGCGAGACGACAAATAACCCGTATGCGTCCGCGCTCGATTGCGGGGCGTGCGGCGGCGCGGCTGGGGCGTTCAACGCCCGCGTATTCGCCGCGTTGGCCAACTTACCGCACGTGCGGGATGGATTGGCGAAAGAGGGAATCATCATCCCGGATGAGACCGTGTTCGTCGCCGCTGAACATATCACGACCGTTGACGAGTTGCGTTGGGTGGAAGTGCCGCCGTTATCCGAAGCGGCTGAGGCGGCGTTTCGACAGCTGAAACAAGCGCTTGCCGACGTCAGCCGCCAAGCCAATGCTGAGCGGATGGCGAAGCTGCCGCATGTCGGCGCCATGCCGCGCGATCCGGTGGCGGAGGCGCAACGGCGCGCCGTCGACTGGAGTGAAATTCGTCCGGAGTGGGGATTGGCGGGGAACGCCGCTTTCCTGATTGGGCGGCGGGCGTTGACAAAGGGCGTTCATTTAGACGGCCGGGTGTTTTTGCATAGCTACGATTGGCGCGAAGATCCGACCGGTGAGGCGCTGGCCGGCATCATCGCTGGGCCGGCTACGGTTGGGCAGTGGATCAACTTGCAATATTATGCTTCGACAGTGGCACCGCATCATTACGGAAGCGGCGACAAAACGACCCAGACGGTGACCGGCGGCATCGGCGTCATGCAAGGGAACGGAAGCGACTTGCTAGCCGGCTTGCCGTGGCAGTCCGTCGCCGCATCTGACCGTGAGTGGTTCCACTCTCCGCTTCGGTTGCTCGTCATCATTGAAGCGCCGTTTTCCTATATCGAGCGGTTGCTCGATGAAAACAGCGAATTTCGGCGCAAAGTCCAAAACGGCTGGCTCCGTCTCGCCTCGATTGACCCAGACAGCGGGGCGTGGGTGAACTGGGAGGCAGGCCGTCTTGCGTCGGTGCAGCAGCGCTAAAAAGCAACGATATGCCGCTTGCTGGGTTTGTCTGGCCGGCGGCTTTTTTTCGTTGACCGCCAAACGAGGCAGGGAAAATGGATGCACGCCGCGAAATAAGATAGCAGCTGGTATAACAGCAACAGGAAAGACGAGGAAAGAGGGAAAGCGGATGAAAACGCAGTTTATCGCCGGTCATGCGCGGCTGCCGGCCGGAATGGCGGCGAAAAGCCTTTACGATACGCTGACGATCACAGCGGAAATTGATAAAAAATACGGGGTGATCGTGGAGGCATCGTGCACACTGGCTACTGAACATGGGCGCGATTACGTGGCCCGCCTGCTTCGCGGCCATTCGCTGCGCGATGGCATCGACGGTCTGCTCGCCGAGCTTGACGAAGGGTATTTAGGGAAAGCCCATTCTGCTCTGTGCGCGGCGCTAAAAGATTTGTACAAACAATATTGCAAAATGGAGGAGAAAGAGCCATAAGCCGCTGCCCCTCATCGGTTGATGGGGGGCAGCGGCGTTTTGGTGCGGGTCAGCGGTTTGGCCGCCCATGATTTCGTTGGTGATTCAGTTTTCAGCCGGCCGCCATGCCGGCAGCGTTTTGCGCAACGGTTTGTCTTGGCGGTAACCGAGCACATATTCGGCCTGCATGATCGTATGAATTTCCCGTGTTCCTTCGTAAATGACCGGCGCTTTCGAGTTGCGCAAGTAGCGCTCGACCGGGTATTCGTTCGAATAGCCGTAGGCGCCATGGATTTGCACGGCATCGTCGGCCGCCTGGTTCGCGTAGTCGCAGGCGATCCATTTGGCGAGCGATGTTTCTCTCGTGCAACGCCGGCCTTCGTTTTTGAGAAAGCCGACTTTGTAAACGAGCAGGCGGCTGATTTGCAAACCAGCTTCCATGCGGGCGATCATTTGCTGGACGAGCTGATGGCGGCCGATTTCTTTGCCGAATGTTTTTCGTTCGTGGCAGTATTTAACGCTCGCCTCAAGACATGCCATAATGAGGCCGACCGCGCCGGCGGCGACGGTGAAGCGGCCGTTGTCAAGCGCTGACATGGCGATTTTGAATCCTTCGCCTTCTTCCCCGAGCAAGTTTTCTTTCGGGACGCGGACGTTGTCAAAAAACAGCTCGCCCGTATTGCCAGAGCGGATGCCAAGTTTCCCTTTAATCGGGCGCGACGAAAAGCCGGGCATCGTCCGTTCGACGATAAAGGCGGAAATGCCGCGGTGCTTTTTCGATTTGTCCGTATAGGCGAATACGAGAAAATGGTCAGCGATGTCAGCGAGGGAAATCCATGTTTTTTGTCCGTTTAAAATGTAGTCATCTCCGTCGCGGACGGCTGTCGTCTGGATGGAAGCGACGTCCGAGCCGGCGTTTGGTTCAGTGAGGCCGAACGCGCCGATTTTTTCCCCGCGGGCTTGCGGGATAAGGTATTTTTGTTTTTGTTCCTCAGTTCCCCATTGCAAAAGAGTGAGGCTATTGAGTCCGGTGTGGACCGACACGGCGGTGCGAAACGCCGTATCGCCGCGCTCAAGCTCTTCGCAGACGATGGCAAGCGAGTTGTAGTCCATGCCCATGCCGCCGTATTCTTCCGGGATGCACACTCCCATTAAATTGAGCTCGGCGAGCCGTTTGAAAATGTTGCGGTCGAATTCGCCGCGTTCGTCCCATTCTTTGATATACGGCATGATCTCTTTGTCGACGAATTTGCGCACCGTTTGCCGGAGCATTTCTTGTTCCGGTGTAAAGTCGAAGTTCATCATCGTTTCCATCCCCCTATGCATCCGTTGTTGTGTAAAGGCGGTTTCCATTGCATGCCAGTGCACTGGCGGGCGTTCAGCCGGCCGTTTCCAGAAACTTTGTCTTCGCGTTGGTTATGGCGATTCGTTATCGTTGCCTTCGGCTTCTGGATCGTTTTGCCACCTGGTTTCGGCTTCGTTGTTATGTTCGCCGGCGAGCGGCGGCGGCAGCCGGTAGGAGACCGGTGTCCCAGACAGCTTGAGCGGGCTGGCGACAAGTTTCAGCGGACCGACGGTTGGGTGGTGCATGGTGACCGTCATATGACGCGCGTCGGTTTGCGGATGGCGAAACAGTTCGTCCATCGTTTGCACCGGGCCGCACGGGATCCCTTTTTCAGCGAGAAGGCGCTGCCATTCGGCGCGCGTCCGCCGCTTGATTTCTTCATTCAGCCGCCGGTTTAGTTCGTCCCGATGGGCGACGCGGCCTGGGTTTGTCTGAAAACGCGGGTCAGACCCGATCGAGCGGTCGGACAATAGCGAGCAAAGCGCCTGAAATTGCCGGTCATTGCCGACGGCGATGACGATCGGACCGTCGCTTGCCTCGTACGTTGAATACGGAACGATGTTCGGATGCTCATTGCCAAGCGGCTGCGGAATGTCACCTGACATTAAGTAGTTCGCCGCCACATTCACCAATGCACTGACAGCGCAGTCAAAGAGCGATAAATCAATTTTTTGTCCGCGCCCCGTTTCTTCACGAGCCAAAAGCGCCGCTTCGACGGCGATGGCCGCATACAACCCTGTAAACACGTCGGTGACGGCCACTCCCACTTTGAGCGGGCCGGTGTCCGCGGTGCCGTTGATGCTCATCCAGCCGCTCATCGCCTGAATGATGTAGTCGTAGCCGGGAAGCGAAGCGAGCGGACCGGTTTCGCCGAACCCGGTGATCGAGCAGTAGATGAGGCGCGGGTTGAGGCGGGACAGCGCTTCATAGTCAAGCCCCCATTTGTCCATCGTCCCGGTTTTGAAATTGTGGATGACGACATCGGCTGTCTCCGCCAGACGGCGAACGGTTTCCCGCCCTTGTTCTGTTTTTAGATCGACGGTTACACTTCGCTTGTTGCGGTTGACGGCCGTGTAGTAGGCGCTCATCCCATTTTGGAACGGCGGCCCCCAAAACCGGGTGTCGTCCGACCCGCCCGGCGCTTCGATTTTGATGACATCGGCCCCTAAATCGCCTAAAATCATCGTCGCATACGGGCCCGCCAATACGCGCGACAAGTCAAGGACGCGCACGCCATCAAGCGCTCCCGCCATTCGTTTCCCCCCCTTTCCTGACATGCAAAAAGCCGGTTCCCAGGCAAGGTAAAGACAGGAACCGGCTTGAACGGACTGAGAAGGCATTCCGGCGCGGAAATGCCGTCAGGCCGCACAGTTCTTTTTCAATAATATGGAAGGCAAACATAGCGATGAATGCTGCCGTGACGGGTAGCGAAGTCAATGAACAGTGATGCCAGCCGTCTGATCTGCCGGGCGGTGAAGCGGGCAGGAGACGACTCGATACATTTATTATAAAATATTGTTTGATAATTGTAAATAATCTAACTTGTATAAAAAACATCCGCCAGCCTTAATCGGCTAGCGGAGGGAAGTAAAGATGCGCTTCGCTGCGTTGACGGCGTAGCGGCTGCCGCCGTCGTTTTCCACCCCTTCGATCAACAGGGCAAGCAACAGATCACGGCGGTCGGCCGGGTAGGCAACGAACAAACCATTTTCCTTTCCTTGTGTTCCTTTTTCCTGCTTCAGCTCGGCGGTCCCGGTTTTGCCGGCAAGCGGAATAGATTTGATGTAAGCATCATGAGCCGTTCCGTTCGGATCAGCGACAACACGGACTAAATCGCCGGCGACGATGGCGGCTGTCTGGCTGGAGATGACGCCTTGTTTCCAGACGGTTTTCGGTTGGCCTTTTTCGAGCACCGGTTGAAGCAAATCACCTCCCGTTACAAACGGGGTGTAGGCAGCGGCAAGGTGAAGAATGCTCATTTGCATTTCCCCTTGTCCATAGGCAGTATCGGCCAGTTGTGGTCCCGTTTTCAAGCTCCCGCTATTGGAAAAACGCGACGCCGGAATTGGGTACGGAAATGGTGGCTTTTCTCCAAACCCGAATGAGCGAAGGCCGGACTCCATCCGTTCCGGGCCGAGCTCGAGGCCGGCCATGGCAAAGTAGATATTATCAGAGTAAACAAGGGCTTTGGTCAGGTCGACGCGCTCCGGTCCATCGTGGACGCGGGTGATGAAATAGTTGCCCCATGAACGATCCGGCTGCCAACGTCGGCCGTGAATCGTTTTTGTTTCTTTTGGCGTGATGGCGCCTTGTTCAAGAGCGATGGCGGCAATAATTGGTTTGATGGCTGATCCCGGTGCATAGGTCGCAGCAAAGCGGTTAACGAGCGGGCGGAGCGGGTCATTTTGCCATTTTGCGTATTCCGATGATGAAAGGCCGAGCACGAACCGGTTTGGATCAAACGACGGGGAACTGACAAGTGCCAAAATTTCTCCCGTTTGCGGATGGATGGCCGCCGCTGTGCCGGCGCGACCTTTCATTTCGCGGTAAATGGCCTGCTGGACTTTGGCGTCAATCGTTACCGCAATCGTTTCGCCGTCTCTCGGCTTTGTTTCTGCGATGGTCACGGTCGATCCGTCCGCTTTTTCGATATAAAGGCGGGCTCCGTCATGGGCGCGCAGTCGCCCTTCCCAAAGCTCCTCAAGACCGCGTTTCCCAATCCGGGAGGTTGGCGAGTAGCCTTCATCTTTCTTTGCCTCCCATTCTTCTTTCGTGATCGTGCCCACATACCCGACTAAATGAGCGGCTGCTGCGCCAAGCGGATATTCCCGTTCGGGCGTTTCTTTAACGGCGACGGCTTGGATGCGGCGAGCTTCCTCAACCCGCTTATCAGTTTTCGACACCTTTTGAATCGGTACGAAATAATCGGGACGCACCCAAGGCGCGTTTAGCTTTTCTGTAATTATTTCGGGCGAAACGCCAAGCAGCGAGGCAAGCTTCTGTTTGATGGTTTCCGCATTGTCGCCCATTTGCCCTGGAATTACTCCGATCTCATATGCCGTACCGTTCATGGCAAGCGGCTGGCCGTTGCGGTCGATAATTTCTCCCCGTTTTCCCGGCGTGATGTTCAGCCGCACTTTGTCATTGGGGCCAAGCTGTGGGAAAATATAAGACGGATCCCACTTTATGCGCCATTGTTCTTTGTCATTGGATTGTTCTTTGACAAGCTTTGCCTCGTGGCGAAACTGCACGGGCCCGGCGACTGTGTCCATTTTTACGGAAAACGGCAAGGAGATTTCCGTTTTGTCACCGTCTTTTTTATCAGTTTGAACAGGGACTGGGGCAACGGATAAGTGAGACACCTGGATGTCGCCGTAAATTTTTTTATAGCGGTCAACAAATTGCTCTTTGCCGACTGTTTTTTTCGTTTCTTCTGAGAGCATGTCGTACATTTTCGCAAATTGCTGTTTCGTCCAGTAGGAGGTGTACGTTTTTAATGCATCGTGCGGCGATGGCGGTTTGCTGCAGGAGAAAAGTGTGATTGCTAAAAACGAAATGAGAGCCAACACCCAACGAACATTCCCCATATGTTTCCAATCCCCCTTTTTCTGTTCTCTTTCCACTATATCATGGACAGGAAATATGATCCAACGAAAAGGATGATGGGAAAACATTGCTGTCCAAGGCCAAAAGGGGGGCAACATTTGCCCGTGTTCAGATATAATTGTAAAGAAAGGGGAATCGATGAGATAAGGAAGTGATGGAGCATGTTTCATGTTTTAGTGACGACAGACGCCAACTATCTGCCGCCGCTGAAAGTGTTGATGCACTCATTATTTTGCCATAATCGCCGCCCATTCAGATTTTACTTGTTATATTCACGTATTAGTGGGGAGGAGATTGAGGCGCTTGGCGAGTTTGTTCGCCGGCAGGGGCATGAGCTGGTGCCGATTTACGTTGATCCAGAACTGTTTCATGATGCGCCTGTTTTCCGCCACTATACGGTGGAGATGTATTACCGTCTGGCGGCGCATTTGTTTTTGCCGCCAGATGTCGACCGTGTCTTGTACCTTGATCCGGATATTGTGGCGATCAACCCGATGGATGAGCTGTATGACATGGATTTTGAAGGGAACTTGTTCATTGCGGCTGAGCATACCCATTCGACGAAGGTGGCAAACTTGTTCAACAAGTTGCGGTTAAAAACGCCGAACGCGAAAGGGTATTTCAACACGGGTGTGATGATGATGAACATTGCGATGATGCGCGAACACGTTCGGCTTGCGGACATTTACCAGTTCATTCGCGACAACCGGTTCAAGCTTGTTCTTCCTGACCAAGACGTCTTAAACGGGTTGTACTGGGACAAAATTAAACCGGTCGACTGCTACCGCTACAACTACGACGCACGCTATTATGACTTTTTGCAGCTTTTGCCCAACCCGAAACACGATTTAGCTTGGATTGAGGAAAACACCGTTTTTATCCATTATTGCGGCAAGGAAAAACCGTGGAAAGACCATTACAAAGGGGAGTTGGGGCGGTTTTACAAACGGTACAGCCAAGTGTTGGAGCTCGAGGGCGAGGCGACGGTGTAGCGTGGCTTGAGAGACGCGTTGAACAAAGAAAGTCTCTCACTCCAAGCAAAGCGAAGCGGAAGCGGTTCACAGGAAAAAGGCGCCCCATCAAAGCGGGCGCCATGTTCGATTACTGTTTGCGCTCTTGCCGGCGGATGCCGGCTGCCGCAGCGCGTGCCTGTGCTTCAAGGTCTTCATGGTCGGCAAATTCTGCCGAGTATTCCACATCGATGCCGTCAGATTTCAGCTGTTTCGGCACTTGCGGCAAAGTCGCCTTGTTTTTGTCGCGTGTTCGTTGTCCGCGAGAACGGCCCATCATCCATGCCCCCTATAGAGAAGTGTGAATCGTACGATTCAATCATTAGGATGGCATGGACGGCGCCAGCGTATAAATAGCAATCGTTTCTAGTGGCGCGCCTTTTTGGCCGTATAGCCGCCCGCTTGGTCCGCCATTTTAAAATCGCGGGCATAGCTTACTTCTTGGGCGCTTGTCAGCGTATGCTTCGCTTTTTCGCGTTTTCGTTTTTCCGCCATCGCTTGTTCCCTCGCTTTGCATCTATATTCCTTTAATTCCATTTTGCGCAAAACCAGCCGTTTTTATGCTTGACACTCCACACGCCTAAAGGGCGTGGGATTCTTGGGTCGTT
>NZ_SDKL01000041.1:0-27601 GCF_004123125.1 Geobacillus sp. PK12
ATTCGCCGTGGAACGGGAGAAAACCTTTATTTCAATTTATATAGATCAATTTCCTCTTATTTATTTTATGTAACAGAAAACCACCAGTGTTGAAAAAGACGCCGATCAAATGTTTCTTTATTGAAAACCTACTTTATTGAAAACCTACTTTGCGATGGACTCTTTAAATGTCCTGAACCAGTTGGAACAGCCACGTTGGTACGGGTTTCTCCGCCGTCTGTTACATGCGCGAATATGCATTATTATTCTGAATTTTTATATTTCTTCAAATATTATCCATTCATTTTCTTATCATTCTACTCTTTAGCTGAAATACTCATGCCATTTTCTTAGAAGAAGAAACAGGCTATAATTTATACTATTTGCCCAGAAATGTTGCTGTCAATTATTTCACCTCTTTGAAAAACAACCCTTCCGCGAAGAATTGTATGCGTTACTATCCCCCGGAAACTTTTCCCTATATACGGACTTTGTTGATGCCGATATAAAAGATCTGTTTCCTTCAGGACAAAAGAAGATTGCAAATCGACCAATGTCAGGTCAGCGTCACTCCCAACGGCAATAGTACCTTTCCGTGGATACAGACCAAACCGTTTTGCCGGATTGGTCGCTGTTACTCGTACAATGACTTCCAAGGGAATTCCACGCCGCCAATACCCCTCCTCAAGCATAACATTCAAGGTTGTCTGTGCGCCCGATATTCCGCCCCACAAACTGAAGAAATCACCGTTATCCGAAGCAACTTTCATTGCTGGAGGAGAAGGAGAATGATCTGAACCGATGATATCAATTTCACCGGATTTTAAAGCTTCCCACAGCGATTCTACATCCTCCCGTTCCCGCAGAGGCGGTGCACATTTCGCCATTCCGCCAAGCCGTTCCAGATCCTCAATGGTAAAAGACAGATAATGGGGGCAAGTTTCAACAGTTATATCAACCCCCCTTTGTTTTGCTTCGCTTATATACTTGATGACCTTACCACTGCTTGCGTGTACGATATGCAACTTGCATCCCGTAATTTCCGCATATGCCGCTGCCCTGCCTACAGCTTCGATTTCTGATATAACGGGACGGGAAGCCACATAATCCCGTGCAGTCCGATTCCCTTGTGATTTATACCAATCTGCGAGTTGTTTCGTAATGACATCACTTTCGGCATGGAGGGCCAGGATGGAACCCAGCCTTGCAATTTTTTGCATTCCTTTAAATAAAGTACAATCGTCTACGTGAGGGAACTCATCGATGCCGCTATCGGACATAAAACCTTTGAATCCAATAACACCTAAATCTTTAAGATGTTCCAGGGAATCCAGATTTCCTGGAACAAGTCCTCCCCAAAGGCCAAAATCAAGAATCGATTTTTGTATGGCCGCTTCTTTTTTGACTTGAAAGCCGTATGTCGATGTAGTCGGGGGACTGCTATTAAGAGGCATATCAAAGAAAGTTGTGACTCCCCCCGCAGCCAAACTTCGGGAGCCTGTGTAGAAACCTTCCCAGTCCGTCCGACCGGGTTCATTAAAGTGAACATGGGTATCGATCAAACCGGGCAAGACGTGCAGACCGAAAGCATCAATCTCTAGCTTGGCTTTTCTCCCTGACGGTATAGATCCAATTTGAACGATTTTTTGCTCGCACACGGCAATGTCCCCTTGAAATATTCCATCTTCGGTAACAATCTGCCCATTGCGTATAATAAGATCGTAACTACTTTCTTTCACGCCAATCCCCCTTTTACTCGATTACAGATATAGATTGAGTTTTATCCACAACTATTTGTTGATTGCGTTGCATTAATCCGCGGTAGGCGACGGCAGAAATCATTGCACCAATAAACCATGAAAAGGGAGCAAAATATGAAAACATTGGAACTAGTGCGACAATTGCAGCGAAAATAGATCCGATAATAAAGGCAGCCAACGCCTGTAGGTTAAACCCATTTTTATACCAATAAGGGGATGTGGCACCTTCCTTATAAAGAGAGTGAACATCAACTTTTTGCTGCTTAACTAAGTAATAGTCAATAACCATTACTCCGAAAATTGGACCGAGGAAAGCTCCAAGCCCTCCCAAGAAATAGTTGACAGCTACAGGGCTCCCATAAATTTTCCAGGGCATGACAAGAACGGACAGAATCGCGGTAATAATCGTTCCTTTCTTGAAATTTATATGTTTCGGCGCTGCATTGGCAAGATCATATGCAGGAGATACAAGGTTCGCGACAATATTAATGGCTAACGTTGCAACGATGAAAACAATTGCTGCAATTAAATTGACCACACTATTCTCAATCTTTTGCACGATCAAAACAGGATCAACAATTGCCTCACCAAAAACTGTAATTGTACCTGCTGTAATAACTACAGTAGCCAAGGAAAACACAGTTGGATTCCATCACATTGAAAGGATTTTGGGCACTCCTTGGTAGGCAATTCTGTTTCCACAACGACCAGCCAACTCGCGGTACCAAGGAGTCCTCTTTTGTTGTTTAAAGCGCAAAGAGAATAAAGTTATTTGTCTGTCCGAAGCAAATCATAAAGAGTAAGTGCCACAATTTTTGTTGCTTTGACCAAATCTTCAATCCGGACATGTTCATCCGCCCGATGGCCGTTGGCTTCCAACAAGGTCCGAGGACCCGCGCCAAACAGGACGACAGGAACTCCGGCTTCCGCAAAATGTCTCGCATCGGTGTACAACGGAATTCCGTGAATCTCTGGCTCTCCGTCCATAATTTCTTTCCAGTTTGCCATAAGCGTCTGGATCAATGGGGAATCTACCGGTGTCGGCTTGAAGCTTTTCGCCAGCAGTATGCGTTCAAACTCCGCCCGGATTCCTTCATAGCGCTTAACCACCTGTTCCACCAGTTCGCGAATTTCCATTTCCACCTGTTCCCCGTCTTCCTCAGGGATCAACCGGCGGTCAATCCGGATTGTGCACTGATCCGGCACCACGTTAGTGTTGATTCCTCCCGAGATTAATCCGACTACTAATGTGGGAGACTCGATTCCAGGAACACTGGAACGTTTTTGATCTAACGTCCGGCGATAGTCGTACAGCGCCTGTAGCACACCGGTCATCGCTTCGATGGCGTCATGTCCTGTATACGGCGCTGCTGCATGTGCCGACTTGCCTTTGATTCGTATCTCAAGGTGCAGACATCCGTTATGGGAGTTTACAATCGAATACGTGAATCCAGCTGAAAACGCCATATCCGGCTGAATATATCCCTTTTCGATCATCCACTTCGGACCGATTTCTCCGCCTGTCTCCTCATCGAAGTTAAATGCCAAGGACGCTTTGCCCGACAACTTCTCTGTCACTTGACGAAGGGCCATGACCGCGAAGGTATACGATGCAATGTCCGATTTGGATACGGCAGCACCGCGACCATACAGCTTCCCGTCAACGATTTGTCCGCCATACGGATCATACGTCCAGCCAAGTCCCGGCGCCACCACATCTCCATGAGCGTTGAGGACAATTTCAGGCCCTTTTCCGTCCCCAAAGATGGTTTTAGCGACAACGTTTGCCACCCGAACCATCCCTTTTTCCCTGACTTCCTCCGGGTCTACTTCCAACAGCGCGACATCTTCAAATTGAAAATCATGCAGACGTTTATAAATGTGCTCTGCGATGGCATAACAGTCGCCCGGCGGATTGTCCGACGGTATGGCGACCAGTTCCCGTAGAAATTTGATGAGGTTGTGCCTTTCAGATTCAATCCATTGCAAAATTTCCTGCTTCGCTTGACATTTGATAGTTGCCATTGATGATTCCCCCTTCTAATCTTAAGACTTTTTTATGATGTCAACTTCAGAGCAACATCCAGCAGCACAGAGGTTCCTATTTTAATGTCCTCGGCTGCTACAAATTCGTCAGGATGATGACTCAGACCATTTTTGCATCTGACAAAGATCATGCCAATGTCAGTTATAGAAGCTAATGCCATCGCATCATGTCCCGCTCCGCTAACAAGTCGAACTGACTTCATTTTGCGCTCCTCGAGAACCGAAGAAATCACATCGATAAAACGACTCGAACATAGCACAGCAGGAGATTCCATGACTTTTGTAAACTCGCAAACTAATCCCCGTTGTTTGGCAATCTCCTTACATTCCTCTATGATTCGGTTCAGTGCGGTTCTTCTAGTTCCATCGTCAATCGACCGGACATCAAGTGTTCCTTCGACCAATCCCGGAATCACATTGCTGGCCCCCGGAAATACAGACAGCTTTCCTACGGTAGCCATCAGATTCTCATATTGGAGAACGATCTGTTCGATTGCCAGGATCATTTCCGCTGTTCCGGCAAGTGCGTCTTTTCTCAGCGGCAACGGTACGGTTCCCGCATGCCCCACTAATCCTTCCACCCGGAATTTATATCGGGACTGTCCAGCAATCCCGGATACGACCCCGCAGGCTTGATTCATTTGTTCAAGAATTGGACCTTGTTCAATATGCAATTCAAGATAACCAAGGATTGTTTTCGGATGACGGGCAGCCGTGTGGTATTGAAATGGATCAAGACCGATCTCTTTCATGGCTTCTGCCAATGTAATCCCATTTGCATCTTTCGCAAACAGTTCTTCTTCTTGCAGATTACCCGCAATTGCCCGACTGCCAAGCAGCGTTGTATGAAATCTAACACCTTCCTCATCGCAAAAGCCGATCACTTCAATTGGATTGTTGGGTCTCATACCGTTTTCATATAGGGTTTGAATCACTTCAATCGCTGCAATCACGCCAAGTACCCCGTCATATTTCCCAGCTTCAATGATAGAGTCGAGATGCGACCCAATGAGCAGTACTGGCGCGTCAGGCCATTTCCCTTCGTAACGACCGATGATATTATTAAGACCATCCCTGCGAACTGTCATGCCTGCTTCCTGCATCCATTGCGCCACCAGCTCATTAGCCATTTCGCTTTCCCTTGAAAAGGAAAGGCGGGTCACTCCTTTTTTAGTCATGCTGCATTTCGCAAGTTCTTCAATCCGCCGTACGATTCGATCTGCGTTTACTTTTTGATAAAGCGTCTGCATCCCCACTCTCGCCTCTTTCTTTTTCAAATGAAAATAAATGTTATATAAAATGTTATAAAATATAACATATTGTGTTATATAAGTTGATTTTAGCTTGATTTTCCTCTATAATCATTGGTAAAATCGCTATAAATTTTATAATTTTTTGTGCAATTTAACCAAAAGGAGTGAGGAGTATGAAGATTTCAGATATATTACATATACCTGCTTTCCACAATGCAAGATTAATTGCGGGGCATAAGGGAAAAGAAAGAGAGGTGTATAGTGTAAATATGATGGATGCTCCCGATATCATCTATTACTTAAAACCGAATGAATTACTTGTAACTACAGCATATCACCTTAAAGACAACCCACACGACTTACTTGAGTTAATCAAAAGCATGGTGGAACAACAATGTGCAGGTCTTGCCATTAAAACAAAACGGTTTTTAGAAGAAATTCCGGAAAACGCTCTTGCCTATGCCAATGAAATCGGATTCCCCATCATAGAACTGCCAATAGATATTTCATTAGGAGAAGTTGTCAACCAATCATTAAGTTATATTCTTAATAAACGAACAAATGAATTGCTCTTAGCTATTGAAACGCATCAAAAATTTACCAAGCATATTATGAGTGGCAAAGGGTTAACATCCTTGCTCAGAAGCTTATCTTCCATGATTAAATATCCAATTATATTACTGAATAAGCATTTTCGAATTATCGGTTCTTCTCATCCGTTCTCCAATCTTTCTGATGAACTCAGGAAACTATACACAAATGGATTTCGCTTTTTTTTACCAAACACTTCTTATTCTTGTTTTTCCATTATATCTAACCGAGAGGTTGTTTCTGTATTTCCAATCTACACCCATGAGGAAAACAGCGGTTGCTTAGCTGTAATAGGTATGATTCCCTTTTCTAACCCGTCAATGATTTTAACCATTGAGCAAGCAGCCAATGTTATTTCCTTTGAATTAATGAAAGAAAATGCATTAAAACAATACACAAAAAAAGTGCGCAATGAGTTTTTTATTAATTTTACAGAAGGGGCATTTCAATCCCTAGAAGAAGTGACTATTAAGGCAAAAGAATTTCAGATTATCAACGACCAATCCTATATTTGTGCAGTTGGAAAACTTGATGAGAGCAGGACGATGTTAAGTTTCACAGAATCCCACAAAGAAATTGATACTATTTTTGAGTTTATAGAAGAAGAAAGTCACATCTTTTCTAAATCCATTCATCATTTCGTAAAAGGAAATATTTGTATTTTACTATTCCCTATCACAGAATCTTGGACAGAACTCAATACGATCATTCTCCCTTTCCTAGAAGAGCTTCAGATTAAAATCAAAAACAGATATAATCGGACTGTTTCTTTCGGACTTAGCAACTTATGCCAACAATTTTTAGATGTCCAAAAAGGATTCAGGGAAGCTTTGGAAGCATTGCAGACTGGCCGGCTGTCAGGAAATCGCCAGTTTATTCAAATCTATCGAAGAAAAGATATTTCCGAACTTTTACAGATGATCCCCACACAAGATTTAAAAGATTTTTACAACGAAACATTACAAAAATTATCAGATCAGTCTATACACGAAAACCAAATCCTATTGCATACATTATTTGTATTTCTAGAGAACCATTGTCAAATTTCAGAAACAGCGAAGAAACTATACGTTCATCGAAATACCGTAATTTATCGTTTAGAAAATTGCGAAAAACTAATCGGAAAAAGCCTAAAAGATCCTGATACTACCTTCCGCCTTCGTTTAGCGTTTCGCATCAAAAATTTACTTCATTTATAAAAAAAGTCTTTTTTATAATTGTTAGATTTTGTAACATCGATATTTACCTACTCCGCCTAATTTCATACTGAACTTTTTGTTTTTTTATGCAATTTGTCAACTCCTCTAAAAAATAATTGTACAAATTAACTAATGACATCTACATCATCTTACTTTATTATGTTATATAAAGTAACAATTAATGTCATTTTATTTACAAAAAAAGAGGAGGGAATGCCATTGAACAAAAATCTTGGAAAGGCCCAAATCTTTTAGGAGATGGAATTGTAACAGGCAGCTTAACTGCTATTATCTTAAACTTGTTTTTTAATCTTTCATTAAAGGAAAAGCCAACTGTTAATAACACTTTAAAAACAACAATAGAATAGAATCACAAGAAAAGGGGGAAAATGATGCGATTAGAACAATTAAACGAAATGAGTGCTTCTGAATTTATTAATCAATTAGGAGGAGTTTTTGAGCATTCTTCATGGGTGGCAGAACGGGCAGAGCCCTATCGGCCATTCTCCTCATTTCAATCTCTATATGATAAAATGGTGGAGATTGTCGAAACAGCTTCGGAGAACGAAAAATTAAAATTAATTAGAATGCACCCACATTTAGGCACTAATGCAAAAGTAACAGATTTCTCTCAAAAGGAACAGAAACATGCTGGATTAAATGAATTAACAGAAGATGAACATAATCATCTAATGCTACTCAACAAAGAATATATGGATAAGTTTGGATTCCCTTTCGTAATGGCAGTTCGCGGAAAAACAAAACAAGATATTTATAGAACGATAAAAGAAAGACTAAAAAATAATTATAGAACAGAGTTTGAACAAGCATTAGAAGAAATAAAAAAAATCGCGATGTTTCGTTTACAAGAAATAATTAATGGGGGAGAGATGATTTCTATGACCAATAATAAAGAAAGAGTCATGTATTATGGAAAAGGAGACGTATTTGCCTACCGCACATATTTAAAACCACTTACAGGGATAAGAACGATTCCTGAATCTTCTTTTTCTGGTCGAAATAATATTATTTTTGGAGTAAATGTAAAAATAGCAGTGGGAGGAGCAAAGTTGTTAACCTCTTTTACGGAAGGAGATAATAGCTTAGTCGTTGCAACGGACTCGATGAAAAATTTTATTCAAAGACATTTAGCCAGCTATACAGGAACAACGATTGAAGGATTTTTAAAATATGTAGCAACTTCATTTTTAAAGAAATATTCTCATATTGAAACTATTTCATTGATTGGAGAGGAAATTCCATTTGAAACAACTTTCACATTAAGTGATGGAAATATAACAGCTAGTGACCTAGTTTTTAAAAGATCCCGAAATGAATATTCCTTTGCTACTTTAAACATGGTTCGAAGAGAAAATGACAGTATAGATATTATCGATCAATACAGCGGAATTTCTGACCTTCAATTAATTAAAGTTAGCGGTAATTCTTTTGTCGGTTTTATTCGCGACGAATACACAACCCTTCCAGAGGATACAAACCGCCCGCTATTTGTTTACTTAAACATCAAATGGAAATACAAAAACATTGAAGACTCATTTGGTGATAATCCAGAATATTATGTTGCAGCCGAACAAATTCGCGACATTGCCACTTCGGTATTTCATGAAACAGAAACACTTTCCATCCAACACTTAATTTATTTAATCGGTTGCAGAATATTAGAAAGATTCCCTCAACTCCAAGAAATAAACTTTGAATCTCAAAACCATACATGGGATAAAATCGTTGAAGAAATTCCTGGATCACAAGGAAAAGTATATACTGAACCGCGACCACCATACGGATTTCAGTGCTTTACTGTTACACAAGAAGACTTGCAACACAAAATGCTTTCTGCTGAAATTCAATATAAAGGAGCACTTAGATGAGCGGGTTAACGACACATATTTTAGATTTAACACATGGAACACCAGCTGAAAATGTAAAAATAAAGTTGTTTCGTTTCGATGATGAATTGGAAACAAAAAAATGGTTGCTGCAAACGACTATCACAAATCAACATGGTCGCGTTGACCGGCCATTATTAGATGAGCACGAAATCGTTCCAGGGAAATATGAACTTGTATTTTACATCGGTGATTATTTTCTGAGAAAAGGCCTAAAATTGGATGAACCTCTATTTTTAGATAAAGTTGTAGTTCACTTTGGAATTTCCCAACCTAATTCCCATTACCACATTCCTTTGCTCATCTCTCCGTGGGGATATCAAGTATATCGAGGAAGCTAAAAATATATGGGGCTGATTCAAATACACGTTGAATCAGCCCTTTTGTTACGCTATGAAACCGATTATAAAAAGATCTCCCGCAAACTTGAGGGAAAACCCGTACTCTTTATATTTTTATAATTGAGCCAGTTTCTGAATCGCTCTGATGATGCCGCCATAACCGGTACATCTACAAAGATTTCCTGATAATCCTTCGAGAATTTGCTCCGCAGTTGGATTGGCATATTGATCAAAAATGGATTTTACAGCCATTATCATTCCCGGTGTGCAGTATCCGCATTGAAAGCCTCCTTCTTCCAAAAAAGCCTTTTGAATCGGATGAAGTCCATTCCTTCCTAGACCTTCAATCGTTATAATCTCCTTCTGATCTGATTGATAGGCCCTCACTAAGCAAGAATTGACTAATTTTCCATCCATAATGACTGAACAGGCACCGCATCGACCAATTCCACAAGAAACTTTTGTGCCCGTTAATTGCAATTCTTCTCTTAGTATATCAACAAGACGCATAGTTGCATCTACAAACAGTTCCTTTGCTTGTCCATTAACAATAAGAGAGATTTTTATTTTTTCCTCCAACGGGAATTTAGCTTTTCCTACAATTTTGTTGTCAGCCACTCTCTCATCTCCCTTTGATTCACTGCTTTTACAATTTCCTCACGAGACACAGGCAGCTTAGTAACCCACAAACCAATCGCGTCATAAATAGCTTTAGCAATCGCCGGAGCAACGGCCACCGTCCCAATTTCGCCTACACCTCTTGGACCATAAGGATCTCCCTCGTACAATTCTTCTATAGCTGTTATATCCATAGAATGCGGAATATCATTTATGGTAGGAATAAGATAGGAGTCGAAATTTTCTGTTACGTACTTTCCCTTTTCCATTATCGCTTCTTCTAGTAACGTATATCCTAATGCCATAACTGAGCCACCTTCAATTTGCCCCAAGTAGCCTGTTGGATAAATCACCGGACCTGCAGCAACCGCCTGCTCCAAATTTTTCACTCGCACTATTCCCGTTAATTCATCTACTTCGACTTTTACCGCACAAGCGGCAAAAGAATATAAATAGTGCCCGCCAGGAATGGAATAAGGAGTCGTTGGAAAATGAAATTCCGTCTCGATTTGGATGGGATCATCCTTCGTTTCATGGGCTATTTGCTGATAAGTGATGAGAGGCTCAGAATTCAATCCGCAGGACCAAATTCCAATGGGACCTAAATACAATTGAGTGGCTGGCACTCCAGTGCATTGAGAAGCTTTTTCTAATAATCTTTTTTTAAAAGGATCTTTCATCCGTTGAAGCGCATGCCACACCATGCTTGTTCCCCGTGAAGCGGTAGAAGAACCGGAGCGGGGAACGCGATCAGTATCGCCAATCGTGATTTTTATATCATTTGCTGAGCAGCCTATTTCTTTTATTACTAGCTGTTCAATGACAGAAAGCAGCCCTTGGCCAAATTCTTCGAAGCCGAAAGCAATTTCAATTTTTCCATCCTCATTTAACGATAGACGGCCCCCTGCTGGGTCTAAACGTCCATATCCAAGTCCTCCTCCGTGCATCGCAATGGCAACGCCTATACCTGTTTTTTTCCATCGATCAGTGCCTTCTCCCCACTCTATGCTCTCTTTTTTATTTAAAAGAGGAGATTGACTAATCGCTTTTAAAACTTGTGCTGCCCCATCAGTAGGTGCAATCTCTTGACCTACTGGACCTAGATCATCGGCTTTGCGGAGATTTCTTTTTCTCAACTCCATTGGACAGATTCCAAGCTTGACCGCCAAACGGTCGATTTGCCCCTCCAACGCAAAGGTCACTTGATTTCCTCCAAATCCTCTGAACTCTCCAGCAACACCATTGTTTGTATAGACACTTAACCCTTCAACATGCACATTTGGGATAATATAAGGTCCTGTTGCATGCTCAACCGCAAAATCTAATACAGCCGGACCTAACGTAGCGTAAGCACCCGTATCCGCAATAATTCGTACTTGATGAGCAAGAATTTTACCATTACGGCTGGCACCTGTCTTCATCGTAATCTTCATTGGGTGCCTTTTTAGTCCGGATCTAACAGATTCGCGTCTGCTTTGGTGAATTTTCACCGGACATCCAGTTTTTATCGCCAATAATGCACCGTACGGCTGAATATTCAACTCATCTTTGCCGCCGAAAGATCCGCCGATTGGACTGGAAACCACCCTGATTTTACTTTCAGGAACATTTAAAATTCGGGCTAATTGGAAACGATCTTTATATCCATGTTGTGTTCCGACATACACAGTAATCCTTCCATCCTTTTCTGGAACAATCACCCCTCCTTCCGTTTCCATATACGCGTGCATTTGACGAGGCAACTCATACGTTTCTTCCACAATCACATCACATGTTTGAAAGGCTTCTTCTACATTTCCTTTTTGATAGGAAGCTTGATGAAGAATATTTCCGTCAGGATGTAATCGAGGTGCTGAAGGAAGAAGAGCCTGTTCCGGATCATCGATAACAGGCAAAGGCTCATATTCCACTTCGATTAGCTGAAGCGCTTTTTCCGCTATTTCTTCCGTTTCTGCTGCCACAGCAGCAACAGCATCTCCTACATATCGAACCCGCTCATCGCACAAAACCGGCTGATCGGGAAAAATTAACCCAAATCGATTTAATCCCGGCACATCTTTACTAGTAATAACAGCTCGCACTCCCGGCAACTCTTCCGCTTTTTTTGTAGAGATAGAAATAATTTTGGCATGAGGATACGCACTACGTAAAATTTTCCCATGAAGCATATTAGGAAAAGAAAGATCTGTTAAAAACTTTAATTTACCTGTTACCTTATCTACTCCATCTGGTCGTATAAGGGATCTCTGTAAATTGTTAGAATAGGTAAATTTCATGATTATCCCTCCAATCTACTTAATTCGGAAATAATGATATTGGCCGTCACCCATCGCCGATAGTCATCAGAGTAAAAAACATCAGAAATGGGATGAAATTCATTAAGGATCGTTTCATATACATTCCTTAACAACTTGGGATTTATCATTTGATCTATTAGCAATTGTTCTGTTGCTTTTAAACGATGAGGACGATTATCTCCTCCACCTACTGCTAATCGAACAAAATCGATCACCCCTGCATCATTTTTGCCTATCACTCCTGAAACCGTCACAACTGATCCTGAAAAAGCCTCTCTCCGTCCAACCTTTTTATAAAATTGAGTAACAAATGAAGAGTGACGATATTCTGGCAGAATGACGCCAGTAAGGAGAACCTCCTTATTTTGTCTTGTATTCAACCAATGATCTAGTTTTTCGGTTTTTATTGTTTTTCCATCAAAGTATGACACTTCCGCATCCATCGTTAAAAGAGCAGGAATGGCATCACCAAATCCATAGGCTACATTTCCACCAATCGTTCCTAAGTTACGAATGGCTGGCGCAGCAATTTGCTGAATTGCTGTTGATAATAAAGACCACTTTTCTTTAATAACAGGATGATTGCGACAAGTGGCCAACTTGGTCATTGCACCAATCTGTAGAAAACGTTTTGTTCCTTCCGTTTTGTAGTTAATCCCCTCAAGTCCTTCTACTTTTTCAAGACTTATCAGTTGAGGAGGATACGGTACCCCCTTTTCCCACTGAGTTTGTAGCAGTGTCCCTCCAGCAACAAAGCATGATTGCAAATGAAATTTTTCCCTTAATGTCCATGCCTCTTTAATGTCTGTTGGAGTCCAAACTTTTGCAGCCAGTATCCTCATGCTCATTTTTATATCCCTCCTTCTCTCGCCAATTGGTAATCTTCCTTTGTATCAATATCAAAAAAGCCTTTCGATCTTCATAGATGATGGAAATCCCGTTTAAATCGGGATTTTGGCGTATAATTCCTTGTGCACCAGCATCTCCTGTGAGTGTTATCAGTTTTAGAAAAAGATTTTTTGATAGTAAAACAGGCGGCCTTAATAAGTTCCCAAACATCGCGGCTACAAAATCTAGTTTTTTATGGTTGCTTACGTATTGTTCGTACTGAAAGATTAGTTCGTTAATCATTTCTGTTCGAATAAAAGGCTGATCAGCAAGGAGAACGACCACCCCATCTGCTTTCTCCTCCTTTTGCCCTAGATAAACCCACTTTTAAAGAGAACGATTGCCCTTTTTCTGCCTCGCAACAACGGACAATCGTCCAGCGACTTTTCAATGCTTTCATTCTTAACACCCAATCAATCCAATCTAACGTGTCATCCCCTCTTGTAATTACAAAGATATGGTCAAGTTCAGATGTAACAGCCGCATACAGAGATAAACTTCCTATCGTCCGATCCCTGATGGGAAGGGAAAGCTTATGTGTCCCCATTCGGCTGCTTTTTCCCGCCGCTAAGAAAATCCCAAAATTCTAACGGATTTCATAAAAATGGCACCTTGCTTTTTAACAGCATCTTTTTTACGTGAATTAATTCAGCAAGAATACTAATAGCAATTTCTTCAGGGCCTTCAGCTCCAATAGTCAATCCGACCGGTGTGCTGATTTGAAATGGCAATTCTCCGAAGTTAAGTAATCGAGAAGTTCATTGTTTAGAACCCATGACCCCGATGTACCGCAAGTCTTTTTCCACTATCAATTGCAACAGTTCTTTATCTCGTTGAAATTGATGAGTTAAAATGACAACAAAATCCCGAGGGGTAAACTGTAATTTCGATACTGCTTCTTGCGGGGATCCAACAATGAGCTGATCTGCATTAGGAAAAATTTTTTTATTGCATAGCGCTTCTCTCCAATCACATACAGTAACAGAAAAGCCGGTTTTTGCTGCAAAACTGGCAAGAGAAACCGCATCAGGGCTGGCGCCGAAAATAATAAGCCGAGGTTTTGGTTGGAAACAGTGAAAATAACAAAAAGAAGTAAAACGGGATACCCTTTTTCGCGAGCACCCTCTTTTCGTTCTATTCTCTTAAGAACACAAAGTAAGCAAGGAAAACAAAAAACAATACATATAGAATTGGGTGAACTTCTTTGCCGCGGCCCTTTAAGATCATAGTGATTGGATAGAAGATGAAACCGACCGCAATTCCCGTGGCGATGCTGTAAGAAAGCGGCATCGTGATCAGCGTGAAAAAGGCTGGGACAGCAACCTCTAATTTTTTCCAATCAATCTCCCCAACTGAAGACGCCATTAACACCCCGACGATAATTAGAGCTGGCGCTGTTACCGGAGCAGTAATAACGCTTAATAACGGCGAGAAGAATAACGCTAACAAAAATAAAATCCCTGTGACAACGGCTGAAAATCCTGAACGTCCGCCTGCCGCAACACCTGCGGATGACTCAATGTAAGAAGTCGTTGTTGATGTTCCGAAAATCGCTCCGACCATCACTGCTGTCGCATCGACAAGCAGTGCTTTTCCTGCGCGCGGCAACTTGTTGTCCTTTAACAATCCCGCTTGGTTCGCCACCGCTAAAAGCGTTCCGGTCGCATCAAAAAAGTCAACGATAAAGAACGTTAACACAACCCCTAACATTTTTAAGGTAAAAATGTCGTCCAAATGTTCGAACGCCACTCCAAAAGTAGGAGAAATGTCAGGAATCGCTCCAACAATTTTATGCGGAACTTCAATTAATCCAACAATCATTCCTACAACAGCGGTAATCACCATTCCGTAAAAAACACCGCCATTTACTTTTTTCACCATTAAAACAACAGTAACAAACAAACCGAAAATGGCCAATAACGTATTCCCGTTTTTAAAATCACTTAAACCGACTAACGTCGCTGGATTGTCGACAATGATTCCAGCGTTTTGGAATCCGATAAATGTAATGAATAGACCAATTCCCGCTCCGACCGCATATTTTAATTCTATCGGAATCGCATCAATAATTTTTTCGCGAATACCTGTCAACGTTAAAACTGTAAAGATCATTCCTGAAACAAATACGCCTGCTAACGCTGTTTGCCAAGGAATTTGCATATGCAATACAACCGTAAATGCAAAAAACGCATTCAATCCCATCCCTGGCGCTAACGCGATCGGATATCTTGCTAAAATCCCCATCAAAATCGAGCCGTACGCCGCAGCCAATGCGGTTGCGACAAACACCGCACCTTGATCAATTCGAAGTTCGTTTGGAATATCTTTCACCGCTCCCAATGAAAGCGTGAACGGGTTTACAAATAAAATATAAGCCATCGATAAGAACGTCGTTAACCCGGCAACGATTTCTGTCCGGTAGTTTGTGCCAAGTTCATCAAACTGGAAATACTTTCTCACTTCCTTCTTTGTCCCCCTTTAGTATATAAATGTTCAGTTGTGCCTATTGAGACTAAGTAAAAGTAAAATACCGCTCTCCAAACAATCGACCTCCTCACGAAATATTAACGATTCGATTATATTTTTTTTAGAATTTTTTATCATTTAATTTGTTATTTTTTATAACACAAAAAATGAAATAATTTCGAATACGGCTAATTTTATTTTCCGCTTTGAATACATGTAATAATTTGTTACATATTTGTTGAAATGTATTTATCTTTATTTTAGGATATCGTTATCAACGACGAATACATATGCTTGTACACCAACCATAGATTAAAAAACATCAGTAAAACGAGTTGTTAAAACGTTTCACTCATGCTGAAAAGTCAATTTGCATTCATTTCATATAAACAGCTATTATTTACGCTATGTTAGCCAACAATAAAATAGTTGCGACAAGCAATGGGGGGGAATCGAATGGGAACTTTGTTAATTAAAAATGCACAAATTATTACAATGAATCCAGCTAATGAGATTATAATTGGCGACATTTTCATAAAAAATGACACGATTCACTCAATCGGTTCAGAATTAAATCCAAATCATGTTGATAAAATCATCGATGCGAAAAATCGTACCGTTATACCGGGATTTATACAAACTCACATTCACTTATGCCAAACTCTTTTCCGAGGGAGAGGAGATGATTTAGAGTTACTAGATTGGTTAAAAAAACGGATTTGGCCATTAGAAGCAGCACACGATGAAGATTCGATATATTATTCCGCATTGCTTGGCATCGGAGAACTTATCCAGAGTGGCACCACGACAATCGTGGACATGGAAACGGTCCATCATACAGAATTTGCTTTTCAAGCCATTGCCAAAAGCGGGATAAGAGCTTTGTCAGGAAAAGTGATGATGGATAAAGGCGATGATGTTCCAATTGGATTGCAAGAAAAGACGTCTGATTCTATACAAGAAAGTGTCGATTTACTAGAAAAATGGAATATGTTTGATAATGGAAGAATTCGCTATGCCTTCTCTCCTCGCTTTGTCATTTCATGTACGGAAGAGTTATTGAAAGAGATCAGAAATTTATCAGAAGAGTATAATGTGAAAGTCCATACCCATGCAGCAGAAAATCGAAAAGAAATTGAAATAGTGCAAAAAGAAACAGGCATGAGAAACATTGAATATCTTGATTATCTGGGGCTGGCAAATGAACGATTGATACTAGCCCACTGCATATGGCTAAATGAGCAGGAAAAGAAAATAATCAAAGAAAAAGGGGTTCATATCAGTCATTGTCCCGGATCAAATTTAAAACTGGCATCAGGAATCGCTGATATTCCAGATTTACTCAGCATGGGCGTTTCTTTAAGCCTAGGTGCCGATGGAGCCCCATGCAATAACAATTTAAATATGTTTAATGAAATGAGACTAGCAGCACTTATCCAGAAACCTACATACGGACCTACAGCTATGAATGCCAGAAGCGTCTTCGAAATGGCCACAATTGGCGGTGCCAAAGCAGTAGGATTAGAGAATGAAATTGGAAGTATTGAAGTTGGCAAAAAAGCAGATTTAGTTATCTTAAATTTGAACAATTTCCATACGTATCCTTCCTATGATGTCGATCCCATTTCTCGAATCGTTTATTCTGCTTCGAGAGATGACGTCGAAACAACCATCATTAACGGACAAATTGTCATGGAAAATAAAGTGTTAAAAACTATCGACAAAAATATTGTTTTATATGAAGCAAACCGTTCTATTAAAAGACTTTTAAAAAGAGCAAGCTTTATTTAGTATGCTGTTATCTTACATTTCGCACCACTTAGATCCGAAAAAAGCAGAATTTTCCTGGAACGCTGTCAAGTTTATAAGGAACGCCAAAAATAAAGAAGAAGCAGAAGACATTACTTCCTTTGGAGGATGGAAAAACGCATTGAACCACTCATTAGGCTGCTAATACTTTGTAAATATTCATGTACGATGGTACGGCCTCAACCCTTGAATCGCTCTAGTATGGGGAGATTCAAGGGTCTTATTTGCCTCATATTTGCCTAGGGTTCGCTTCTATGGATAAATCTACACCGATAACACCGACAACGCGGTCATGGTCGTAAATAGGAGCGGATACAGTGATGCAAGGCCGTTTGGTTAATGCTGACGTATACGGATCTGACACATATGTTCGTCCTTCGCTGGCTTCGATAAACCAAGGACGCGCTTTAGCATTGACAAGCCTGGCCGGAGGGTTTGAATACACAAATGTTCCATCGAGGCGATTTGACCACACCGCTTCAATCTCATGATTGGATTGCAAGAAATCGTCCAACAACCGTTGATGATGCTCCCTATCCATATGATGCAAAGGACATGTTTGAAGAAGGCGGGAAATTTTTCCGACTATGTTTTTGATAACCGTTTCATCCAGCGAAACTGCTGCAATCGAATAGTCCTTTCCAATACTATGTTGCAGTTCGTTCGACGTCGATTCTAATGCTTCATTAATAAGCAAAATTTTTTCAATACTTTCGTGCTGTTCATCCATATCCATGATCACCCGATTGACCAGTTCCTTATTTTCCATCGCGAGATCAGTAATATGATCAAGTAAACGGGCAATTTCTTCAACACTATCGGACTGTGCGTTGGCCGCCTGTACAGAGTTAGATACCATTGTTGTAATGTGGTCGAGCTTTCTTTGCAACGAATCAAGAAAACCGATGATTGCCAACATCTCTATGGACTCTGCCTCAATTTGCTGTGTTTCTTCCTTCACGACATCGGTTGTGGAAGCTATTTCGCTTTGAACGAATGAAAGAATATCGCGCGTTTGTTGAACAGCCTTCGACGTTTGGCTCGCCAATGTTCCAATTTCATTCGCCACCACCGAGAACCCTTTCCCATGTTCTCCGGCTCTTGCCGCCTCGATATTCGCATTTAACGCAAGAATGCTTGTCTTTTGCGAAATCTCCCCAATAACGGAAAGAATTTGATTAATTTCTTGCGAGCGGCTCACTAAACTATTCATTTGCTCAAGCAATACTGCATGATGGGCACGCAGCTTCTCCATTTCATCGCGCAACTTTTTTAACGAATTCCAAGAGTGAATAAGGTCTTTAGAAAATTGTTGACTGCTGACATGAATTTCTTCAGAAGCAGCGGAAATTTCTTTTGCCGCCGATTCAATCATTCGCATTTTTTCCGATACTTCCTGTGTATATATAAGTTGCAATAAAGATTTTCCGATTGTTCGATTCTGTTTTCCTTCATAACAAGTCATTTTGATAGAATGCAGCGGGCGCTCTACTGGATGTAAAACAAAGTTTCAACTTATATAGTCTACCGTTTTTTCACTATGCTCCATCAGCTCCGCTGCACTTTTTTTACTGGAATTCGAAATATGACTAAGGGAAAGGGCAGCCAGTTTCATTTGCTCAATTACGGCTTTCAGCTGATCGGCAGCGACTTGCACTTGTCCGGCCATTTGCTGATGATCATCAACAATATGCGTGTAGCGCTCATTTTCACGTTCGGAATTGGACAAACACCATCTTAACAAAAACATAGAACCTCACCTCTTATGTAACTTTTTATTACATGATTATAACATATATCATCAAATCTCCGAAAGGTTACTGTTGCCATAGACTTTCAAAAAAACATCCCCGCTGATGCCATAAGCGGGGACGTCCACAAATCATATGTTATGGTATAAAGTTTTCTCACCATCAATGAAAACAAATGGGCTTTCTACCGTCTCTCCGGGAAACTCAATTGTTCCCATTCATTATACAATGACGTTCAATAAAAGAATGAAGATAAATGCCACTACAGAAATAATCGTCTCCATCACAGTCCATGTCATCAACGTTTCTTTGACGGTCATGCCGAAATACTCTTTGATCATCCAGAAGCCCGAGTCATTGACGTGCGATAAAATCAACGATCCCGCTCCGGTCGCTAACACAAGCAATTCTGTGTTCGTACCTGGAATGCTGGCGGCAATCGGGGCGACGATGCCGGCCGCTGTCATCATCGATACGGTCGCCGAGCCGGTTGCGATCCGAATGAGCGCGGCGATCCCCCATCCTAATAGAAGCGGAGACAGATGGGAATGTTTCGCTACATCGGCGATTTGCTCGCCAATGCCCGAGTCAAGGAGCACTTTGTTAAACGCTCCGCCGGCGCCGATGACAAGCAAAATATTGGCGACAGGACCAAGGCAGTCATTGGCAAACTTCAACACTTTATCGCGGTTGAATCCGCGCGCGTAGCCAAGCCAAGGCTAAAGAACGAATAAATCGTTGCGATTAACAGCGCGACGACCGGATCCCCGATAAAGCGCAAGACTTTCGATGCTTGCGACGCTTGATCTAGCGTGACATTGGCAATGGAAGCAATAAGCATTAAAATTACTGGAAGCAGAATCGTAAATAACGTGTTGCCAAAGCCAGGAAGGTCTTTCTCTTCTTTATGCTGCACAAGCTGCTCGGCGATTTCTGCCGGCACTTTTTTATGCATGCGCGACCCGATCCATTTTCCAAACAACGGGCCGGCGATAATCGCTGTCGGCAAGCCAACGATAATGGAATAAAGAATCGTTGTTCCGACATCGGCCTTAAAAATGCCGACGGCAGCCATCGCCGCTGGATGCGGAGGCACCAGCCCGTGCACGACGGACAATCCGGCAACGAGCGGAATTCCAATCGTCACGAGCGAAATCCCCGTCTCCATCGCAATCGTAAATACAAGCGGAATAGCAGGACGAATCCTACTTGGAAAAATACCGGAATACCGACTAAAAAGGCAACGACCATCATCGCCCAATGGACGCGTTTTTGGCCAAAACGGGGTTAATTAATGTTTTGGCAATCCGTTCGGCACCTCCGGACTCTGCCATCATTTTTCCAAGCATCGTCCCAAGCGCCAAAACGATCGCTAAAAAGCCAAGCGTATTGCCAAGACCTGTTTTGATGGAATCAATAATTCCCGGCGTTTCCGGCGACGGCGCGATCAGCGGCATGCCCATCGCAAGCCCGACACCAACGGACGTCAAAATTAAGGCAACAAATGGATGCATTTTCGCAGCCGTAATCAGAAGCAATAATACAACAATCGCTGCAACGACAATCGCAATTCCCATGTTTGTTTCCCCCTCTGTTGTGCTTGATGTAAACTAAACCGATTTAGTAACAAAAATATAGCTATCCATTTCTGCGCTGGAAAGAAGCAATCACATCAAACTCGTCTTTCAATCGTTCATACAACCGCGTATACATATCAAATAATTCGGAATAAATGAGCGTATTTTCCGTATTCGGTTCATGACGGGCGGTAATATGAATCCACGTTTTCACCGTATCAAGCGACGGAATATCACCAAGCGCATACAGTGCCAGCGCTGCGGCGCCTAATGCCGACGCCTCATGCGTTTCTGGAACGAGCAACTCTTTTCCCATCATATCGGCAAGCATTTGCCGCCAAAACGGGGATTTCGCAAACCCGCCCGATACGCGGATTTCCGACAGCGGTCCCGTGACATCACGAATCGCCAGAGCGACGGAAAAGACGCTCATGCACACTCCTTCCATGACGGCGCGAATAAAATGTTCCCGCTTATGATGGAGGCTGATGCCAAAAAACGTGCCTCTGGCGTTTGCGTTCCAGTACGGCGCCCGTTCCCCGGATAAAAACGGGAGAAATAGCAATCCTTCTGCCCCTGCTGGAACCCGTTCCGCATATTTTGTAAGCAAATCGTACGGATCAATGCCGAGCTTTTTCGCCACTTCACGCTCTTGCCCGCCAAACTCATCACGGAGCCATCTTAGCAAAATACCGCCATTATTTGTCGGTCCGCCAACAATCCAATGGTTTGGTGTCAGCGCATAACAAAACGTTCGGCCTTTTTCATCCGTTTTCTGCACAGGAGAAATCGTACGAACCGCACCGCTCGTTCCGATCGTAATCGCTGCTTCCCCTGGCAAAATCGCCCCGACACCAACGTTGGCCAGCACTCCGTCGCTCGCGCCGACTACAACTGGCACATCCGGATCCAAGCCCATTTGCTGCGCCCATTCTTTCTTCATCCCGCGCAATATATGTGTCGTTGGTACTAAGCTTGATAACTGCGCTCTTGTAATTCCGAGAAGCTCAAGAACATCCACATCCCAGTCAAGTGTGCCTAAACGAAACAGCCCTGTTGCTGAAGCGATCGAATAGTCGACAACATATTGACCATATAATCGATACAATACATATTCTTTTATGGACACAAACTTAGATGCCTGACGGAATAAGTCCGGCCGTTCTTCTTTTAGCCAAAGCAATTTTGGAAGCGGTGACATTGGATGAATGGGTGTTCCTGTCCGCTTGTAAATATCCAGGCCGTTCCATTCGTTCAAAAGACGCTCTGCTTGTCTGACACTGCGAGTATCCGCCCATATGATACAGCGGGTAAGCGGGCGTCCGGATCCATCCAGCGCCATTAGCGAATGCATCGCCGCACTAAACCCCATCGCTTTCACCTGATGAGAAGCAAGACGCAATTTGGTGATGACAGCGTTTACAGTTTGGACAACGGCGGAGAAAATCTCCTCGGGATCTTGTTCCGCCCAGCCCGGATGCGGCTGGATGATTGGATAATCCACTGCATGAGAGGCGAGCACCTGCCCGCGTTCACCAAACACCACTGCTTTTGTGCTCGTCGTGCCGATATCAACACCAATGACTACTTTATTGTCTGCCGTCATTGTGGTTCCCCCTTTGTCGGACAGATTTCCGCTCTATCAATGTAGGCGGAAAGCGAAAAATTTGCGGCTTATGTTTTTGTTTCCTGGCAATTTGCAGAAACAAACGCTCTGCTGCTTTTTTCCCCATCGCAAAAGTTGGCTGGGCAATCGTTGTTAACGTTGGCGTATAAATATCGGCAAACGGAACATCATCAATGCTGATCAGCGCCAAATCATCAGGCACATGGATGCCGTTGTTCTTGACGAAATGCAAAATCTCCATCAATGTCAAATCGTTAATCGCAAACAGCGCTTGCGGCGGACGGCCTGAAGCAAACAGCTTTGCCAGTTCACTCTGAATGGACGAAATTTCGGCCGCAACAACATAATCAGCGATAACTGGAAGCCCTTTTTCCGTTAGCGTCTGCCGAAATCCTTCAATGCGCTCCATCCTTGGAATGACATGGGAAACAAGCGGGGGAGCAACGACCCCGATGCGTTGGTAGCCTCGCTCGGCAAGATATTCAACTGCTAAAGCGGCCGCTTTTTTATTGTCAAGCAGAACCGCATCCGCTTTAATCCCCGGAACCATCCGGTCGACAAATATAAGCGGAAAGCGCTCTTCGACCATTTTTTGATATATTTCGGCATTTTTTCCTGTCGGGAAAATAATCAAGCCATCGACTTGTTTTGCGCGCAACATCTCAATATACTTTTTCTCTTTTTCCGGGTCGTCATCCGTATTGCAAACAATGACATGAAAACCGCGCTCTTGGCACGCTTCTTCGATGGCATGCAAGACTTGAATCGTAAGCATATGCAAAATATTGAAGACAATGACTCCGATGGTTGCTGTTGTTTTCTGTTTTAAGCTGCGAGCGATAATATTCGGCTGATATCCTAGCTCTTCAATTGCTCGAGCAATCCGTTTTCTCGTTTCCTCGCTCATATATTCATAGCGTTTATTTAAATATTGCGATACGGTGCTTTTTGAAACATTGGCTAACTTCGCGACATCGGCCATCGTTACTTTTTTCAAGGGGATCCCTCTTTCATTACTAAATCGATTTAGTATTTATAAACCGGTTTAGTAGAATTATAAACCGAAATGAAAGCGTTTTACAACTATTTTTTACATAAAGGAAAAACGAATATATTTTTACAATATTTTCATACAATGTTTATATTGTTGCAAAATTCTATTAACAAATGGATTTTACAATCATGATTAGTACATATTATGGATAAAGGAGGAAGCAAAATTGAAAAACATTGGCAAAAAAATTGTCAGTGTTGCGTTAATCGGGTCCCTTACAGCTGGCTCTTTTGCTTTCGCTGCACGCGAGGAGGCAAAACAAGAGAAAAAACAAAAGCCGATTAAAAATGTCATTATGATGGTGATGGATGGGACAAGCGCCGGAGCTACAACATTAGCAAGATGGTACAAAGGAGAACCGCTCGCTTTAGACGAAATGGCAAGCGGCGCTGTCCGCACGTACTCAGCGGAATCGGCGATTACCGATTCAGCCCCAGCGGCAACAGCGTTGGCTACCGGATTTAAATCAAATGATAAGTATATCGGGGTTCTCCCAAGTGTTGTCAATTCGCCTGGATTACAGCCAATTTCGAAAGAACAAGCGCTCAAGCCGGTAGCCAATGTACTCGAAGGAGCCGAATTGCTGGGAAAATCAACAGGGATTATTGCAACAGCCGCCATTCAACATGCGACACCAGCAGGTTTCTCCGCACATGTTCCACATCGAAACATGTTTCCAGACATCGCTGAACAACAAGTATATCAAAATATAGAAGTCGTCTTAGGCGGCGGAAAAGAAGCGTTACTTCCAGGGAACGGAAAAAACAACCGAAAAGACAACGAAAACATGCTAGAAGTCATTAAGAAAAAAGGATATGATGTTGTAGAAACGCGCGAAGAGCTGCTTCGTTCCAAATCCAACAAAATTTGGGGCGTGTTTGCCGATGACGCGCTTGCGCAAGATATGAACCGTCCATATACAAGACCTAATGAACCAACACTAGCGGAAATGACGAAAAAAGCGATCGATACACTGTCGAAAGATAAAGATGGATTTTTCCTATTTGTGGAAGGAAGTCAGCCGGATTGGGCGGCTCACGCCAATGATCCTGTCGGCATTATCAGTGAAGTGTTAGCCTTTGACAAAGCAGTCGAAGAAGCGCTTGCTTTTGCAAAAAAACGCAACGACACGCTCGTTATTGCCGTAAGTGACCATGGCAACAGCGGTATCACGATCGGCAACCGTAACACCGATCAATCATATCCTGAAACTCCGGTTTCCGCATATATCGACCCGCTGAAAAAAGCGAAAATGACATTAGACGGAGCAATGAGTCAATTAAAAGAAGACAAATCCAATTTAGAAGAAGTTGCCCGTTTATACGGATTAGATTCATTAACAGCCGATGAGAAGAAAAGATTAAGCGAATCCACTGATATTCGCAAAACATTAGCGGAATTGCTGGCCGCGCGTGCCAATCTCGGATTTACAACAGGCGGACATACGGGGGAAGATGTATTTCTCTACACTTACGGTCCAAATCGTCCAATTGGCACATTTGAAAATACGGATTTAGCCCACATTATGGCAAAAGCGTTGGGCTTTGACTTAAAAGATTTAAATAAACGGCTATTTGTCAACGCCAAAAAAGAATTCGAAGCAATAGGGGCAGCCGTAGCGATTGACCAAACGGACGCGAAAAATCCTGTCTTAATCGTAAAAAAAGGAGATACGACAGCGAAACTCCCTGTGAACAAAAACATCATGATGATTGGAAACAAAACGTATGAATTAGAAGGACTTGTCGTTTACAGCGCGGATCAATTCTGGGTTCCAAAGCAGACAATTAAGCTCTTTAAAAAAATTCAATAGCATAGCAAAGGCGCGAATGCTTATTTCGCGCCTTTGCTACGATTTAATGCTTATCAAAATAAAATATTGGATAGATACACGATCATCGTCACCGTCACTGAACTAAGCAGCGTTGACACAAATACTGCTTGGGCGGCGTAATCCGGATGGTGGCCGTATTCGAGTGCATAAAGCGCGGTGTTTCTGGAACAAGGATACGAACTTGCAATCAATAAAGCTTGAGCGGTCACTCCCTCAAGATGCAATGCAAAAATAATCACAGCGGCAAGCGCCGGTGAAAGAAGCAGACGGCTGAACACGCTAAGATACAACAACGGCGGCAGCTGTTTCAGATTAATATAAGCCACTTGTGCTCCCAGCGTCAGTAAAGCAATGGCCAAAAATGCATTGGCAACATTTTGAAGAGGATTCCAGATAAACGATGGAACCGGAATATGCAACGACCGAAAAAGCAATCCAAGCAACAGTGCGTATATAATCGGGTTTTTCAAAAATTCTGCCGTCACTTTTCCTTTCTTTTCGCTAGCAGATATAAAATTAAACACACCGTATGTATTCGTAAGGAAATTTTGGAAAATCGTCACGACAATTTGAATCGACAGCCCTAACGGCTGCTGGTGAAATACAAGCTGGCTTACTGGAATGCCGAAATTACCGGAATTATTAAGAACGATTGTATTTTGAAACGTCGCCGCTAAACTACGGTCCAGCTTCATTAATTTTGCCATGACTGTGCTAATAGCGATTAGCACTCCATTTTGCAGCAGTAAAAACGCGAGTACTCCCAACAGAACATCGCCGTTCATGTTGCTTTCATAAATATTTGTAAACCCAACAGCCGGTAGTAGCACATAGACATTTAATTTGGACAAGGTATTCATGTCAAAATGGAAAATGCGATGCAAAAGCGCCCCAAGGCCGACAAGAAAAAACGTCGGCAGCATGACATGAAGCAAAATTCCACTAAAAACCGTCAATGGACCCCCTCCCTCTATAAATGTTGATATATCAACGGTTGTAACTGTTTCAGGGGTGTCAAAAAAAATATTTTTCGACAAAGTTCCTAACATTATTTCTTAAATATGTGTATATCTTACATTGGGTGGGTACGCTTCGCGGTCACTACTGGTTAAATTTGGTTGTAGTAGGGGAAGCGTATGGGATGCACCATGGATCTCTGCATCGCTGATGATGACGAACCCTCCCATGTCTCTNNGGGACTCAAGGTCGAATGGATGATATCGCGCCAGCTTCTCCGTGTCATCCTTGTTGTCTAGAGAATCGAGACTATAGGCATCAAGCAGCCGTTTCGAGGCCAAAGATGTCCCACATCATTCGCTTCACGTCAAACGCCTGTCGTTTCGTACACACCGCATGCAGTACCTTCAGTAATTTTCCGCATAACACCACAATCGATTGCTTCTTCCGTAACGGGTTATCAGGTCGTGTCGTGTAATAGTCGTGCAGCTGCCGAAACGCTTCGTTGTGGCGGATCATCGGCATCATCGCCCGGAACAGGAGAGCGCGAAGCCGTTTTCGTCCCCGTTTCGAGATCCGTTTCTGCCCTTTATGTTGGACGGAGGAATGTTCCCGCAGCGTCAGGCCCGCTAATTTGATGAGTTGCCGCGGATCCTGATAATGGGAGAAACTCCCAATCTCTGATAACAGTTCCACGATGGTCGCATCGCCTAAACCCGGAACGGTCTTCAACCATTCGTATTCGACGGAGGTCTGAACGAGTTCAATCAGCTGTTCTGTCAATGCCTCGATTTCTTCTTCCAGTTGGCGGTACCGGCGGACAAGCGTGGCAATTTCGATACGGGCCATCTGTTGTCCTTCCGTTACGCCAATGGAGTGTTGGGCCAGTTCCATCAGCTTCTTCGCTTTCGGCCTTTGCGGCGATTGTAATCCCTCGCTTTGCCGGTAAAGGGCGAGAACCTCTTCTAGCTCTTTTCCTGCCAGATCACTCGGAAATGGCGTATATTCCAGTACCGCGAGCGCCATTTTCCCAAACGACGGAAAGACTTGCGTAAACTCTGGAAAATACCGATCGAGCCAGCGAATCATCTGATTTCGAACTGCTCCCTGTTCTTCCACCAATTTGGAGCGAAATGTCGCTCCCACGCGCAGCTCCGCCTCCATCCCTTTCAGAATACGCGGATAGCTGAATCGGCCGTCTTTCACTAACCGGGCAATGACGAGCGCATCTTTCGCATCATGCTTGGTTGGAAGGTTATCGTCCAGCTCTTTGGATCGCTTCACGTGCATCGGGTTTGTCATGACGAGAGGGATGCCTTTCTCATCAAGAAAATAGGCGAGATTCAGCCAATAATGTCCCGTTGGCTCGATGCCAACGATCACCTCGGTTTTTCCAAATTCCTTCATGGCTTCCACGATGCACTGGTACAACCATTCCAATCCTTCTTTCGATCGCGGAACGGGAAACGGCTTTTTTAACACCCTCCCTCGATGTAAATTAGCACATTATTTCAGAATCCCTTTTTCAAATTATTTCAGGCGGATTCGGAAATAATGTGCAAAATTTTTGCGGATTGTTTTAGATTTTGCACATTCTTTCGGGACGTTTGCACGCTCTTTCAGATGAAGATTTCCAGCGCGCCTGAT
>NZ_SDKL01000042.1:0-5494 GCF_004123125.1 Geobacillus sp. PK12
CACACCGATCTTCAATGATCAAGTACAACTTGTGGTGAAGAGCCGAAAAAGTCAAGGCGTTGAACGATCAAGTGCAAGCGAACAAAAAGGCGTTGCTCAATTTGCTATAGAAATGAGGAAGGGCGCCAGTGTGTGAAGTGCCTCCTGCTGGCGAACATCCTTCTCGACGATTTAGATAAGGAATTGGAGAAGCGAGGATTGAAATTCTACCGCTACGCAGATGACTGCAACATCTATGTGAAAAGTCTGCGGGCAGGACAACGGGTGAAACAAAGCATCCAACGGTTCTTGGAGAGAACACTCAAACTCAAGGTGAACGAGGAGAAAAGTGCGGTGGACCGCCCGTGGAAACGGGCCTTCCTTGGATTCAGCTTCACACCGGAACGAAAAGCGCGAATTCGCCTCGCCCCGGGGTCGATTCAACGTTTTAAACAGCGGATTCGACGACTGACCAACCCAAACTGGAGCGTATCGATGCCGGAACGAATTCATCGTGTCAATCAATACGTCATAGGATGGATTGGGTATTTTCGGCTCATCGAAACCCCGTCTGTCCTTCAGAACATCGAGGGATGGATTCGGAGGAGGCTTCGACTCTGCCAATGGCTTCAGTGGAAACGGGTCAGAACCAGAATCCGCGAATTAAGAGCGCTGGGGCTGAAGGAAACAGCGATCATGGAGATTGCCAATACCCGAAAAGGAGCCTGGCGAACAACCAAAACGCCGCAACTCCATCAAGCCCTGGGCAAGACATACTGGATCGCTCAGGGGCTAATAGTTTGACGCAACGATATTTCGAACTCCGTCAAGGTTGACGAACCGCCTAGTGCGGACCCGCATGCTAGGTGGTGTGAGGGGACGGGGGTTAGCCGCCCCCTCCTACTCGATTGCAATGGTGACCTTCTATTTTTGCTTGGGTTGCTTCTTTTCCTGCTCTTTTAGAAAAGACAGTCCTTAAAGGCATATTCTCTTTGCGAATAATGGATTATTTGAACAGCCTTTCTGCTTCCTTATCTACTCCTCTTTTTGTATATTCAAAGACGAGTGACCAGTATAGAGCAACTTTTGCTGTGGACCACATTTTTTCATTTTTGATAGTATATAATACGTCCCTAATTTTAAACGGAATGAAGAGTATTTGTTCCATTTCCCATTTCCCCGGGATTCCTCTGCTGCGTTGTTTCATAATTTCTTCGGCTTTTTCTTTACAGTGCGCAATGCCGATGATATTCCATTGATAGTATTGTTCATCTACACCGAACCCAAGAAATTTTATATTTTCCCTAGGGATGACAACGCCTAGTTCCTCTTCTGCGCCACGTACAGCAGTATTAAATAGGTCCGGCCCTTGTCCTACCGCTTTACGGTCGTGGGAAGGATGGATTGCTTCGACAACGCTAATATCCAACTCGTTTGGCCGCACCCCGCTTTCAGGCGATCGTTTGGTTAAAATGACGTAATTGTCTGAAGTAATGACAGTGATGGCTACGCCAACGCCGTTTGCTAGCGCTGGGATTGGTTGCCTAACTGTGTTTCCGGCCAAGTATTTCTCTCGGATTGTATAACCGGAAGGAAGTTGTTTATCTAGATTCATATTTAACGCTTTAAATGTATAATAATCTGAAGGAACGAACGAAAAAATGACTTTCATATCCTCATTCACTTTTGTTCGTAGAATTGAATATTTTTCGAGAGAGAGCAAAGGTCCATTCCAACTGTAGCTTTCCCCCCGTTGTTTCTTTGCATCTTCCGCTTTTTCTATTTCTCTCCTCAAAATTTTTAAATCACTGGGAAGCTCAACTGCATGGTTGTTTACTCTTGTTTCAATATTTTCAGGAGAGTAGGTCATAACGCCATCTCCGTCACAAACAATAAACGAAGTAGTTTCATTCCCAATGGTAAAATATGAGGGATCTTTAATAGTTTTTGGCTTTGCAAGGAGGCGCTTCATGTATTTGACAAATTTCCCCCAAGCCTCCTTTAGAGGGTCTCCTAAAATGACCCCGATGATCACACCGAGAACAGCATTGATGATGTCCCGCAACATTGCATACTCCCCTTGCAAATAAAAGCTCCAAGTTTTTATTTAATCATAACATTGATGAACGATGCGTGTCACTCCTTTAATGTCGGCTGTCATTCCTTTTTTTCTATCTTCCAACGGTTTTTTGATGTGTTCTTGCTAATGTTGAGCTGTCAATCGCTCGTCGGACGGCGGTTTCAATGATAATATACAGCATGAATGCGGAAAGGAAGATGGAAAAGATCAACCATTCCCAAGAATAGGACATGGTGTTTTCCTCTATCTCTTTCGATATTGTCTATTTATTTCCTCTATTTCCCTTGTTTTTCCTATCAAAATTTTGTTGCTTTTATGGTAATATGTATAGAGATGACAATGATTTGATCCGAGTGAGGGGGATGGGCATTGAAAAAACGGAAGAAATACGCGGCGGCGAGCGTGGTGTTGGCGTTGGGGCTGCTTGCTCCGGCTGTGTTGCCGACCGCAGCGGGCGCGGAAGACCGAGATGTCGTCAAGCTGCGCATTTTAGAGACGACGGACGTACATATGAATCTTGTCAACTACGATTATTTCAAAGATAGTCCGACGAATGAGTTCGGGTTGTCGAAGACGGCGCGTTTGATCGAGCAGGCGCGCGCTGAGCAGCCGAATACGCTTCTGTTTGACAACGGGGATTTGATTCAAGGAACGCCGCTTGGCGACTATGTGGCCAAAGTGAAGCCGCTGCAAGACGGAGAAGTGCATCCAGCGGTGAAACTGTTGCATTTGTTGAAGTACGATGCGGCAACGGTTGGGAACCATGAGTTCAACTATGGCTTGGATTTCCTCAATGAAGTGTATGACGATGCCAAGCTGCCGATCGTGAATGCGAACGTGTACCGTGACGATCATGACCAAAATCCGGATAACGATGTCAACTATTTCACGCCGTATCAAATTTTAGAGAAAGAAGTCGTTGATGAAGACGGGGAGAAGCATACGCTGAAGATCGGCGTCATCGGCTTTGTGCCGCCGCAAATTATGGATTGGGACAAAGCGAATTTGCAAGGGAAAGTGATTGCGAAAGACATTGTGCAGTCGGCGCAAAAGTATATTCCAAAAATGAAAGCGGAAGGGGCCGATTTGATCGTTGTGCTATCGCACTCGGGCATTGAGACCGGCGGAAACAGCCCGAATATGGAAAACGCATCGTATTATTTGACGCAAATTCCGGGGGTCGACGCCGTGTTGACCGGCCACCAGCATAAAAAATTCCCGGCCCTTCCAGGCACGACACCAGATTTTCCAGACGGAAACGGAATCAACAATGAAACCGGCACGATCAACGGTGTTCCGGTGACGATGCCGGGTTCATGGGGCGATACGCTCGGCGTGATCGACTTGACGGTCGAGCAAGTTGACGGAAAATGGAAAGTGACGCAAGCGAAAGCCCAACTCCGTCCAGTGTATGACAAGGCGACGAAAACGCCGCTTGTCGACAGCGACCCGGCCGTTGAGCAGGCGATCCAAGCGGAACATGAAGCGACGATTCAGTACGTCCGCAGCCCGGTTGGAAAAACAACGAGCCCGATCAACAGCTATTTTGCGCTTATCAAAGACGATCCGTCCGTGCAAATCGTCACGAATGCGCAAAAATGGTATGTCGAAAAGATGTTGAAAGGGACGAAATATGAAGGCCTTCCGGTGCTGTCGGCCGGCGCTCCGTTCAAAGCCGGCGGACGCGGCGGGGCGAGCTACTATACCGACATCCCGGCAGGGGAAATCGCCATTAAAAACGTTGCTGATTTGTACTTGTATCCGAACACGGTGTATGCGCTGAAAATTACGGGAGCCGAGTTGAAAGAATGGCTTGAGTGGTCGGCGGGGCAATTCAACCAAATCGACCCGAACAAGACAGACGTTCAGCCGCTCGTCAACAACGATTTCCCGACGTACAACTTCGACATTATGGATGGCGTGACGTACGAGATCGATGTGACCGAGCCGGCGAAATACGACAAAAACCAAAATGTGATCAATCCAAACGCGAACCGGATTAAAAACTTGAAATTCGAAGGCAAGCCAGTGACGCCGAACATGGAATTTATCGTCGCAACGAACAACTATCGGGCGACGACAAACCGGATCATCAATCCGGGCGGGAAAAACACGATTTTGGCTGCGCCGGATGAAAACCGGCAAGTGATCATCGACTACATTCGGGAAAACGGAACGATCAACCCGTCGGCAGATGGCAACTGGCGGTTTGCGCCAGTGAAAGGGAAAGCGCCGGTGACCGTCACGTTTGAATCGTCGCCGGAAGCGCAAAAATACTTGCCGCAAGACGGCAGCATCCGCTATGTCGCTACTTTGCCGAGCGGATTTGCCCAATATGAATTTGCCTTGCCGCTTTGGAAGGAAGAAAAGCCCAACCCGCCAAAGCAGCCGGAGAAGCCAACCACTCCTCCAGGCCAAGTGAAAAAAGTGTACTGGGATGGCGTGGAGTTGAAAAAAGGGCAAATCGGCCGCTTGACAGTGCAAAAGCCGATCAATCTATGGAAGCGGACGAAGGATGGGCGCCTTGTGTTCGTCCGCATCTTACAGCCTGGGGAAGTGTACCGCGTCTACGGGTATGACGCGCGCTTCGGCGGGCAGTACGCGGTCGGCGGCGGGTATTACGTGACCGACATCGACACGCACATTCGCTACGAAACGCCGTCAAAGGAGAAGTTGAAGCAAGCAAATGGATGGTAACATCAAACACGGCCTTGTGCCGCCATTCATGGCGGGCAAGGCCGTGTTTTTTGCCTCAATGATAGAGAGGAATGTCTTTACAACGCGATCGCAGGCATCAAGGCCATGCCACCAACCGTGGTTCGGTCCAACGGACGAATTCATCAGTCCACGGTCGGGTTGTGATCGACTAAGCGATGGTAGAGACGGTCGTTTTTCTAGGAACCCAAACCGAAACCGAACCGCCATTGACTTTGAACTCCCCCCATCCATCACTGTTGATGGTGACGGTGTCACTCCGGTTGCCGGTAAGGTCATAGAACACTTTTCCGGCGTGGTGTTTGCCAACGTACATCCATTTGCTTCCTCCCGGCCCATCGGTGATCAGTGCGGCCAGTCCGGATCCTGGTTTTTCCGTGACGCCTTCCCTTGTCCACCCGATGATGTCGGAGTGATCAAGATAATCATGTTGCGTTCCATAAGCATAATCCCTGCGCGCGATGAGGAGCGGATCGATTTTGCTTTTCAGCGAAGGAATGTTATATTGTGGAATGCCATAATAGTCACCATAAAAGACGCACGGGTATCCTTCCTGCCGAGTTAGAATAAAGGCGTAAGCCAACGGTTTGAACCATGGGTCGACCCATGACTGCAGCGCTTGGCCGGGTTCGGTGTCATGATTATCAACGAAGGTGACGGCCAATGTCGGTTGATCTTTCATCGTCTTTGGCGAGGAGACCCCCACTTCAACGACCAAAG